>DCGO01000019.1:3312-16349 GCA_002314605.1 Lentisphaeria bacterium UBA1776 | reverse complement strand
GTGGACAAGAGTGTCTCCGCCGAGGACCTCAAAAAAGCTTACCGGAAACTGGCTCTCAAGTATCACCCGGACCGCAACCCGGGGAACAAGGATGCCGAGGAGAAATTCAAGGATATCTCCCACGCTTACGAAGTCCTGAGCGACCCCGACAAGCGCCGTCAGTATGACCAGTTCGGTCCGGACGCCTTCAGCGGTGCCGCCGGCGGACCGGGAGGCAATCCCTTCGGCGGCAGCGGGTTCATGGACCCCAACGACCTTTTCAGCCAGATCTTCGGCAATGCCCGGGGGGGGCGTGCCGGCGGCAGTATTTTTGATGAATTTTTCGGCGGCGGCGGCCGTTCCCGGAACGGGGCGGCGGACGGCAGCGACTTGAGTTACGATCTGGAGATCACCCTTGAGGATGCGGTTTTCGGTGCCGAAAAGAAGATCACCATCCCCCGCATGAATACCTGCGACAACTGCGGCGGATCCGGGGCGGAGCCCGGTTCCGGCAAGACCCGCTGCGTGCGCTGCGGCGGCACCGGGCAGGTCACGGCCTCCACCGGATTCTTTCAGGTGCGCCAGCCCTGTCCCAGCTGCGGCGGGGCAGGGGAGGTCTTTGACCGTCCCTGCCGGAAATGCCGGGGCGAAGGCCGGGTCCGGGTGGAGCGCAAACTCCAGCTCAGGATCCCGCCGGGGGTGGACACCGGCAGTCAGCTCAGGATCTCCGGCGAGGGGGAAAGCGGCCGCCGGGGCGGTCAGCCGGGGGATCTTTATGTGGTGATCCATGTGTTGAATCATCGGGTCTTCACCCGGCACGGCAGCGATCTTATCTGCGAAGTACCGGTCCCCTTCCACATCGCGGCGGCGGGGGGCTTTGTCGAAGTGCCCACCATGTCCGGGGCCGTGAAGGTCAAAATCGCCGAAGGCACTCAGTCCGGTGCCCGGCTCCGGGTAAAGGGCAAAGGCATGCCGAGTCTCCGGGGGTCCGGCCGGGGCGATCTCCTGATCATCGTCAATGTGGAAACCCCCTCCAAACTCAATCCGGCCCAGAAAAAAGCGTTGGAAGCTTTGCAGGAAAGCATGACGGCGGGGAACTATCCCAACCGGCAGAGTTTTGAAGCATCCGCTGCCAATTTCCTCAAGAAAAGTGAGTGATCTATGCCCCCGAAATCGAACCGGGACCCCGTACTGGCGACCAACAAGAAGGCGTTTCACGACTACATCGTGGGCGACCGCTATGAGGCGGGGATCCGCCTGACCGGCACCGAAGTCAAAAGCTGCCGGGAGCGGTCCATCGTCATGGGGGATTCCTATGTCCAGTTCGAGCGGGGAGAGGCATATGTGATCAATCTCCATATCGCCGTGTATTCTCACGGGAGCATTTTCAACCACCAGCCGAAGGCAAAACGGAAGCTCCTGCTGCATGCGGCGGAGAACCGGAAGCTGGCCCAGACCCTGCAGGAAAAAGGTGGCACGGTGATCCCCCTCAAGATGTACCTGAAGCAGGGGCTCATCAAGATAGAGATCGCCTACTGCAAGGGCAAAAATGCCGGCGACAAACGGGAAGCCATGCGGGAAGCTCAGGACCGGAGGGATATGGACCGGGCCATGCGGAACGCCCGCAAGTAGCCGCCGCAAAACATTTTCTGCGAAAGGATGTTCCGGATGCTCTACGCTTTTATGGGCCCCACGGCCTCCGGCAAAAGCGCTCTGGCGCTGGATTTCGCCCGCAAACATCACGGGGCGGTCATCTCCGCCGATTCCATGCAGATCTACCGGGTCCTTCCCATCGGCACCGCTCAGCCGTCACCTGCGGAACGTGAGGAGATCCCCCATTATCTGGTGGGGGACTGTGAACTGGAAGACCCCTTTACCGTTTATGAATTCATCCGCCGGGCGGAGGCCGCCATCCGGGAGGCTGAAGAAAAGGAACTCACCCCCATTCTGTGCGGCGGAACCGGGTTTTACCTGAAAGCTCTTTTCTACGGTCTGGACGATCTCCCCGGCGATGCAAAACTCCGGGCCGAACTGGATGCGGAATATGACCGGGATGACGCCTTTGACGCTTTGCGTGAAAAAATGCGGAAACTGGATCCGGCATCTCTGACCCGCTGGCACGACTGCCGCAGGAAACTCATCCGTTCCCTCGAAGTCCGGCTCCTCACCGGAAAATCCATGACGGAACTGCAGCTGCATACCGGAAAACTGAAGCGCCCTGTCACTGCGTGGATCATTTCCAGGGAGCCGGACGAACTGCGCCGGAGGATCGCCCTCCGGACGGACGCCATGCTGAAGGCCGGCTGGGTGGAAGAAGCCCGGACGGCAATTCAGGCAGGGCTGTTTGATACCCCCACCGCCCATCAGGCTCTGGGCTACCGCATTATCGGCGATATGCTCTCCGGCAGGATCTCCCAAGCTGAAATGCGGGAAAAAATCATTACCGCCACCTGTCAGTATGCCCGCCGTCAGCGGACCTGGTTCCGCCACCAGCACCCGGAAGCGCAGACGGTCCCCGCTGACGGGTGACCGGCTGGTGTCACTCGCCCTCGCTCACGGAACGGGTAAGTTCATCCATGGTGGTGATCCCGGCTTTGACTTTGGCAAGACCGTCTTCCCTGAGGGTCCTCATGCCGTTGGCCACGGCGATCTTCTCCAGTTCCGAACTGGGGGCATTGGTATTCACTGCCCGGCGGAAATCATCATTGAGCCGCAGGAGTTCGAAGATCCCGCAGCGGCCCTTGTAGCCGGTACCGTTGCAGCGGCGGCAGCGGGAAGAGTCCTCCGCCTTGCCGGAACCGCCGCAAACCGGACAGATCTTCCGTACCAGCCGCTGGGAAAGCACACCGTACATGGCCGACGCCACCAGAAAACTCTCCATTCCCATATCCAGCAGCCGGGTCACGGCCCCCACAGCATCGTTGGTATGCAGCGTACTTAATACCAGGTGTCCCGTCAGTGCCGCGTTGATGGCAATATCCGCCGTTTCCCGGTCGCGGATCTCCCCCACCAGAATGATGTCCGGGTCCTGACGGACAATGGACCGGAGGCCGGAAGCAAAGGTGACGCCGATCTTGGCATTCACCTGCATCTGGCAGAGTCCGGGGGTTTTGTATTCCACCGGGTCCTCCACCGTAATGATCTTCTTTTTCTGGTCGTTCAGCTGGGAAATGACGCTGTAAAGGGTGGTCGTCTTGCCGCTTCCGGTGGGTCCCACCACCAGGATGATCCCGTGGGGGATCTGGATCAGCTGTTGAAACTGCTCCAGCACATCGTCGCTCATCCCCAGAGTCTTCAGGTCAAAGGTGATGGATTCGCTGTTGAGAAGACGCAGCACAATGCTTTCGCCGGTCAGAATGGGAATGGTGCTGACACGCATATCCAGTTTCATCTTGCCCAGCTGGAAATTGGTCCGGCCGTCCTGGGGCAGCCGGCTCTCGGCAATATTGAGTCCGGCGATCAGCTTGATCCGGGACGCAATGGCGGGGAACTGGGAACGGGGAACACTCATGATCTCCGTCAGCACCCCGTCCACCCGGCAGCGGATGGAAACCGATTCTTCCCCCGGTTCCACATGGATATCCGATGCGCCCAGGTCCAGAGCCCGGCTGAAAACATCGTTGACCAGCCGGACGATCTTCGCTTCCCCGGCCATGGTCCGGAGGGTATTTTCGTCCTCCTGCAGAGAATCGGCTTCTTCTTTTTCCTCGTCCCCGCGGCCGACCCGGCTCAGGAGCCGCTCCAGCAGAGCCCGCCGCACCAGCTCAAAACGGCAGCAGAGTTTCAGGGAATTCCTGAAGAGGTATTCCGCTTCGTCCAGACTGTACGGGTCCGCCGTCAGGATCCGCACGGACTCCTCATCCCAGGCAAAGGGCAGACATCCCAGCCGCTCCAGTGCCTCGGATGATATTCCCGGATACACCTCCGGTTCTCCAAGCGCTTCCTCGTCCGCGACCGGCAGCTGAAAATGCTCCGCATAAAGCTGCATAAGTTCCGGTTCGGCAATCATGCCCGCGTTCAGAAGTTTCCGGTCCGCCTCTCTGGCTCCGGCGGACTCCAGCCACGGACCGTATTCCGGAAACCGCCCGGAAAGAACTTTTTCAAGCGTTTCTGAACTCATGATTTACGGCTCCACCACCGCATTCGACCGGATCTCGTAAGCCGGATTCATTGTCTCCTGTTTCGGCGTATCCACGGCGGGTTTGGAAGCGGCCCTGGCCCGTTTCAGGGCTTCCTGTTCCTTGCGGGTGCGCCGGAGGCGCTCCATATCCCGGGCATGCTCGGTTTCCAGCTTGCGCTCAAAGACGCTCAAAGACCGGACCGAATTGTTGTAGCGGCGGACCATTTCCTCCACCGGGCTCTTTTCGTTGATGATGTATCCGGTGATCAGCACCAGCATCTCGGTTCGCTTCACATACTGGGAGGTGTTGCCGAAGAGCCGCCGGAGATACGGGATGTCCGCCACCAGAGGCACGGAAGAAAGCTCATCGGAATTATCCTCCCTGATGATGCCGCCGATGACCATGGTCTGACCGTTGGCGATGGTCATATTGGTATTGATTTTCCGGATGTCGATAACGGGTGTGTCACTTGCCGTCGTGATGCTATTTTTGGTGGCAGTGGAGACCGTCTGTTCCAGTTCCAGCACGATCAGTTCCTCACTGGTGACCTGGGGGGTGATGGTCATGATGACCCCTGTCTCCTGGTAGTTGTAGCTCCGGGTAACGTTGCCGGAAACGCCGGCGGTATTGGTGTAGTCCTGGGTCAGGATCGGCACGTTCTGCCCCACTTGAATTTTCGCCTCCGTATTGCTGGCCACCACGATCTGGGGGCTGGAAATGACTTTCAAATTCTGCCTGCCTGCCTTCGCCTTCAGTTCAGCAAGCTGGGTGTCTCCGTCCATAATGCCCAGTGAAAACCCGGTATTTCCGGAGGGCATGGCGATTCCATTGGTCCCGGTGGGGGTGAAGCTGCCGGTAGTATTGACCCAGTCGCCGCCCACCATGTTGCTGAAGTTGAAATTCAGACCGAACTCGTTGCCGTCATTCAGAGTAATGTCCACGATCATGATCTGCAGGAGCACCTGAGCGGGCACCACGTCCATGCGGGAAAGCATGGCCCGGATCATGGCGTAGGCCCGGGGGGTGGTCCGGATGACAAGCCGGTTATGCACCCCGTCGGCAAAGATCCGCACAGGGGTGTCGAAAATGCTGGAAGCCTTGTCCACCTGGGTGATGGGCATGACATTGGTGGTATTCCGGTTGGTGGCCGTAATGGTCTGATTGAGCTGTCTTGTGGACTGGGAATTCAGCTGTTCCGTGCGGTTGTTGCCGGTGGAGGTGTCCACCGTGAGGCTGGCTCCCTGAGCCGCAAAGATCGCCGTCAGGGCCTGAGCCAGCTGCCGGGCCTTGCCGTGGGAAACCTTATAGACGTACAGCCGCTCCTGATCCAGACTGGACGCATTGTCGAGGATCCCCACCCAGGTTTTCAGCTGGCTTAGCATCTCCTGATTGGCCGCCGTGGCCACCAGGATCTGCAGCCGGTCCACGCCGGAAAGCCGGACAGATCCGGGCGTTTCCGTCCGGTCGGTGCTCTGGGTGACGTAGAGCCCCAGCACCGGCAGCATCAGCGTCAGCTCATCCACCATCTTGGAGGGTTTCACATTGCTGCACTGGATGAGGGTGCTGGGCCAGCGGCTCCGGTTGGGTTGGTCGATCAGGTCCAGGATCTCCCGGAGTTTGGTGATGTTGGACGGATCGTCGCTCACCAGAACCGTGTTGGTCTTGGAAATATCCACTGCCGTTCCGGCTTTGGTCAGAAAAGGCTTCAGCTGGTTCACCGCATCCCGGGAAACGATATTCAGCATGGAACGGCTGATGATGGCGCTGGAACCGTTGCCGGGACCGCCCACAAGCCGCTCGCCCTGCTGGGGGATCTTGTTCTGAAGCATGATCTTCAGCAGCTGTCCGGACTTGATGGCCCCGCAGCCGGCCAGACGGAGCATATCATCGAAATTCTGCCAGAGTTCCCGGCGGGTCATGCGGGAATTGATGTTCAGCGTCACATTGGTCCGGATATCCGGGTCGCTGGTGAAATTGAACCCCAGAATGTCGGCAAAGGCAGGCAGCGTGTCCACCAGGGGCGTCCCGTTGAAGGTCAGCTTGACGTCCAGCTCCTCATCCCCGTCCAGTGTGATGAAGTCCTCGTAGAAATGGGGTGCCACCTTCCGCTTCGGCGGTTTCACACTGGGGGCCAGCGGGAGACGGGGAGGCACTTTCCGGATCTGCTCGGCGATCTCTTCCGGCGAAGAGCCGACTGACTGCGGACCCAGTTCTTCTTTTTGAGCATCGCCCTTGGCGACGAAAGACTGTTTCCGGTTGCGCTCAATGAAATCAAACTTGTCATCCGGCGCTTCGCGCATTTTCTTGTCCAGGTCTTCGAGCGTACCGTTTTTTTCCATCTTGAAGGGGCCGCACCCGCCCATTCCCAAAAGCATGACCGCCGCGCATATACAGTTCGCCAGCTTCCACCACCCGCCGCCGCGGGAAATCCTCTGCAACATCATTCTCTGCTCCTCGTTTATATGTAAATTTTCTGCAATCCTGTTTATCGGTTCCGGGTGCTGCGGGTATTGCCGCCGCGGTTTGCGGACTGGTTCATCATCTGCCGCTGCATTTGATTGGTGCTCTGCATCAGCTGGCGCATCATCATCATTTGATCCATCTGCATGCGCTGCTGCATCTGCTGGGCGGTTGGCCGGCTGGCCCGCCATGCGGCCGCATTCCGGGCCTGGGTCACCGGGCGGGAGGCCAGCTCCAGCCGGAGTTCCATGTGCCCGCCACCCCGGGTCAGTTCCACCCGGTCATCGTAAATGGCGGACACCACATACCCGTTATCCATGGTGTCCCCCAGCATGAATGTCTGCTGCGGTTTGAGCTGCCGGGTATTTTGCCGGCCCCGGTTGTTCCATCCCCCCGGTCCGGGCCGGAAATTGTTCCGGGTATTCAAGGTGATGATGGCCCCTTTCTGATCGCCGATGTGATAGATCCCTACCAGCTGCATGGAGGCGATCCCGCCGCCCCGGCCGCCCACCGCTTCCGGGCAGCGGGTCACGTTGAAAATATTGCCGTTCAGAATTTTCTGCATGATATCCGGTTCCGGTTCCGCAGGCTTTTTGACGGAGTTTTTGGCCGCTGCGGCCCCTGTATGTTTTTTGGCCCGGGTCCCCCGGCTGACCGTCAGATTGGAGGAATTGCTGAAAAAATGGACCGTTTCCCAGACCAGGACCCCGGAAAGAAGCAGATTGACAATCAGGATCAGAATTTTCACTTTGCGCCTCCATCCGTGAAATTTTCCCCGAGGAAAAGAAGACGCATCGTCCCGTTGAAAATCACCCGATCGGAATTCTGTACCGTCTCCGGACGGAGGTCGATCTTCCGCCAGACCATGGCCGGCTTCTGCTGCTGGATATCCTGCCAGAACCCGGTCAGACTGCTCAGGGGGGCCACGGTATTGGCATCGATCTCCAGAAAGGTCAGATCATTGTTGATCCGGGTCCGCCGGACCGCCGATACGCCGGAAAGTTCCAAATCGTTTTTGCGTGCCAGAGAATGGAGGATTTTCGGGATCTCCACTTCCGGAGATCCGTTTTTTTCCTCCGTCCAGCCGGAATTCAGGAGTTCCTTGTACTTTTTTTCCTGTTCGAGGAGAATCTGGTGTTTCGCTTCCAGCTGTTTCCATGCCGTCAGAGCCTTCTTTTCCTCCCGCCGCAGCTGGCTCATCCGATTCTCATCGGGAATCACTGAATCAAGATTCACATCAAAAGTCAGCATCAGCACCACACAGGAAAAAGTCAGGGCAAAAGCACAGAAAGCAAGAAGTTTTCTACCTTCCGGAGTACGGATTGACAAAGTTTTTGTCTTCATTTCCTTACCGGCTCCCGTTTCAGACGCAGGGTCACCATATTCAAGGTGTCGCTCACTTTCCGGTTCTGCAAAGTCCCGACCTTGAAGGACGGAAATTTCCGCAGTGTATCCGCCAGATCCACATTTTCCTGCGTGGTGTGAAGCGTGAGATCGATCCCTGAGTCGCTCAATTTGAGATTGCTTGCCAGTACCGATGCCGGCAAGGATTCCGAAAGCTGCGCCAGAAGAGGCAGAAGTTCCTGCCCGCTGCTGTACTGCTCCAGGATCCGGACCATCTCCTTCTGCATCTTTTCCCGGCTCCGCAGTTTCCGCTGAAGTGCACCGGTACGGGATTTCAGCTGCCGGATGGAACCGGAAAGCTGGGAGTACTGCACATAATGCCGTCCCATGGCCATCACCATCCGCCCGCCGTAATACAAAGCACAGGCCGTCAGCAGGATCACCGTAAAACGCAGATGGGCCCGCAGCCGCCGGGGACGCAATTCCACCGGCAGAAGCGTGTCAAAATCCCGGATGCCGGCATCCTGCTGCGCATCGTGGCGCATACAGCAGCAGAGCATTCCGCAGGCCAGGTACCGGTTCCAGAAATCCGCACCGAATTTCTCAGGAACGCTGATTTCCTGTCCAAGCCTTTTTTTGAGCTCGATATTTCGGGGAACACCCTCCGTTTGCGGGTGAAAGGAACCGTTTTCCCAGAAAAAATCCGGATCGAAGTCCGGTATGTACATGGAACCGGCATTTCCTCCGCCCAGGGGCGCTGCCGCAAAATACGGCGACAGCACCGCGTCCGGCCGCCAGCGGAGGTCGTTCAGGATCTGCCAAAGCGGGGCAAACTGTTCCGCCGGTGCGGTCCACACCCAGCAGGTGAATCGCCCGTTGTCGGCAGATTTGGCCCAGAAGGCCATCGGTGCATTCTCCCCCCCGTAAAGCAGATGGCGCGGCGCTTCCAGCGCCAGAGCATTTTCCAGCTCATGCTTCGGCATTTCAGGCAGTTCGGTACGGAAAAACACTCCCCGGCAGTCTGCAGAACCGATCACCAGAATGTGATCCCGGCGCACCCCGAGAAGGGCTCCGATCTTTTTCAGCTGCGGAGCCAGTCCATCGCGGTCAGGCGGCAGCGTTTCCGCCGCCGTCACCACCGCATTCCGGTGCCGGATGACACAGCGGAGCCCGCGGACCGAACCATCCGCTGCAATGGTGATCGCCACACACTCCTGAACTCCGAACAACATGGAATTGTTTCCTTAGAATCCTGGCGGAGGACCGAACATGCCGCCCATGCCGCCCATGCCGCCCATGCCGCCCATGCCGCCCATGCCGCCCATATTGCCGCGACCGCCCATGCCGCCCATATTGCCGCGACCGCCCATGCCGCCCATGCCGCCGCCCATACGTCCGCGACCGCCGAATCCGCCGAATCCGCCCCAGCTGCGGCCTGAGGAAGAGGAGGATGGATCATTGGCTTCAATATCTTTGTCGCTGTAACTGAAACTTTCGGCCGGACCCATCGGTTCCGCCAGAAGCTGTGCCGGAGTCAGTCCGGCTTCACGGACCATTTTCCGGAAAAGTTCTCTTGCTGCATCGTCATCGACCTCCCGCAGGACTTCCAGTTTTGCATATTCCTGCGGCCGGGTACGGGCCAGAATCTGATTGGCCCGGGCCACCATGAAACGGTTGCGGTTGCGGTTCAGCCGGCGGGCCGGAGCATTCATCCTCGGCAGTTCACTGGAAGGCACGGTCAGCCCTGCTTTGGCGGCCAGGGCCTGCAGATCCTTGAGCGCCTCCTGGGGAGACGCCGCCATCTTTTTTTCCGCCGCCTGAAGTTCCTCCGGGAACTTTTCACGGAGCTTGGCAAAAAATTCCGTCCACTCTCGGTTTGCACCGTCGCGCTCCATGCGGTGGCCGCGGCGGCCGAAGGGCATTTCGATCCCGGCTTTGCGGGCAAGTTCCATGGTCCGCTGCATGGCAGCGAAGCGGTCCGTTTCCCGAAGCTTCTCGATTTCGGCATATTCCTTCGGGTACTTTTCGCGGAGAGCCTTCTGGACGGCCTGCATCCGCTCCCTCATGCCGGAACGGCCGGGGCCGCCCCGGAAGCCGCGCCCGGCTTCTCCGAAGTTGGTATTTCCCGCATACTCTCTGGAATGTTGTCCGGACTCAGATGCCGGCGTATTTCCGGGGACAGCGGCAGAGTCTGCTGCCGTGCACCACCCGGAAATGCCTATTATTCCTGCAGCCAGGATCCGCTTCCAATATGTCATCCGCCTTTTCTCCAATTCTTTGGTGTAAATTATCCGCCGACTCTGCAGACATAACGCATAAAATGACCTGTTATTGCAACTTTTCAAGTTTTTTCAGCGAAAAAAAACATCTTTTCCGTTTTTTTCGTTCTTTTCACAGCAAAAATGTTCGAGAAAATTTGCAAAGTCGTTCAATCAAGAGTATATTGTTTCCATCATGGTAAAACAGAATCGCCAAAGGTCTGTTGGTTGAATTTTTCAGAAAGGAACACAGCATGAAAAAAAACGTTGTCGGCGGTGCGGCAAGTTCACTTCTCCTGATCGCGTTGGCAGGATGCGGTCCAGAACTGGCTCAGACGCAGCTGGGCTCGGAAGAGGAACAGTGGCAGTCCCAGATCCGCTCCAGCTACTCCTCCTGGCGCCCACCCCGTGTAGCGCCTCCGGCGACTTTTGACAACCGGGATCCCGATTTCAAACCGGCTCCCGCGGATGAGGCTCAGGCTCCCAAGGCCGGGGACGCTGAAAAAGCCGCTGCCGATCCTTCCGCGGTGCCTGATGCTGCCGTTGATACGGTGGGGATTCCCGGCGAATCTGCCCCTGCGGAGGGGGCCCCGGCGGCAGTTCCCGCAAAGGCTTCCGGAAAGACTCAGGTTCAGACTTCTGCTGTTCAGCAGCCTGGTGAAGTCTATGTGGTGCAGAAAGGCGACTCCATTTCCAGGATCGCCCAGAAATTTTACGGTGACGGGCGCCGCTATATGCCGATTCTGAAAGCCAACGATGCGCAGTTCAAGGGCAACCCCAACCGCATCTATCCGGGCATGAAGCTCGTGATTCCCAAACTGTAACGACATGGCTGAAGAGCGTTTTTATTTCGAAAACGGTCTGAGCCTCCATGGAGCATGCGCCGGACGGGAAGTGGCCAATCTGCAGATGATCGGCAGTTCGTTCGGCGTTTCCATTGCGGCCAGAGACGGGGGTGTCACCATTTCCGGTGAACCGGAAACGGTCCGTCAGGCCTGCGGTTTTTTCCGGGAGCTGCAGTATTTTTACACCCAGCGGGGCCGGGATCTGGATCAGCGGGACTTTGAACTGCTTTTGAAAGCGGTCCGCCGTTTTTCCGGACAGGATCTTCGGGAACTGTGGCGCGAAAAGATCCGGGTCAGTCCCCGAAAGCGGGAGGTTCTTCCCCGTTCCTTCCGGCAGATGGAATATGTCCGGGCCATGCGGCGCAAGGAAGTGGTATTCGGCATCGGACCTGCGGGAACCGGCAAGACTTATCTGGCCATGGCGGTGGCGGTCTCGGAATTTCTGGAGGGAAACTGTTCCCGGATCATCCTCACCCGGCCGGCCAGGGAATCCGGTGAGAATCTGGGATTTCTTCCAGGCAATCTGGAAGAGAAGATCATGCCCTACCTTCGTCCGCTGTACGATGCATTGTATGATATGATGCCTGCGGAGGAAGCTGCGGATCTGATCCAGAAGGGGGTGATCGAAGTCGCCCCGCTGGCATTCATGCGGGGGCGGACTTTGGGGGATGCCTTCATTATTCTGGATGAAGCGCAGAACACCTCGCCGGATCAGATGCTGATGTTTCTTACCCGTATGGGATTTCATTCCCGCTGTGTGGTTACCGGGGACCCTTCGCAGAATGATTTGAAGTGCGGCGAAGGGTCTGGGCTGCTGAAGGCGGAACAGGTCCTGTCGGGACTTCCTGAGATCGAATTCTGTCACTTCACCACGGCAGACGTCGTCCGGCACGCTCTGCTGGAGAAAATTATTCTGGCGTTTACCGCCAAGGAAACGGAGAAAAAATGTTCCAGCAGCTGATTGACGGCTGGATGCGGCGGCGCGCCCGCGCCCGGCTGATCCGCAAAGGGCTGATTGCCGCCCCGCTCCGCCCGGAGGATGAACAGGGATTGAACATGGATTCATCCCGTGTTTTCGCCTGTTTCATGATCGTGTTTCTGTGGAGCTGTGCGGTTCTGCTGATGACACTGGCCCGGAAAACGCCCCAGAACAACGATGTACCGGTGGTAGGGCAGAAGGCCCCCGAGTCCATCAGTGCGGCTTTCGATTTCCAGCTGGCCAATCCCGCCGAAACTTTACGTGCAAAGAAAGCCGCCCGGCAGGCGGAACCCCGTTTTTATTCTATTTCTCCGGAGGCGAATGCAGCACTGAGCAGCCGGATCGAACGTTTTTTTTCGGCGGTGCGCAGTTATCCGGAAGACAACGGCGGTGAGGAAACGCTGCTGGCTGCGGAGCTTTCCGCCGATCAGCGGAAACTCATTCTGGAGGCGATCCGGAACCCCTCGGCCAAACGCTATGTGGACGAGGAACTTGCGTCCATTCTGCAGACAGGGCTCTTCAGCACCAAGGACCGGCAGGGGCTTGGACCGGAGAATATGGTGAGAATCGGGGATCTTCGTCACCGTTTCCGTCAGCCTAAACCGGTATCATCGGTTCCGGAAACGCAGCAGGCGGCGAATCGTCTGGCCCGGGCGCTGTTCCGGTTCCAGCAGGACAGTCCGGCGAAACAGACCAATCTGCAGACCGGGAGCAATGTTTTTGTTAAGCTGCTGGGCGAAGCCGGTACCCTGCGTTACGAACCGAAGCTTTCGGAAGAAGCCTCCGCCCGGGCCGCCGACAGCATCAGCCCGGTGACGAGGAACTACCGTCAGTATCAGGTGCTTGTCCGCAAAGGCGATGTAATCACCCCGGAAACGAGGGAGCTTCTGGCCAACTATCTGCAGGAAAAACGTTCCCGGGAGACCGGCAGCAGTGATTTTTTCATTTTGACGCATAACATGTTCTGGTGTCTGGTCCTGATCCTGATGGGCGGCTTTTATCTGTACCATCTGCACCGGGGCATTCTCAAGGGCAATTCCAATCTGGCACT
>DCGO01000019.1:0-3301 GCA_002314605.1 Lentisphaeria bacterium UBA1776 | reverse complement strand
CTGGCCTCGGTGATCCTTCTGGCGCTGATTGCGGAATACGCAGGGATCCGGCTCTTCAGTTATCTTTCCGGCGAGAGTCAGACTCTCCCTCCGGAACTGGTGGCGGACGCAGTGCCGGTGGGGCTGGCGGCGGTTCTTCTGGCTCCGATCATGGGATTCCGGGTGGCTCTGGGGGCGGGGTTTTTCACGGCATCGGCGGCGGCATTGATGCTCAATATGCCCTTTGAGTATGCCCTGAAGGGGATTGTGATCACTTTGCTGAGTGCTCTGGCGGTGCGCCGGGCGACCAACTACCGGTCCTATTTCCTCTGTATCTTTTTTACCATCACGCCCCTGGTATGGCTTATGAACAGCGATATCTTTGCCCGGATCGCCGCCAGGGAATCCGTCTGGCAGGTGGCGATTCACACCGGTCAGCTGGCGCTTGTAAACGGGATTGCCACCAGCATGCTGGCGCTGCTGATCATTTTTGTTTATGAAATGCTTTTTCACATTTCCACCAATATGTCGCTGATGCTGCTGTGCGACTACAACCATCCGCTTCTGGAAAGAATGAAGCGGGAAGCCCCCGGGACCTTCTTTCACAGTCTTACTGTGGCCACGCTGGCGGAAGACGGTGCAAGGGCCATTGAGGGAAACTATCTCCGGGCCAAGGCCGGGGCGCTGTTTCACGACATCGGCAAGATCCTCCGGCCCCAGTATTTCACGGAAAACAATCAGAATTCCGCCAATATGCACATTTCCCTCACTCCGCAGATGAGCAGCATCATCATTCGCAATCATGTGAAGGAGGGTTTGGAGCTGGCACGGAAATACCGGCTCGGCACCGTGGTCCGTGATGCCATAGAACAGCACCACGGCAACGATCTTGTTCACTTTTTCTACCGGGAAGCGCTGGAGAAAAGCCGCCGGACCGGAGAAAGGGTGGACGAGGAGCAGTTCCGTTATCAGGGGCGTCCGCCGCAGAACCGGGAAACGGCCATCATCAGTCTGGCTGATGCCTGCGAAGCTGCCAGCCGGTCGCTGGAAAAACCTACGCCGGAGCGTCTGGAAGCGGTTGTGAACAAGATCTTTGAACAGCGTTTCAAGGACGGCCAGCTCAGGGAAGCCTCCATTACGCTGGCGGAGCTGGAAAAGGTCCGGGAGAGTTTTGTCAATACCCTGCTGAGCATGAAGCACGGCAGAATTGCTTATCGTGAAGAGGAAGAGGAAGACCATGGAGATCCATTGCCGCTGGAAACCCGCCGGACATCGGCTGAAGAGTCCGCCGCGAAAACTCCTGAAAGAACTGATCCGGCGGGCCGCTGAACTGGCCGGACTCCCGGTGGAAAAAGACTGGTCCGCAGTCATCCATTTTGTGGGGGACTGTGCCATGGCCCGGGCGAATGCCGACTATGTGGGCCATCAGGGTTCCACTGATGTGATCACCTTCAGTTATTTTGACGATCCGGAGACTCTTTTCCCAGGGGATGTCGGCGTGGAACTGCTGATCTGCATGGACGTTGCCATGCGGGAAGGCACCAGACGCGAAGATTCCTCCTTCGGGCAGGAAATGACGCTGTACATCCTCCACGGATTCCTTCATGCGGCAGGGTACGATGACCTGACCCCGGAGGCCCGCCGCGGGATGCGCAGAGGCGAGCGCCGGGGCATGGCAAAATTGCGGAGTGAATTCGATCTGGATGAGCTTTTCGGCACACCGGCGGATCAGCCGAGTCTCGCGTAGGCTGAACGGATCAGCGATTCCGTTTCTTCCCAGCCGATGCAGCTGTCGGTGATGGAGAGTTCCGGATCCGGCGCATGATTGGCGCACAGCGGCTGATTTCCGGGTTTGAGATAGCTTTCCAGCATGACGCCTTTGATGGCCTTTTCGCCGGAAACGATCTGATCCAGAACATCGTTGAAGACGATTTGCTGGCGCTGATACTGTTTTCCGGAATTGGCATGACTGCAGTCCACCACAATATTCTGTGGAAGCCCCGCCTTTTTCAGCGCCACCCGGACGAAAGCGATATGTTCGGAACCGAAATTCGGCTCGGAACCGCCACGCAGGACGATGTGTCCGTAGGAATTTCCGGCGGTCCGGAAGACCCCCACATGACCATCTTCCAGAAGGCCGATGAAACTGTGCTGACTGCGGGCAGTGGCCACGGCATCAAGGGCTATTTTTACGGAACCGTCGGTGGCGTTTTTGAATCCGACCGGCATGGAGAGTCCGCTGGCCAGCTGCCGGTGGGTCTGACTCTCGGTGGTCCGGGCCCCGATGGCCGCCCACGAAACGGCGTCGGCAATATACTGGGCAAGAATGGGGTCCAGCATCTCGGTTCCAACCGGAAGACCGATATCCACGATCTTCAGCAGAAGTTTGCGGGAGAGAAAGATCCCCTTTTCGATATTGTAGGCGTTGTTCAGGTCCGGGTCGTAAATCAGCCCCTTCCAGCCGAGGGTGGTGCGGGGTTTCTCAAAATACACGCGCATCACGATCATCAGCCGGTCCCTGAACTCGTCCGCCAGGGTTTTCAATTTCCGGGCATACTCAAATGCCGCGCCGGTATGGTGAATGGAACAGGGCCCCACGATCACCATCAGACGTTTGGATTTTCCGTCAAAAATATCGTGAATCTCCTGCCGGGACCGGACCACATTGCGGACCGATTCAATGGAAAGGGGCAGTTCGGAACGGATGGCTCCGGGACTGGGCAGTTCACTCCGGGATGAAATATTGACATTGTCGCTGCTGAGCATAATCATGCCTCTATCGGTTGCAGAATTCAGAGACGCTTGAGTTTCCATACGCCGCCGGGGGCGTCTTCCACGGCATAGCCCATGGCTTTCAGGGCATCCCGGAGCCGGTCGGATTCAGCGAAATTTTTCGCCTTGCGGGCAGCGGCCCGCTGTTCGGCCAGTTCAAGGGCTTCTGCAGGGAAAGGCTCCGCAGTCTTCTGCCGTCCGGCTGCACCGGCGATATCCAGGCAGCCGAGGACCCGGTCGAAATCCTCCAGGGTATTCAGGATTTTTTTGGCTTCCTCTACGGAGATTCCGTTCTGGTCGAGGCGGCGGTTTGCGCCCTTCAGGAGTTCATAAAGTGCCGCAATGGCGCCGGAAATATTGAGATCATCACAAATCCCGGCGGCAAAGGTTTTGCTGCATTCGGCGAGAAAATCGTCCACCGGGGTCCCGGAGCCGTCCGCCTTCATGAGCCTGAAAACCAGATCATCTACCTTGTTCAGGAGGTCTCTGGCCTGATCCAGGGCTGCAAAGGTGAAATTGAGTTTCTTGCGGTAATGCGTGCCGATCAGGA
>DCGO01000111.1 GCA_002314605.1 Lentisphaeria bacterium UBA1776 | reverse complement strand
GCGGTTTCCGGCGGGCTTTTTGCCGACAGTGCCGCCGTGGTGGGCGGTGTGGACAAGGTTTTCCCGGTAGATCTCTTCGTCCCCGGCTGTCCGCCCCATCCGGCAACGCTTCTTGAAGCGCTGGTCCGCTTCATCGGGCACCGGGCCGGGCTTCCTGCAAAAGAGCCGGAGCGCTGAAAAGAGTTTTTTTCAAAAAAAAACGGAATCCGACTTGAAAGATCCGAAATCCGGGATATAGTAATAGAACAGCGGGTGCGAGTGTAGCTCAGTTGGTAGAGCATCACGTTGCCAACGTGATTGTCGCCGGTTCGATTCCGGTCACTCGCTCCATTTTTTTTGTCTTTTTCCGGCGGGGGACCCTGATATGCGGACGGATGAACTTCTGAAACTTTGGAGCGGCAGACTGTCGGCCGCCGGGATTGAATCTCCCGCACTGGAAGCGGAACTCCTGTACGCCGAGGCGGCCGGTCTGCGCCGCGGAGCGTGGTTCCCGGATGTCCGGCCCGATCCGGAGGCCGTGCGGAAGGGGGAGACGTGGCTTGCGCGCCGCTGCCGCCGGGAACCCCTGCAGTATATCGTGGGGCACGCTCCTTTCCGGGAGCTGGAGCTTCCGGTTTCCCCGGCAGTGCTGATCCCCAGACCGGAAACGGAACTTCTGGTGGACGAACTTCTGAAACGCCTTCCTCAGGGGGGCTCCCTGCTGGATGTGGGGACGGGAAGCGGCGCCATTGCACTTTCGGCGGCATTTGAGCGGCCGGATGCGGTTGTGACGGCGGCGGATATCAGCCCGGACGCTCTGACCGCGGCAAAGTGCAATGCTGCGAAATACGGTCTCCCGGTCAGCTTTCTCGAAAGCGATCTTCTTTCGAATGTCTCCGGGAAATTTGACGCGATCGCCGCGAACCTGCCCTATGTCACCGAAGCTGAATTTTCGGATCTGGAGCCGGAACTCTATTTCGAACCGAAACTGGCCCTGACGGCTCCGGAGGACGGGTTGCAGCTGATCCGGAAACTGATCCGTCAGGCACCGGATCACCTGAATGCAAACGGCAGTATTCTCCTTGAAGTGGGGGCTCATCAGGCCCGGAAGGTTGCCCAAGAAATGAAAGTTCTCGGATATTTTGAGGTGCAAATCCTCTGCGACTACTGCAGCATTGAGCGTTTCGTAGCCGCCCGCAGCCGGAAAGGATGAACTTTCTCTTTTGTCCGGGTCCGCAGCCACCCCGCGATTTTCTGTCGGCGCTTTTTGACATGAAAGCGTTGAAAAACATGTCTGTCAGCTTCAGAAAAAGTTTCCAGACAAGCTTGTATATCTCTAAATTAGAGTTATGTTTATGCTGAAAAGATATATGTGAGGTGAACGATACCGGTAATTGCAAGATTTTTCGGAATGGTCGGCAGCTGCCGCCGCTGGAATGAAGAGGTGACATCATGTTTCATCGCATTGCGGAGATCAAGGTTTTGCCGAACTGTATGGTTTGGGCGGCTTTTACAGACGGAGCGGAAGTCGTCTATAATGTTTCGGAGCTTTTCGACCGGTTTCCTCTGTTTCGCAGCATGAAAGACGTTCCCGGGATTTTTGAACAGGTGCATATTGACAGGCGGGGATATGGAATCAGCTGGCACGATGATATTGATCTTGATGCGGAGGAGCTGTATCAAAACGGGATCCACTTGAAATCGCCTGTTGAAATTGAACCCGGTCAGTTCTGCCCGGTTTGCGGACAGCGGATACGGCGGAAAAGTGAATCCCAGCGTGCGGCGAGCATTGCCAATCTGGCAAAGCGCCGCAGTAAGGGGGGGCGCCCCGTCAATCCCGACAGCCAACGGCAAAAAACAATGCGGAAGAGCGGGTAGGAAGACCGCAGCCGCTTGTTACAGACTGACCGCGCAGCAGTTCTCAATGGACCACCATGGCCAGTCCGCCTCCCGCGGTTTCCCGGTAGAGGGCGGGGAGGTCGTGGCCGGTGCTCTTCATCACCGATACCACGTTGTCAAAGGACACCCGGTGTTTCCCGTCGGAGAGGAGGGCGTATTCCGCCGCCACCATGGAACGGTTGGCCGCCAGGGCGTTCCGTTCAATGCAGGGGATCTGCACCAGTCCCAGCACCGGGTCGCAGGTAAGGCCCAGAAAATGCTCCAGCCCGATCTCGGCGGCGTATTCGATCTGGGGCGCCGTGCCGCCCAGGAGACTGGCCGCCGCCGCCGCCGCCATGGCGCAGGCCACGCCCACTTCTCCCTGACAGCCCACTTCCGCTCCGGAAATGGAACCGTTCTGTTTGGCGGTGTTGCCCACGATGCCGGCCACGGCAATGGCGTTCAGGATCTGTTCATCGGTGCATTCCAGCCATTCCTGAGAGTAGCGGAGCACTGCCGGCAGGACGCCGCAGGACCCGCAGGTGGGGGCCGTGACCACCATATTGCCGGAGGCATTCTCCTCGCAGGCCGCCAGAGCGTATGCGGACACGAGGCCCGTCCGGCGGAAACTTTTCTGATGGAGCTTTGCTTTGGCATAGACGGAACAGGCTTTTCTGGCCAGATGCAGATCGCCGGGGAGGACGTCGTCTTTGTTCAACCCGGCCTCAATGGAGGATTTCATCTGGAGCCAGACTTTCGCAAAGTGGTCCCGGATGTCCGGTGCGTCGTATGCATCCGGCAAACGCCACAGGGGCCGGCCCTCCCGTTCCGACCAGGCAACGGCATCGCTGAAATTTTGGAGAGGATAGACTTCCGGGGTGTCTTCGGGGTCGCCTTCCGTGCGGAGGGCTCCGCCGCCCACGCTGTAAACGGTCCATTCTCCCTGAATTCTTCCCGCCGCATCCAGGGCGGAGAAGTGCATGCCATTGGGGTGAAATGCGGGGATGATCTCCGGGTGCCAGAGAATTCCGGTTTTTGCTTCCGGGAGGACCCGCAATATGGCCCTGTCGGTCAGGTGCCCCCGGCCGGTGGCTGCCAGACTTCCCTGGAGTTCCACCCGGTAGGATGCCGCCTCCGGATAACGGCGCAGAAATTCCCCGGCGGCAAATCCCGGTCCCATGGTATGGCTGCTGGAGGGGCCGAGGCCGATCCGGAAAAGTTCCTTCAGTGATTTCATGATTCATCTCCTGTTGACAGCATACAATAGCACGGATGGTCGGTGTTTTCAAGGGGAGGGGTTCCCACGGCACGCCGCCTGAAGGGAAAAAAAGGCCTCTTCGTCGTTTTATGCTTCTTCGTCGTTTTGTGAAAAAATACGCTCAAATCCCGTCATTGACACGCTTGTTTGGTAAATCAAAAATCTTGA
>DCGO01000095.1:61731-61913 GCA_002314605.1 Lentisphaeria bacterium UBA1776 | reverse complement strand
AGAATGAATTTTTAGAGGTTCCCTCGACATTCCATCGTGCGATGTTATATTGTCACGGGAAACGGAACTGATGCGGAAAAAGATCTTATATTTTATACTTGGACTCACGCTTGGCGCGCTTTGCGCAGGAACTGTGAGAATCATCATGGTGCGGAACATCATTCTGAAGCGCTTCGCTAATG
>DCGO01000095.1:0-61647 GCA_002314605.1 Lentisphaeria bacterium UBA1776 | reverse complement strand
TCACAAAATTTCGGACAATAACAAACTTTTGAAATCGGCTCCTCCGTTTATTGAATTTCCAGTTTACCCGCAGCTCCACGGGGCAGGGTGAATTCCACCGTGCCCGGGACAGGCATCTCCGCCGGAACCGCCTTTCCGTTGAAATAAACCTGCGCATCCTCTTTGCCGGTCACGGCGATCAGGGAAGATCTGCCGCTTCCCTCCGCGACCCGGATGCGGGCCGAAAGGACCGGCTTCTCCCAGACCACATCCCGGATGGTGCAGTCCATCCCCCCGGAAAGCCGCCCCGGGACGAAATAGGCCGAGAACCACGACAGCACCGGAGCGGAAAGCCCGGCAAAATGGTGCCAGCCCCCCCCCAGTCCGGAGAGTACCGGAAAGTGTTCGTGACAGGCGTAGGAACTCCGCACGTCCTTCTCCCAGAGGTCCAGCGCCGTCAGGGCGATGCGTCTGGCAAATTCTCCCTTGCCGCAATCCAGCGCCGCTTTCCAGAAAAACCACTGGTGGGGCATCCACACCCCGCCGTTCCAGTAGCCATCCTCCCGGTAATAGGGGGCGGTACGGTCCACGGTGGAAAGCCCCGCCTGGGTCCAGCACCGCTCCGAATCCTCCAGCATGGACCACAGTCGCCCGGCCTGCTCTCCTGTACAGATCCCCGCGATCAGGGGCGAGGCCCCGTCCAGACCGAAATTGAAATTGCGGCCCGATTCATGGCGGAAGATCCCGCAGGGACGGTCCTTTTCATCGTGGCGGACATAGCTGAAGATCCCTTCGTCCGGGTCCCAGGAATACTTCTGCAGCAGTTCCGCCGCCTCGGTTCCGTCTTCCAGGTACTGCGGAAGGTCCCTGTCGAGCCCCAGCTCTTCCGCCGTGGTCAGCAGGATCTTCCCCATGCGGATGAAGTGACTGGTCAGCACTGCGGGGGCGATGTCCTTCCACTGTTTCCGGTGGACCCGGACCTGCGGCGGATAATCGTCCCAGCCGCCGGAATTGTCGAAGTAATCCCATCCCCGGAGCAGACCGTGTCCGCTTCTTCCCCGGATGGTGCAGCCGGGTGCACGACCGGCAAAAAAATCGTAGCAGTGCTTCAGCCTGGGGTAGAAATACTGCGCCGTTTCCATGGAGGCCCCCCGGTTCATGAGTTCCATGAAGAGATAAAACTGGGTCGGCAGGGGACTCCCGTGATGGATCATGGCGTGTTCCCGGTCCTCCGGTGGCGTGAGATAGACATTCAGACTCTCCGCCGCCCGCTTCCGGCTGACTTCCAGAAGGCCCAGACCATGAAAGCCGGAATCCCAGGTGTAAAGGCTGTTCCAGCATTTTCCCGGAGAGTGGTGGCGGATGAATTTTCCGCAGCACTGCACCGGATAAAGAAGATTGGTCATGACCACCGCAAGCATCCGCTCCTGCCCGAAACGGTATTTTCTGCCGGCGGGAGTGGAACGGAAGGAAATGAGCCCGGTTCGGGCTTGTCTGACCAGCAAGGGAAAATGCTTCCGCTCCCCGGCGATGCGGCGGAGCTGATCCTCCACCTCTTCCGGCGTACCGGAAGTGAAGACCCCGTAACAGCTGAAACTTTCGCGGGGTTCCAGGATCTGCGGCGGCACGGCAATGTCGGCGAAAGTCTCCCAGTCCGGCTCCCCCGCCGGAGGTTTCCCGAAGGCTTCTTTGTTGACGGAGAGCCCTCCGATGGAACTCCGGAAAGTATGGGCGATCTTCCCGAAATCATGGTGATAGGCCGCGATCATGTCCGGCACCCGGAAGAGCCGGGGAGTCATCGTTTTGTCCCCCCAGTAAAACCCGTGTGCCTCCCGGAGAAACGGATGGCGGAAAATGGCGGAACCCGGCACCGGGCCAAGAGTGAACTCGATATCATGATCATGCCATGCGGGAGCAAAGAAGCAGCCGTCCCTCCGGACATCCAGCGCGATCCCGTCCGCATCGATGCTTCCGGATAGGCTCTCCATGGTGATCTCCGGCGCAATTTCAAGGAGAAATTCCTGAAGACAGTCTTCCGGGTCAATGGCAAGTTCCGTTCCGTTGATCCGGACCACGGCAGGCGCATCCGCAAAATACCGGAGTACTGCCGGAACGGGCCCCCTTGCAACCGGCTTGCCGGGAAACGCCAGGCGGATGCGGTCGCCGGTGGCGGCCTGAAGCCGGATGCAGGCGTTTCTGACAGCACCGGGCCGGATCATTTCCCCCCGGCGGCGGGCGTCGCTGACCATGGCATCGTCAAACCGGGGGATCTTCCGGGTGAAATCAAGGAAATCAAGAGCGTCCGCCCAGACACTCCCTGCCGGAAGACGGGGGACGGCAGGGACCCTGACCGGCGCATCAAAGCGGCAGTTCCAGTGGAAAGTCAGACATGTCCGCTCCCGGGTGCGGTTGTGCCCCGTCACCTGGACGATCCAGGTGTTTTCGCTCAACTGCGCCGCGAAGTTTTCGGTATAGATGCGGTCCTTCCACTCGATCTGGTGGCGCCAGGTGTAACCGGAAAGCTCATTGCAGACCCGCCACGGGAGATATCCGGAGTCCCCCAGAGCGTCCGGCACATGGAAACACCTGCCCGCCACTGCGGGGATCATGGCTGCGTCGAAGCGCCAGCCGTCCCTGCCGGTAATGTGGGCCAGCCCGAACAGTTTCCGGGAATAGGGCCCCCAGTCCGGCAGCGAGAGATCGTGAGTTCCGGCCAGATCCTTCAACTCTTCTTCGCGCATACAGCCTCCTGCGGCCGGAAGTCCGGCTTATTTTCCTTCGCCGCCGTCGATCTTGTCGAATTTCTTTTTGTCGCTCAGGGAAACGTGGCCGGTGACCACGCCGTTGTCATCGTTGTCCACCACCCGGTTTTTCAGGTCGCGGAACATCTTTTTCAGGTCGATAAGACCGCCGATGAAGAACCACACCGTGGAGACAACGGCAATGACGGCGGGAATGAGCAGGGTGCGGATCAGATAATAGTTGCCCCACCATTTAAGCGGCCAGGAATCAAAACAGTTCCAGACGACGATCCCCAGAAAGAGGCAGAAGCCCAATCCGAAGGTGTAGATGAAGACGCTCCAGGCGATGATCTTGTCCCCCCGGGTGTATTCATTGGTGATGCCGATGAGCTTGCTGAACACATTTTTCCAGGTCCAGACGGATACCACCTTCACTTCGTTGTCGGTATTGTATCTGCCGCGGTGCAACATCCGGTCCAGATTGAAGGGCCGGCGAAAGGTCAGGGCCGAAACAATGCAGTAGAAACAGACGCTGGTCACCATGGCGATGAAACTGAACTCCGGCGCGTTGATCGGACACTTGTACGGATTGATGGACCAGACCACATAGGGGTTCAGCGGACTGGAGATCCACTGGAGAAAATTGCCCACAGGGGCCACCAGTTCTGCACTTTCCATCCACGGATAGACCCAGTCGGCCCAGTTCCGCTGGATGATGACGCCGGTAAGCATCACGCCGGACCCGGAGAGGAGCGAGGCCCAGGCTCCGGCAGTGGTCCCGAACCGGGAATAAAGTCCCCCCAGAACCATGATCCCGGCCCCCGCACACCAGAGCCCGTACATGATGTGAACAAACATGGTCACATATTCCAGCTGGGACATGAACAGCGATCCGCACAGGTAAAACACTCCCACCCCCACCGTGACCAGCCGGATGATCAGGATATGCTTTTTCTGGGAGGGCGGCTCCTTCAGGAGCGGCAGCACCAGATCCTGAGACAGTGTAAGGGACGCACTGTAGATGCGGCTGTCATCGGTGGAAATGATCATCAGAATGATCAGCATGCAGAAGAGGCCCATCAGTCCGGGGGGAAGCAGTTTCCGCATGATGGCCGGCAGCATCAGCTGATGGAAGAGGGTCCGGAACTGCGGCACCTGTCCCCGGATATCGGCATCGGGATTTTCTTTGGCCACGTCGGAAATGACGTTCAGATAGGGGGTGTCAAGGTTATCCTTCAGCGACAGGGGCTTGTCCTTGCCGATGGTATGATTGTGGGCAGGGATGGCGTCGATCCTGGTCAGGATCTTCTGCCGGATCTTCTGATCCGGAACCAGTTCTTTGGTGATCCGGGTGGAAAGATATTTCCGGCATTCCGTGGATTCTGCGGAAAAATCCTTGTGATTCATGAACACGATGACCGTCAGCACCAGCATGGCATAAAAGATGCTCATGAACCCGCCCCGCCAGGTCCCCAGCACACCGGCCATTTTCTGCTCGTGGGCGCTTTTGGCGGCACTGGTCCCGCCGCCGGCTCCCAACCCGACGCCGCGGTTCAGGACCGAACTGAAAAGCGCGACAAAGAGATAGAAGACGTTGAAATCACGCAGATTCTCAATATCGTAGGGGTTCAGAAAACTTTCGCCGCTGACCCGGTCGGAAAGCACCGGCAGAACTTCACTGCTCCACGAAAATTTCAGCAGTACGAAGATCACGAAAACGGCCAGAATGGGATAGGCGAACAAGCCCTGAATGGTATCGGTGATGACCAGCGTCACACTTCCCCCGAAGAGGATCATGGAAATGGCCAGTGTCAGACACACCAGCATGATGGTCATGAAGGTGGAAATCTGAAAACCGAAGAGATTGTAAGATGCCGGAAGATCCAGAAAATACATGAAGAACCTTCCCGCCAGCGCCGGCAGAATCATATTGGCCAGCATGTCGGCAATGGCCCGCAGGGTCGAGGCGAAGATCCGCAGTCCCCGGCTGTAACGCATTTCGATGAACTGCCCGAAACTCATGGCTTTGGTCTGCCGGAAGCGGTAGGTCACAAACCCGGCCAGCCCCATGAACATGCCCAGCGGCAGGCTGATGCTGCTCCAGAAACCGTACATGACGCCGCTCTTGTAGCCGGCTTCCACCGCGCCGATCATGACCACCACCGCCAGCCCGTTGGCCACGTCCGCTACCGAAATGACGTACCGCCCGCAGACCCGGCCGCAGGCCAGATAATCGGTGATGCTCCGGACATACCGCATGGAATAAATGCCCATCCATACGATGAAGATCAGAAAAACGATGACAATACTCCAGTCTAGAAGTCCCATTTAATGCACGCTCCTTTCCTGCGGTTTTTTTGCCGGTCACTTCAGATTTTCCGGGAACCAGGGCCGGTTGGCCTCGTAAAGCTCTTCGGCCATGGCACAGACCCGGTCCTTCGGCAGCGATGACGATGCCGGATCCAGCAGCAGCGCCTCCAGCAGCATCCCGCGGTTTCCTTCCGCCAGAGCATCGATGGTCATCTTCTGCACCGTGCAGTGGGGGGCCGTAAGTTTTGCCAGTTCTTCCGGCAGCGCGCCGTAGGCGATGGGTTCCAGGAAGCCGTCCCGGACGCAGCCCATGGTCTCCACCACCGCCCCCATGGGGAGATTGCTGATCTGTCCCACGTTCACCAGATTCATCACATCGGCGAAATTCCGGCTGCAGGCAATGGCGGTGATGATGTCGATGGCGGTTTCCCGGCTGCGTTTGAAGAGCCCCTTTTCGCCGGAGGCCATTTTTAGGGTATATGCCCGGTTTTTCTTCACTTTTTCGTAACGGGTCTCAATGGAGGTCCGGATGAGTTTGAGCTCCTCCATTTTAGCCGGATCGTTCAGGATCCCCGGCATGTATTCACTGGTGTGCCGGTCCTCGAAATAGGTGAGGGCATGGTATTTTCTGAAGAAGGCCTCCGCCAGAAGATGGCTTTCTCCCTTGTGGTCCGGGACGATGTCGCTGCCGTTGGTGATGAGTTCATCCATGGAAGCTGCCTTGAGTTTCTCCTCCAGGAGGGCCAGACCGTCCTGTCCCTTCAGAGACATCTCCGTGACCCAGAAGAAGTGATTGACCCCGGCGAAACGCACCCGGATATCCTCTTCGGGAACGCCGAAGATCCGGCCCATGGCCCAGTAAACGCTGAAAAGGCCGTGGCAGAGTCCCACATGACGGAGACGGGTGTGCCGGGCGATCACGCCGGTAAGGCCCGCCATGGGGTTGGAATAGTTCAGAATGACGGCGTTGGGAGAAAGGCGTTCGATCTTCTGCGCCATGTCCCGGAAAATTTTGTAATTCCGGATATTCCGCGCCCAGCCCCCGGGTCCGGTGGAATCGCTGACAGTCTGCAGAATGCCGTATTTCTCCGGAATGGCGATATCCTGCCGCATCGCTTCCAGACCGCCGGTGGAAATGGTGATCACCACGAAATCCGCACCCCGGAAGGCTTCATCCTCATCGGCGGTGACGATGAATTTGAAATCGGGGTCATTACCGTCGGCCTTTTCGATGGCGGCCTTCAATTCCCGGGCATTATCCGTCAGGGGGTCCAGGAGCCAGATCTCGCTGCCCTTGAGTTCCGGGGTCTGGACCAGATCGCCCAGCAAAGTCGGGAGCCAGTTGTAGCTGCCGCCTCCCACCATTACGATTTTCAGAAACGACATCTTCGGCACTCCTTTCCCGGTAAAGCTCTATCCCTGAATATACACATCGGATAATGTACCCCTTTTTTCCGATTTTTCCATGCAGAAAACAAACATTTTCAATGCCGGAAACGCTTATTTCAGCCATATTCCGGAAAATGCGGTCCCGGTGCGGTCCCGTTCTTTTTTTGGATTACCATATATTTTCATACGGTTCCGGCGGAAAAGATTTGCAAAAATCCCGGTGCGTCTGTATATTCTCTCCCGTTGTTTTTTGAACCGCAATGCGGAAGATGATGCGGCATCCCCGGGATGAGCATCCCGGATTTCCGGATGCCGGACACGCATTCCGTTGTCAGAATTCCGGATAAACTTTGAGTCACAGGAGGATCATGATGGACAGGAAAATCAGAATCGCCGTTTCCGGAACGGGAAACCGGGCAAGAGACGTTATCCGCCAGCTGCTTGCCCATGGAGCGGACCGGGTCGAGATCGTCGCGGTTTACGACCCAGATCAGGCGGTCGCCCGGGAAAGCGCATTCCAGTGCTGGAATTTCCCGGACGCAAAAATCTGTTCCGGCTGGGAGGAGGCTCTTTCGTGCGATGTGGACTGGAGCATGATCTTTTCGCCGAATTACGCCCACAAAGATGACATTGTCCGGGCTTTTTCCGCCGGGAAAAACGTTTTTTCCGAAAAACCGCTGGCAACAACCATAGAAGACTGCCAGACCATTTACGATGCATGGAAATCGTGCAATCTGCAGTTTGCCACGGGGTTTGTACTGCGTTATGCGGATATTTACCGGAAGGCCCGGGAGATCCTGCAGTCCGGGACCCTCGGGAAACTGGTTTCCATTGAGGCCAATGAAAATATCCGTCCGGCTCACGGCGGCTACATCATGAGCAACTGGCGTCGGCTGACCAGATACGCCGGGCCCCATATTCTGGAGAAATGCTGTCACGATCTGGATCTTATTGAGTGGTTCACCGGCTCCCTCCCCGCAAAGATCGCGGCGTTCCACGGCAGGAGTTTCTTCACCCCGGAAAACCGCGTTCTGGAGAAAAAATACGGCAAAGAGGCTTTCATCTGCTGGTGGGACCCTCACCGGATCGAAACGCCCTTCAATGCGGACTCCGATCTGCATGACAATCTTGTTTCCGCCGCGGAGTTCCGCAACGGGGTCCATGTCTCCTTCTGCTGCTCCATGCTCAGCACGATCCCGGAACGCCGGATGGTCTTCTGCGGGACCGAAGGGACCATGCGCCTGGACCTTTACGGCAGGACCATCAGCTGGAAAAATATCGGCGACAGTGCGGTGAACACCCTGACCTTTGAGGAATGCGACGGCCACGGCGGCGGCGACGCCCACATCATGCAGGAGCTGCTCCGGACCATGATCCACGGCGAACCGCCCAGGTGCAGCGGTGACGAGGGACTGCAGAGCGCCGTTTTTGCGCTGGCCATCGATCAGGCGGCCAGGACCGGAGAGATCGTGGATATGGAACCGGTCTGGAAACGCCTCGGACGCTGAACTTCCGGCGCCTGTTTCAACCTTTCCGCCGGTTCTGAAAAGGGTGCCCCGTGCCGGACTTTCTCAACGGGAAGTGTTCCGGCGGGGGCGGTCCGGAAGGTCAGAAGACCGAGTCGGGGAAATAGTACTTCTGAGCATTGGCCGGGTCAATGATCTCGGCGGGGACGATCTGTTTCTTCGGGGTGATCTCCTGAGCCAGGAGCTTCAATGCCATTTGGGCTCCGACCTCCACCATCCGGGGGGGGTAGGTGACGTCAAAGGGAACCAGCGGGTGCCTGTCCAGAACCATTTTCACCACAAGTTTGGCGCCGGCGCCGCCCACAAAGGCTTTCACGTCCCTGCGTTTGGATTCCTCGTAAGCCTTGAGCGCCCCCAGGAGAACATCGTCATCCCCGGTCCACACCGCATCGATCTTCGGGTATTTCTGCAGGAAATTCTCCATGAGCTTCAGCCCTTTTGCGGTATCCCATCCGGCGGACTGGCTGTCCAGAATGCGGATATCGGGATATTTGGCGATCTCGGCGCGGAAAGCGTTGACCCGGTCGGAATTGACCACGCAGGGGATGCCTTCCATCATCACGATATCGCCTTTGCCGTTCAGGGCCCTGGCAATGGCCGCCGCTCCGGCCCGGCCGAATCCGGGATTGTCTCCGGCGACCACCACATCCGCAATATCCTTTGAGAGTCCCCGGTCAACGGTGATGAGTTTGATCTCTTTGGCTCTGGCCTGCTCGCAGACGCCGGTGAGCGGCCCGGGTTCATGGGGGAGGATGACCAGGGCTTTGATCCCCTGGACCATCAGATTTTCAACTTTATCCACCTGTTCGGCCGCGTCCCGGGCGGTGGAAACGATGACCTCCAGATCCGGATGAGCCTTCTCAATACTCTTTTTGGCCTGATTGGCCCAATAGACGCATCCGCCGGTCCAGCCGTGGTCGGCGGCGGGGATGGAAATGCCGATCTTTGTCTTTTCTCCGGAAGCATCGCCGCAGCCGCAGAAAAACAGAGAGGAGAATACGGCCAGTGCCGCAAAAAGAAATGTCTGCTTCATCATATCACGGATCCTTGGGAAATATGTGAGATCACTTGCCGTTGTTGTAGCGCGCCGGCACCAGGCCGGCGGGGCCGTTGGCGGTGGTGGGATAATAGAGCGTCCGGCCCGTGCTGTTCGCATCCAGTTCGGCTTTGTTCACCGGTGCCACCCGGCCGTCAAGGAAGAACATGTTGACACTGTCCCGGTGCGCCAGAGAGAGCGTGCCGTAAGAATTCGAACTGGTTGCCGATTGACTCAGATCCAGCAGTGCGCCGCCTCCGTGGTTGGAATTCATGGAACAGCCGCCCAGCATGAGTTTGGTGGGCGGCACATCATCCCCGCCGGAAGTGGTCAGACACCGGGTCCCCCGGAAATCAAAGCCGGTGGTGACCGCCGCATCGTGATACACCGCACCGTAGGTAAATGCATCTTCCCGGTACGACCCCTGACTTGGGGGGGGGAATATGGTCTCCGTGCACCGCATGGTCTTGTAGTCCTGCAGATACTTCCGGTTGTAGAGCCGGGCGCTCCAGCGGACCGTGGCATCACTTGCCCCATTGTTCGTTCCGTCATATCTCGGAGAATAGAAACGGTCCTTGTTGCCGCTGATGGACTGGATGATGGCGGTCACAACCTGTTTCTGGTTGCTGATGCAGGCCGCCGCCCGGGCGGAGATCCGCGAGGAATTCAAAGCCGGCAGCAGCAGTCCCGCCAGCAGGGCAATGATCCCGATCACCACCAGAAGCTCGATCAGGGTATATTGTTCTCTCTTCATCTCTCGATCCTTTCCTGAAACATGTTTCTGCAAAACATCTTCCCATATTTTAGCGTTCCCCGGCGCTTTTTCAAGCTTTTTTCCAAAATTCTTTCAAAAAATATCCGATTGCCGCTTGCAATCTCCCCCTTCCTGACGTACAATATAGCGACGGCAAACGTGCCGCTCCGGCGGGATGCCGCCCGGGCATGTGTCGCGGCGGCTGGAGGGTTCTGCCTGGCCGCGCGAATGTTTCGCCATTACCGGAAAGGCTTGACGGCAGGATGTGTCAACTTGATAAAATCTGTCAGATGAAGGCGGAGATCAACCGGATCGCCAGGCTGCACCATGCCCGGAAGGTTTATGTGTTCGGGTCCTGTGCGCGCCGGGAGGAAACTCCGAAAAGCGATGTGGATATTTTGGCGGATTTTTCCGAAAAAGCCTCGTTGTTCGATCAGGTGAATATGCAGCTGGCTTTGGCGGATATGCTGCAGTGCAAGGTGGACGTGATTCCCTCATCCGCTTTGCGGGATCCGGTTTTCGGCTCCTGTGTTCAAAAGGATATGATCCTGTTATGATTACAGATGAACAACGTATCGGTCATATTCTGGCCGCCATTGCCAGGATCCGTGAAACGGCTTGCGGCAAAGAGGAATTTTTGCAGTCTGTTTTGGAACAGGACGCGGTATCCTATAATTTTCTGATCATCGGGGAAGCCGCCGGCCGGGTTTCAGAAAAAGTCCGGGATTCCCACCCGGAAATCCCGTGGCGGGTGATGGCCGGAATGCGTAATGTTCTGATTCACGATTATGTGCAGACGGATTATTCTTTGGTTTGGGAAACGATTCAAAAGGATTTGCCGCCCCTGCAGCCGCTGTTGCGGCAATTGCAATCTGAATTGAAGATGAAATAAATATAGAAAACAATCCTCGGGAGGCTTGAAATGAAGACGGGTTACACATCTCAACACATCATGCAACAGAGATCGGCGTTTACGCTGGTGGAGCTGCTGGTGGTGATCGGGATCATCGTGCTGCTTGCCGGCTTGGGTATTCCGGCGATCCAGAGTGCGAAGACCAGGGGCATGATCACTCAGGCGAAGGCGGACATGAGTGCCATCAAGATGGCCCTCTCCGGCGTGGAGCGGGATTACAAGACGATCTTGAGAGTCAATTCGAGTTACAACGTGAATGGCGGCGCCATTGCAAGAAATGCCACTGCATACAGCAGCAATACGGTCCATGTAGTCCGCTACAACGGCAGTTCCTCGACCCAGTACAATGCCCTGATCCGGGAATTGTCGGTTCCCCGGGATGTGACTTCTTCCGACAAGAATTTCAATATCCGCAACATCAAGTATCTGGATCCCCGGGCGGATTACAGTTCCGGCGATGACAGCACACTTTGGCGCGACCCGTGGGGAAATCCCTATGACATCAATATCTGCACCGACAGTTCGGAAAAGGTCTATATCCCCGCCGCCCAGGTTCTGAATCCGCCGGCCAATTATGACGGAAACAATCTGGTGCTGCACGGCAAAGTGTTCATCTACTCTTACGGCCCCAATGGCGCCGATAACGGCAGTTTCAATTCCGACAACGGCGGCACTTCCCAGACCGACGATGTCCGCGGGTGGGAAAAGTAAAGCGGAACAGCAGGGGCCGTATGAAAGAGGTTCGGCATTATACGTTAATTGAGATCATGGTGGTGATGGCGCTGGCGGCCATGCTGGCGGCCATGGCGCTGCCGGCCTTTTCAGCCTTGATGCACGGGAACAGCGTGGCCGTGACCTGCGGCCTCATCAAAAACACTCTCGACCTCGCCCAGGCCCGGGCCATCAACGACCGGAAATACGTGGCGACGGTGATTGACTTGGGCGGTACCGTTTCCGGCCTCACCGACACGCAGGCGCTGCGGAACTGCTATGTTTCCAATACTTATGCATTTCAAGGATGGGTGGAGGGTTCCGACTGGGTCCCGCTGAAGGAAGACGCCCAGATGCTGATCTTCGACAACGGCGGCGAAGGGACGCAGCCCTCGTTTCCCACCAACGGAGCCGCGCCGGGAACCTCGGCACTGCAGACGATCACCGGGGTGGTCGGGCGAGCGACGGCTTCCCGCCCCGGGATCGTGTACGCCGCCTACGGGAACGTGGTCGCTCCCAATCAGAATTTCTACATCGGCGTGGGGGAGGCCACATTGTCCAACGGCAATTATATCTATAAGAGCCAGCGGAGCGGCAGCAATGCCACCGCCAACGTCATGGCCGTCACCGTCAACCGTTTTACCGGTCGTGCCCTGGTTTCCGAAATTGATGAAAACGGCAGGATCAAATGAAAAAGCAGTTCTTCAATATGATCGAGATCATGCTGGCGCTGGGGGTCATCGCCATCGGCATGTCCAGCATCCTGGTCCTCTTCCCGGTGGGGCTGAATGCCACCAACAGCGCCACCGCCGACAACAGCGTTCCCGATGCGGCGCTGTATTTTGCCGGATATCTGGAAACCAGCATCCGCGATCAGTGGCAGCGGTCCGGGACCTCTCCCCGCTCCAGTACCCTGCTGAACGGACTTCCTACCGCAAAACCGGGCGAACCGGCCTCCATCGGCTGGACCAATATTCCCAATACGCCGGTATTCTATTGCGGGACGGCGGGGCTTTTCAAGTATGAGCAGAGCCATACGGTGAATGGTGCATCGGTGGTGGATTTCGCCGCCGAAGCCAGAGTCTGGAGGGAAAGCAATTTCATCCATGTTCCGGGCCAGGCGGCTCCGGTTTCCATGACCACCGGTTCCGCAATCATTTTCATCGAAGTGAGCTACCCCCTGACGAAACCTTATGCCGACCGGGAAAAGCAGATTTACCGGTTTGATCTTTACGACTACGGAGCCTGATCATGACCATGAGAAAAATTCAACACAGGTTCCGGAAATCCTCCTTTACCCTGGTGGAGCTGATCGTCGCCATGGCGATTTTTTCCATCATGATGATGATGGTGATTGGATTCTTTACGGACACCCAGAAACTGTGGAGCCGGACGGACGATAAAAACAACATGTATGCGGACGCCCGGATCGCCATGGACCTGATGTCCAGCGCACTGCAGAGCGTTTATTATCAGGCAGCCGGCGACACCTACAATCAGGAGATCTTCTGGTTCGGCGCCACGGCGGACAACAATACCTCCGGGCGGCTGATCTTCCCGGTGAACCTTTCACGGAACTCCCCCTTTTATCCCTCCTCCCATACATCGGCAACGGAATTTCAGAAGGCGTTTTACATGTCTTTCTGGCTGGAAAACAAACTTGACAACGGCGTGATCGCCGATCAGGTGCTGAAGGTGGCCAACGACAACGGGAATACGAATTTCATCAATGCTGCCGCCTGTCCGGCATCCACTGTTTTCACCAATAACACGGAAACCATTGTCGGGCATATTACGGAACTCCGATTCCGGCTCTTCGGAAGCGGGTTCAACATCCTGAACTCCGGCGCGTATTCCTCAAGAGTGTTCCCCCATGCGGTGCAGATCACCCTGAAAATGATGCCGAAGAACGCCTTTGACACCTGGATCGCGCAGCGGGGGGCCGGGACGGAAAACGCCGCCCAGCTGCAGTTCCGTCAGGAAAACGAATACGAATTTGTCCGGATCATTTACTTAGGGGTGTTTTAATGAAATATCGTGCAGAACACCGCCAGGATGGAGTGGCTCTGCTGCTCTCTTTGGGGATCTTGAGCCTCCTCCTGGCCACCGGGATCGCCTTCATCACCAATACGCTGCTTTCCCAGAAGACCGCCGCCGCCTACCGCTTCCGCACCCAGGCGAATCTCCTGGGGCGCTCCGCCGTCAACCGGGTCATGATGCTGATGCGCTACTATCTGCAGCAAGGGGACGCCGACGGCATCGGCAATTTGAAGAGCTCCATCAATTCCGAGGTTTTCAAAGCCGGCGAAGAGGATGTCCCGGCCGCCGGCCGGAACGATCAATTGAGTACCCCCGCCACCAGTCTTTTGACCGCCACCATCGACAATACAGAGCGCCGGGCTTCCGGTTTGGAACAGTGGCAGTATCTCTGGAGCGGGTACAATGCCGACGGCCGCCGGGCCAATAATGCGACCATCATCGGCCGGTACGCCTACTGGATCCTCCCCACCGGCTCGGTGAATTTTTCGGAGATCCTGCGGGGAAATCCGGCCCTTTCTCCCACGAATACGAAAAGCACATGGACCAGACGGCGGGGATTCGGTATCCGGGAATTGAATCTGGATACCACGTTGACCAATCCGACGGACTGGCAGAAAACGCAGCTGGATGATCTGGACAACCGTTTCGCTTCGGAAGAGTCCATCAAAACAACATGCCAAGAGCAGGATTCCGCCCGGGCCAACGATTACAGCACTTTTCAGGACATGTTCAACGGCAGGACCAGCTTGTCCCTGGGCATGCGCAATGTGATCCGCCGGTTCCTGCCGCCGAGCGGCACGGAGGAGGAAGTTTATATGTACGTGGACACCACGGCCAACGCCAATGCGTACAACAAACAGGATTTTAACCCCAACACTCCGGGAAGTCACGTCAAATATCACCGCTTCGACCTGACCCGGACGGACTGGGAGCAACTGGGTAACGAGAGCAATATTAAAAACAGTGACGCTCTGGTCCTGCGGCTTCTCGGAGAAGGTATGACACTGCCGGTGCTGGGTGTGGGGGACGTCACGAAAACGGCTGACAGCATCCCCGCCCTGCGCCGGATCCACAAGGACAAGGGAAGTTATCCCACCCTGACCGCCAGAAGGAAGCAGATCGCCGCCAATCTGATCGACTACTGCGATACCGACAGCATTGCCACCTCGGATTCCGCTGACTGGGAAACCACGCCTCCCACCTATACCGGCAATGAAAAGACCCCGTACATCAATGAGATCATGATCGGGCCCTCCATTTCGCTCCGGCGTCAGGAGACGGCTTTTCCCGGTACCGACGGCCAGCCGCCGCAATACCAGTACGAGTACAGCTATGACATCGGCCTCCGCATTGCGGCGGTGGAGGTCTTCAATATGTATGAAGAAACCATGCCGGATATGGATGTGTCCATTGCCGGGGAGTTTTCGTTTACCGTGGAGATCATTGACGGGGAACAGACCATCGCGGACGCAAAGCGTATTCAGGAAGTCAAGTGTGCATTTTCCATTCCCCTGAGCGGTTCCGCCTCCGCCTGGACCGCAGACGGGCGCTATGCGTACAAAATCCTGTCGCTCAACGGAACTCCCGATGCCAATCTGGTTCTGACCGATGCGGCAGGAAATTCCATTACCCTCGGGTCTTTGAATTTCTCCACCCCGCAAAGCACTATAAAATTGACGGCCCCTCTGAACGCCAAGGTCAAAATCAAAAAACTTTCCATCAGCAATGTGCATCTGAAAACATCCGACGGCAGTGTTGATTATGTCCGGGATCTGGTTTTTGAGCAATTTGGAGACGGAACAACGCTTCTCAATACATCCTTCAGCAGCGATGAATCCCTGACCTTCTATCCCCATATCGGATTTGAGGCGGATGATCCCCGGGAAAACCTGTATCAGGGGTCCCAAACCGAGGTTGCCTCCATGAACTGGCGTCCGGTGGAAGTCCCCGCTTCCATGGGGACGGGATCTGGAGACGGTCCGGAAACGGTTTCCGGGACCGGGACCGGGACCGGGACCGCGGCGGGCAGCGAAGCCGCCATGGGAATAAAGTTTACGTTCAAAACCAAAAACGATTTCTGCAACCCGGCCAACAGTGCCGGAGCCGTTGCCGACAAGGACATGGAATCGGCGGCATTGCCGGAAAATATTTCCAGCGCTTATATCCGCAACGCTCCCATGCAGTCTTTTGCGGAACTGGGAGGCATTCACCGTGCCGCCAAGTGGCAGACCCTCAACTTAAGGGCCACCAGAAGGGTCCCCACGGACACACCTCTTTCCGGCATGGAAGATGAGGGGGATACCTATGCACAGGGGGATGCCGGGATTCTGGACCAGGTCAAACTCACCCCCCGGGTCCAAGTCCCCCACCGGCTCTGTATCAACAATCCGCCTGGGGCAAATACCGTGGAAAGCACCCTGCTTTATGCCGGACTTTTCCGGGGACTGGTCTGGAACTGGCCGGATCACTGGAATTATGAATATGCCGGGACCGCCATTGGGGAAACACAGGCGGTTGCCGCCGGAAATATTCTGGCCCGACGGGATACAGCTGCGACGCCGGATCTGAAATTCTTCAGCCGGGCGGAACTGGTCAATTATTCCCCCGCCAGCGGTCAGAAGTTGTACAATGCCTACGGCCAGGTCGCCCCAACTACGGACGCCCAGCAGGAAACCATTCCCGCACTGGTATCCGGTCTGGTCAGCTTTTATCCCCGGCCCCCGGACCCGGTGACGCTGATCCTGGCGGCGCAGTCCATCCGGGATATCGGAACCACCGCCGGCTTCTCCGTCAGCAAACAGCGGCCGGACAATCCCGGTGCGGCTGCGGAAACGGCCACAGTCTATTCCGGAAAATTTGAGATTGGAAACAACGGGGTTTATTTTGACGAGATCACCGGAACCGTGCGCTTCTACGCCGAAATCGGCACCGATGCCGCAAACCGGAAAGTCAAACTTTTGCGGCTGGAACCGCTGGATTAAGGATCATCAACCATGCTGAAACATCTTTTTTCACTCCTGCTGCTTCTGATGCTGGCGCTCACTCTGGCCGCCGCCCCCCGGGGGAAGAAGAAGGCGGCGGTGGAGATCCCGCCGGACGTTCCCAAAACCTTTTCCGGCATGGAACTCCAGTGGGTGAAGAGCGCCCTTTCCGACGAGTATCTGAAACTGCAGATTTCCGCCATTTCCAAGGATTTTCTGCAGGGGAAAAATGTGACGGTCCCGAAACTCCGCTTCGACATTCTGGATTTGAAGCGGTTCGACAAGTATTATTTTCTCGAATCCGATTCCGGCCTTTCCCGCCGCTGGGTCAAACAGAACATCGCCTATGCCGAAGCCCTGCTGAAAGCCAAGATCCAGCTCGGGTTTCTGGCCGCCAATAAACAGACCGCCAGTCAGGAATACCGTCAGTGGTACGACTATTACAACAAGACCGCCAAGGAGTACTGGGCGGTCAGCCGCCGCCCCGTCAAATGCACCAACGTCAAGCGGATGAACAATCTTGCCGACATCAAAAAAGCCGTCCTTGAGCGCCTGAATGCTCAGGAAGCCGCCGCCAAGGCCAAACAGCCGAAATTTGTCGAAGAAAAAAAGAAAAAATAGGAACTTTATTTATGAAAAAATTTTCTTTCACCCTGATTGAAATCGTGATGGTGGTGGCGCTGCTGGCGGTCCTGGCCGGGATTGCCATCGGGGGCTACTCCTACGCCAACAATTCCGCCAGGGAATCCGCCACCCGGGCCGTCATCAAGCAAATCGAAGCCGCCCTGGAGTCCGGCAAGGTCAAGCACGGGTTTTATTCGACTGCACTGGGAACCGGGAACCACATTCAGCTGCTGGACACCGGCGGTGCCGACATTGCGGACAACGCGCTCAACATCCGCTGGGGCAATGTGCCGGAAAGGTACGTCAAAGATTTCCGCAAGATGCTGGATCTGGAATCCCTGCGGCAGTACATTGATGCCGATGGCGAACTCTGCGATGCCTGGGGAAACAAACTTCTCTACACCTCTCCCGATACCGCAAATCACAAGGCTTTCACGGTTCGCTCCATTGGCCCGGACAATACCGCCAATAACGCCGACGACATCACCAATTAGCGGTATCTTGATACCGCGCCGGCATTGAGCCGGGCGGTTCAGGCGGCTTGATCCCCCCTTATTTATACTTGGGCAGCATGCTCCCGTGTGCCTTGATAAGATCGTTGCACATGGCGACAATATCGTCAATGGAGAGTTCCGCCGCCGTATGGGGATCCAGCATGGCGGCCTGGTAGATGTAATCCTTTTTGAGGGTCAGGGCCGCTTCAACGGCAAGAAGCTGGACATTGATGTTGGTCATATTCATGGCTGCACACTGGACCGGCAGCCGCCCCACATGGGTCCCCCGGATCCCGTTGGCGTCCGCCAGACACGGCACTTCCACCACCGCATCGGCGGGAAGATTTTCAATGAATCCCCGGTTCAGCACGTTGCCGCCGAACTGGAAGGGCCGGTCGGCCGTAATGGCATCCATGATGAGAGAACCGTATTCCCGGGAGACTTTGTGGGTGACTTTGCCTTTGGCGCAGATCTCGAGGTACTGCTTTTTCCAGCCTTCGATCTGGGACACGCACCGGCGGGGGTATTCATCCAGCGGAATGCCGAATTCACGGATGAGTTCCGGGTATGCCTTTTTGATCCAGTAGGGCGCATACTCTGCATTGTGTTCGCTGGATTCGGTGACGTAAAATCCGAAGCGGTTCAGCATTTCCAGCCGGACCAGATTGGCACCGCACTTTTCGGGATGTTTCAGGTGTCCCCGCTCCTTTTTGACGAATTTCGCCGCTTCTTTGCGGATGGCCGGATAGATGTCTTTGCCGTCCTTCCTGAGGGTAAGGAGCCACGCCATGTGGTTGATCCCCGCAATGAGACCGGTATAACCCAGATCTGCGGCGGTGATCCCTTTTCCGGCCTGATCCTCGTCAATGAACCCGAGGGGACGCAGGAGGGAGTCGATGCAGACCTGAACGCTGTGACAGAGCCCGACCGTCTTGACGGATGTCCCCCGGAGCATAGCGCCGGTGAGCATGCCCATGGGGTTGGTGTAATTGAGAAACCACGCATCGGGGCAGACCGCTTCCATGTCCCGGGCGAAATCCAGCATGACCGGGATGGTCCGCAAAGCCCGGAAGATCCCGCCGATTCCGAGCGTATCCGCAATGGTCTGGCGCAGACCGTATTTTTTCGGGATCTCGAAATCAATGACGGTGGAGGGCTCATAGCCGCCGACCTGAACGGCGTTGACCACGAAATCCGCATTTTTGAGGGCCTTCCGGCAATTGGAGGTACCGAGGTAAGGGGTGATCTTCGCCCGTTTTCTGTTGATGTTGGCATTCAGGGCATTCAGGACGGTCATGGATTCCTTGAGGCGGTCCCCGTCAATATCGTACAGCGCGATCTCCGAATCCTGCAGCGACTCCCGGCACATGCAGTCCCCGAGAACATTCTTGGCGAATACCGTGCTTCCCGCACCCATAAACGTGATCTTCGGCATAATTCCTCCTGTGTAATTGCCTGAAGCTTAATATAAGTGGATTTGAGAAAAAAACAAAGTATTCTTCCGCAAAATGCGGCCTTTTGTCCCGTCAGCGGAAGCACTTCCATGCAGGGAACCCCGCCGGAAAAACTACCTGGTGATGACGCGCAGATAGTGGTGTCTGGCACCGTATTTCTCCAGGCGCCGGAGTTCGGGGAGGATCACCGGGAGACTTTTGCCGTCCACCCGGTCGGAAAAAACCACCCCGTCCAGGTGATCGAGTTCATGCTGGATGCAGCGCCCCAAAAGACCGCCGCACTCCAGGGTCACATGTTCGCCGGTGATGAGGTCCGTATCCAGCACCACCCGGGCCGGCCGGATCACCGGGGCAAAAATATCCGGCAGACTCAGACACCCTTCGTCCCGCGCCGCCAGTTCCGCGCTGCGCTCAAGGATCCGGGGATTGATGAGCGTAAGGGGCATCTTCGGGTACAGCAGCGCCTCGCCGGGCGTCGGGTTTCCTTCCATGGCATCCGGGGGGATCTCAATGACCACCAGCTGCAGCGATTCCCCGATCTGGGGGGCCGCCAGCCCGATCCCGTCAAAAACCCGCATGGTCCGGATCATCCGGTCCGCCAGAGCCCGGATCTCCGGGGTCACCGCCGGGATCGGCGCCGCTTTCTTCCGCAGCACCTCATCTCCCAGGGTGTGCACTACATAACGCTCTTTGCTGCCGAAAATCATTTTCAGTACCGGTAACTTTCCGATTTGAAGGGGCCGTCCGCCGGAACTCCGATGTAATCGGCCTGTTCCTGCGTCAGATGCGTGAGCTTCGCCCCCAGTTTTGCCAGGTGGAGCCTGGCCACTTCCTCATCAAGCTTTTTGCTGATCAGATAAACCCCCGCCTTCCGCTCCGGGTTCCGGGCGATATCGATCTGGGCCAGGACCTGATTGGTGAAGCTGCAGGACATGACGAAGGACGGGTGCCCCGTGGCGCACCCGAGGTTGATCAGCCGCCCCTCGGCCAGGAGATAGATGGCGTGGCCGTCCGGGAAGGTATAACGGCTCACCGGGCAGAAACTGCCTTTGATCTCCGTCCGGACGATTCCCGGATAACGGTTCAGCTCCGCCACTTCGATCTCGTTGTCAAAGTGGCCGATATTGCAGACAATGGCCTGATCCCGCATCTTCGCCATGTGTTCGGCGGTGATGATCCGGCAGTTGCCCGTGGTCGTAACATAGATGTCCGCCACCGGCAGCGCATCTTCCACCGTGCAGACCTGAAGTCCGGCCATGCAGGCCTGCAATGCACAGATGGGATCGATCTCACTTACCAGGACCCGGGCCCGTTCCGCCGCCATGGCCTCTGCACAGCCCTTGCCCACTTCGCCGTAGCCGCAGACCATGGCGACCTTGCCGGCGATCATCACATCCAGCGCCCGCTTGATTCCATCGGTAAGAGAGTGCCGGCAGCCGTAAATATTGTCGAATTTGCTTTTGGTCACGGAGTCGTTGACATTGATGGCCGGAAAACGCAGCTCGCCTTTCTGCGCCATCTGAATCAGGCGGTGGACCCCCGTGGTGGTTTCCTCGGAAACACCCCGGACACGTCCGGCAACCTTGTGCCAGTGCCGGGGATCCGCCTTCAATACCTTCCTGAGAAGCGCATTGATGATCTTCATTTCCTCAACATCGGTCGGGATATCCAGCATGGCCGGATTGTCCTCCGCCTGACAGCCCCGGTGGATGAGAAGCGTGGCATCGCCGCCGTCGTCCACGATCTGGTCCGGTCCCGTCCCGTCCGGCCAGGTGAGCGCACGGTAAGTGCAATCCCAGTATTCCTCCAACGTCTCCCCCTTCCATGCGAAAACGGGGATCCCGTCTCTGGCAATGGCCGCCGCCGCATGGTCCTGCGTGGAAAAAATGTTGCAGCTGGCCCAGCGGATATCCGCTCCCAGGGCCGCCAGCGTCTCAATGAGCATGGCCGTCTGAATGGTCATGTGCAGACTTCCGGAGATCCGGACCCCTTTCAGGGGCTGTTCCCGGGCATACTTGGCCCGGGCGGCCATCAGGCCGGGCATCTCCTTTTCGGCAATTTCCAGCTCTTTGCGGCCGAAGTCGGCCAGCAAAATATCTTTGACCTGATACTCCATGGCTAAAGCTCTCCTATTTTCGCACGTAATTTTTCCCACGTTGTTTCCGGCATTTCCGAACCATAGACCTGCACGACTTCGGCGGAAACCATGGACCCCATCCGGGCCGAGACGGCATCCGTTTTGCCCAGCATGCAGCCGTACAGAAACCCCGCCGCCCAGTTGTCCCCCGCCGCAGTGGTGTCCACGGCGTGAACCGGCGTGATTTTTTCCACCGTAAGGCGGCCGTCCACGGAGACACAGGAGCCCTGCGGCCCCCTCTTGACGGCGGCCACTTTACAGAGTTTCCCAAGTTCCAGCGCCATGGCTTCGGCACTTTTGCCGGGCCCGGTCAGCACGGATGTTTCTTCTTCGTTGCCGAAAACCATGTCAATATCACACTTCAAAGCCTGCAGGACCTCTTTTCGGAATGTCTCCATGACCTCGAAACTGGCCAGATCCATGGCGACCAGACATTTTGCCCGCCGGGCCTTATCGAGAATCTTCTCCAGAACGGGCATGTTGGAAAAGAGATACCCGGCAAAATAAACCAGCCCGAATCCGGAAAAATCAATCCTGTCCGCCTCTTCCGGGGTCAGTTCACCGGATGCTCCGAGGCAGGTGCGCATGGTGCGTTCCCCGTCCGGCGTCACCAGTTCAAGACACCGCCCCGTGCCGGAACTCCCGCTCATAACAAGACGCGGCTCCACATTGGATTCCAGGAGTTTCCTGCGGTAAAATTCCCCATCCGGATCATGACCGATTTTGGCGAAAAGAACGGTGTCCGCCCCCAGGTGTCCCAGCGCCATCAACGTATTGTCGGCCGCTCCTCCGGCCGCCCGGACCGGCTCCCTGCCGGCGAGACCGATCCAGCGGTCCTGCTCTGTACGGGATGCACAGACCATGCCGCCCTTGCCGCCGGGAACATGATTTGCGAGAAATGCGTCATCCACCGGCAGGAGCGTATCAATAAGCGCACTGCCGATACCGAGAATCCGGGGCCGGTTCATTTGACGGACTTTGCCGCCGTCTGCAGGACCTTGACCTTGTCGCACTTTTCCCAAGGGAACTGCGCACGGCCGAAATGTCCGTAACGGGCGGAATCATGATAACACCAGGTCTTTCCCGGTTTTTTCAATCCCAGCTGCCGGATGATTTCCGCCGGCTTCAGATTGAACACCTTGCGGATGATCTTTTCAAGTTCGGCGTCATCCTTGAGTTTTCCGGTACCGTAAGTATCCACATTCACCGACAGGGGGTCCGCCACGCCGATGGCGTAGGCCACCTGAACTTCACACTTGTCCGCCAGTTTGGCCGCCACGATATTCTTGGCGATATACCGGCACATGTAAGCCGCCGAACGATCCACTTTGCTGGGATCCTTGCCGGAAAAGGCGCCGCCGCCGTGGGAACCCACGCCGCCGTAAGTGTCCACAATGATCTTCCGTCCGGTCAGCCCCGTATCCCCGGCGGGTCCGCCAAGTTCGAAGCGCCCGGTGGGATTGACGTAATATTTCACCTTGCCGGACAGGAGTTCAGGTGGAATGACCTTTTTCACCACCCGTTTCACCAGTTTCTCCAGCACCTGCATATCGGCATCCGGCGTATGCTGGTGGGAGAGCACAATGGTCTCCACGCCAACCGGTCTGCCGTCTGTGTAACGGATGGAGACCTGACTTTTGGCATCCGGCCGCAGATAAGCGTATTTCTCCGGTTCCGTTTTGCGCAGACGGGCCAGTTCCTCCACAATCTTGTGCGCGTAAAGGATGGGCGCGGGCATCAGCTCCGTCGTTTCGCTGCTGGCGTAGCCGAACATCATCCCCTGATCCCCGGCTCCCTGTTCCTTGAACCTGCCTGCCCCTGCCGTCACCCCCTGGGAAATATCCGGTGACTGCCGGTGGATACATACCATGACTTTCACATCATCCACGGAAAATCCGAGGCCGGGTTCCGTATAACCGATCTCCCGGATGGTATCCAGAGCGACCTCCTGCCAGTTGACTTTGGCCTTGGTGGTGATCTCTCCCGAAATCACCACCAGATTGGTGGTACACAGCGTTTCGCAGGCCACCCGGCTTTCCGGATCCTGCACAAGACACGCATCCAGGATCGCATCGGAGATCTGGTCACAGATTTTGTCCGGGTGTCCCTCGGACACCGACTCGGAGGTAAACACATGAGTTGCTTTGATTTTGCTCATAATAACTTCTTTCCGCAATGGGCTGTGCCGTCTTCATGCAAACCGCCGCCCGCTGCACTGAATGGCACCGGACGGCAGTTCATCATCGCTTGTGTTATGCGCTTGCAGTCAAAATATTCAGCGCATTCGTGCCGGGACCAGAACGCCGCGGCGGTTCTTGCTCCAGACCGCCTCTCCGGTGCCGTCCTTGGCCGGCCGGTCGGCGCCGTAGCTCACCGTCTTGATCCGGCTGTCGGCGATGCCGGCATTCACGAGATACGACCGGATGGAATTGGCCCGGCGGTCTCCCAGTGCCCGGTTGTACTCTTCGGTACCGCGCTGGTCGCAGTGCCCCTCGATGATCAGTCCGAGAGATGCCTGATTGGTGAGGTAACCGACAACCTTGTCCAGTTTGGCCGTCTCGCCGGGAGCCAGCTCATCCGTATCAAACCCGAAATAGACGATGGGAAATCCGAGGTTGTTGCCGGGATCAACCGGAGTCCACTCTCCGTTTTTGCCCAGACTGGCCGCATTTGCTCCATCGCCCCAGGCGCCGCCCTTGGAGAGATCTGAGGCACCTCCGGCAAGTCCCGCGCTGTCCGCCTGGGCCGGCGGCAGAGACGGCATATCATCCGGAATGCTGTTGTCCACGCAGCCGGACGCCAGAACCGCCAAAACGCATGCAGCGGTAAATCCACCTGAAACTTTGTGCCAGAAACTCATTTTTGACTCTCCATGATTTTGCGGAGGACTTTCCCCCTGTCCTGTTGGATAACTTTCCTGACGTGTAATGTACTGCAAATCGGAGAAATTTCCACAGCAAATTTTATTTTTTTCGTTTTTTTTCCGCTTCGGCTGGTATTTTTTTCCAAATGTGCTATTTTTTTGCAGAAGAATTGCCACCTTCCGGAGGAATTCCATGGCTCATTTTGTTCTGACGCTCTTCCGCTATTTTCCCCATGGCGGACTGCAGACGGATTTTCTCCGGATCCTCGAAGAGTGCCGGAGGCGGGGACACCGGATCAGTGTCTGCTGTTCCGGCTGGGAGGGCCCGGTGCCGGAAAATATTGATCTGCAGCAGATCCCCTGCCGGGCGGTGTCCAACCACCGGGGGGCATGGCTCTTTCAGGAGCGTTTCCGCCGCCGGATGGAGGACCTTCGGCCGGATCTGGTGCTGGGATTCAATCGCATGGCCGGACTGGACATGTATTTTGCCGCCGACAGCTGTTTTGCAATGGACCATCCGGGCGGACGGCTGAAAAAATTTCTGCTGCCCCGGATCCGGATTTATTCCCGAATGGAGGAAGCGGTCTTTTCTCCGCTTTCCCGGACCCGGATCCTTGCTCTTACCGCGAGACAGCAGCGGGAATATCAGGCCGTTTATCACACGCAGGACTGCCGGTTCCGGCTCCTTCCCCCAGGGATCTCCCCGGCCTGCCGCCGTCCGGATGATCCGGAGATCACGGCCCGTGCCCGGAAGAGGATCCGAAAGGAATTTGGCATTCCGGAAAATGCCGTGCTGCTGCTGGAGATCGGTTCCGGGTTCCGGACCAAGGGCGTGGACCGGAATATCTCCGCCTGGCCGGATCTGCCGGAAAACGTGCATCTTCTGGTGGCCGGACGGGAAAAAAAACGGTATTTCAAAAAACTTGCCGAAGCGCTCCATGTGTCGGACCGTGTTCATTTTGCCGGGCCCCGGGACGATGTGCCGGACCTGCTTTTTGCCGCCGACGGCATGGCCCACCCGGCACGCAGGGAAGCCGCCGGCAATGTTCTGGCGGAAGCTTCCGCCGCAGGACTTCCGGTCATCGCATCCGGTGTCTGCGGCTACGCGCCGCTGGTCCGGTCCGCCGGCGGGATGGTGCTTGAGGAACCGTTTGATCAGCAGTCGTGGAATCTTCTGCTGAAAAAATTTCTGGAGGCACTGCCGGAGTGTCGCTCACGGGCGCTCCGGTACGGTGTTTCCGCGGACCTTTACCGCCGGGCGGAAGCCGTGGCGGATATCATGGAAGAATCTCTTGCCGGAAACGGCGGAAAACAGGAACAGGAATCATGATGCTTTTTCTTTCGCCGGAATTGGAGGAACTGTGGCGGGGCAAAGATCCCTTTGAGGCGGCCTTTGCCCTTTCCGGGCCGTCATACAGAGAGGTGAAGAGCCGCCGGACCCTCCGGTTCGAGATCCATGGCAAGGGGTACTTCGCAAAACTTCACCGGGGAATCGGCTGGAAGGAATATCTGAAGGATGTTCTGCAGGGGAAAAAACCGGTTACCGATGCCGGCAATGAATACCGGGCCATCCGGAAACTGGAAGCTCTGGGGGTGGATACCATGACTGCGGCAGGCTGCGGAGTGCGCCGCTGGAACCCGGCGGGCCGGGAATCCTTCCTCATCACCGAAGAATTGACCGGGGTCATCAGTCTGGAGGATCTGGCCGGATTCACCGGAGAAAGGGCCCTTCCCTATTCCCGGCGCTGTGCCGTCATCCGGCAGCTTGGCAGTATGACCGGCATCATGCACCGGGGAGGTGTCAATCACCGGGACTGTTACATCTGTCACTATCTTCTGAAGAAGGACACGGTCAATTCTCCGGTGCCGCAGCTTTTCGTCATTGACCTTCACCGGGCCCAGATCCGGTCTGAGGTGCCTTACCGGTATCTGGTGAAAGATGTGGCCGGACTGTATTTTTCCAGCATGGATGCCGGGCTGAGTTCCCGGGATCTTCTGCGGTTTGTCCGGGAATATGAAATGACCGGTCTCGGCAAAGCCCTGCATCAGCACCGCCGGTTCTGGCGCGACGTGGAACGCACCGCCCGCAAACTTTATTTCAAGGTTCATCACCGGCAGCCGCCGGTGTGATGCCGGTCAGAAGACATATCCCCTGTTTATCTGCCGCCGGAGTCCCATGCACCCTTCCCATGCCTGGTGCTGGAAAATCACCGCCAGCAGCCGTTTCCCTGTGGCGGGGGCCTGCGCGGAAATTCCCGGTATTTCCGGACAGTAGAGTCCGAAAAGATCGTTCTGGAAAGAGGCATTCAGATTCCGCAGCATCCCTGGGGAAAATTGAATACGCAGAAGGTCCGCACACCTCATTAACAGCACTGTCCGGGAGGATGCATGGGTGAAATCGGCAAATTCGACCCGGAGATTGGCTCTGGTGTCGGCGATCTGCCGGGCATCTGTGACAGGAAGGATCACATCGATCCGGAGCAGTTTTTTCCCCACCAGCCAGAAACGGGTCTCCACTGCATTGCGGATGGCATGGTTGCCGGCAAAGCGACAGACGGAATAGACCCCCGTCCGCAAAATCCGGCGGGATCTTGAACTGTAAAACGGCGGAAAATTTCCGCAGTCCTCTCCCAGCCGGAAAGGACCGATTTTATGAGGTTCAACTTTCAGCACCTTTCCCAATTCCTGATGGAATCCCGCCGGAGGCACGGCGATCTCACAAGGCGGAGCCGCCGTTTTGCCGGAAGCTCCGCACAGGGAACAGGGCACCATGCGGAAAGAACTCTGCAGTCTGCGCCGGGAATTTCCGGTTTCCTGAACATTCTGGCGGATCTTGCCGAATCCATTGCAGAAAAAACACTTCCGGTTTGCCGGAGAAACCGTCCTGAAGGTGGTTTCCGGCAGATATTTCTGCCAGATTCTGCGGATGGAATTTTCCACATCCGGATTTTCGGGGAGAGCGGTTTTCCGTTCCGGTTCCAGCATGTTCCGGAGCATGATCAGGAGTTTGAGCTTGTCAAGGGTATCTTTGCGGAGATACTCCGTATGCCATTTCAGCGGCATGTTCCAAACGGGATTTCTGCTGAGGATCTCACTGAGACGGCGGACGAAGATCCGCTCCGTCATCGGCTGACCGGTCAGCTGCAGGACCTCACGATGGGCACGGCTGATGGGCTCTGCCGCAACCTGATCCTGCCGGATATCAAGGAGAGTGACCTACTGGAAATCTTTCAGTTTCAGTCCGTCCAGCCGGGTGGCAAAACGCCGGATCGCCGTATTGTATTTCCCGGAGGAAAACCGGGATCCTATGGTGGTGGCGTTACCGGAACGCAGGATCCTGCAGTAGGTCGCCACCCCGATGACCTTTCCGGAGCTCTCCTCCAGCACGGGGCCTCCACTGTTTCCGGAAACAAAGGGCGCATCCACCTCGATCACTTCCGGTCCGATACCGAGAAACCTCCCGGGCGCTCTGACCACCACCCCGTCTCCCAGACTGTTGCCGTAGGCGGCCGCTCCGGTATTCAGCTTGAGCATATCCGGACGGGAATGGATCTGCAGATCCGGCATGTCGGCACTGTTCTCCCTGCGGAGAAGCACCACCGCCAGATCCCGGTCCGGAGAGGCATAGACTTTGTCAAAGGGGTACTCCCTTCCATTGATGTCCACGATTTTCGGATCCTTCAGCCCCAGCAGAACATGGTTGTTGGTGATGAAAACGCTTTGCCCGTCAAATGCGGCAAAGAACCCGGAGCCGCTGCCGTTCCCGCCTTTCACCAGACATACACTGCGGGTTACCGGCAGAGCCTCCTTTCCCGCTGCCGCCGGAACGACTGCCAGGAGAAGCGCATACAAAAATCCGCGAAGAACGCTCATTTGACCTCACCGCCGGTCCGGTGCGCCAGTCCGGGCAGCGACCGGTCCCAGCCCCGGAGAAGCCCGCGGAGGGTAAAATCCTCTCCGCCGGATTCCAGTTCCGGAATCAGGGGAATGTAGAGCGGGGCATCTCCGCCAATCGCCACCACCCGGGGCATTTCGTGAAGCATTTCCGCCACGCACCCGATCCAGCGGCGGATCATTCCCGCCACAGCCTGATCCACGCCGAAGAAAATCGTTTCCCGGGTGTTGGTCCCGGGCATTTCCCGCAGTTCCTGCCGGACGGAAAGCTCCGGCAGCTGCGCCGTTCCTCCATACAGACTCTGGAGCATCATCCGCCGCCCCGGGGCAATGGCGCCGCCGCGGAAAAAACCATTCCGATCCACGATTTCGCAGTTGATGGCGGTTCCCAGATCAATGGTCATGGCGGGAAGTTTTGCCTGACAGACCAGTTCAATGGCATTGGCCAGCCGGTCCGCCCCCAATGTGGAAGCATCCACGGCGGAAAGATCCAGCCCGCAGGCGGCGGCATGAATGTTCTGCAGGAGAAAGACATTGCCCCGCCGGACCAGCCGGTCCGAAAATTTCGGAACCACCGAGGCCGCCAGAATCAGCTCGTCCCCCTCAGGGATCCGGTAATCCCGGGTCAGTGTACTGCGGATATTGCGGATGATCTCCCCTTCATATTCCGCCGCCGTGATCCGGGTGTTCCCGACATTCAGAAGCTGCATATCAACCCAGTTTTTCGATCAGCTTGGTCAGCGGGAGGAAGAGCGCCACAACGATGGTACCCACGACCACTGCCAGTCCCACGATCATCAGGGGTTCGATCATACTTGTCAGGGCTCCCACAGCATTGTCAACTTCTTCATCGTAGGTATCGGCAATACGGTCAAGCATGTCGGGAAGCTTACCTGTCTCTTCGCCGACTTCCACCATACTGATCACCATGGCGGGAAAGATTCCGGTGGCACCCAGGGGGCCGGCAATGCCTTCACCTTCCTTCACCGCATCGTGGACTTTCTGAATGGCGGTGGTCACCACCTCATTGCCGGCGGTATCCCGGACAATGATAAGCGCATTCAGCACCGGCACGCCGGAACTCATCAGCGTGCCCAGGGTACGGGCAAACTGGGAAATGGCCGTCCGCGAAATCAAAGGCCCGAAAAGCGGCATATTGTACTTGACCCAGTCGATGCCCCACTTGCCGTATTTATTGCTGTTGACGATTTTGTACAGCACGATGATAACCGCACCGGCCACCAGAAAGATCCACCCCTGCTCCTTCATGAGCTTACTGGTATTCATGACCAGCTGGGTAATGGCCGGCATGGGTTCCTTCGGACCAAGGAGTTCACCGAAGATCTTCTGGAAGTTCGGCACGATGAATACCATCAAACCGGCGGTGACCAGACCGGCGATGGAGAGCACCACCGCCGGGTAGATCATGGCGGACTTGACTTTGCCGGCGATCTTGGAGGCTTTTTCCATGAAGGTCGCCAGACGGTTCAGAATGACTTCCATGGCACCCGACGCCTCTCCGGCACGGATCATGTTGAGATAGAGTTTATCGAAGGATTTCGGGTGCTTGGCCAGCGCTTCGGCAAAAGTGGCGCCGCCTTCCACGGTTTCCGCCGCTGAATTGAGAACCTTGGCCACAACGGGGTTTTTGGCCTGCCGCTCCAGTGTCCGCAGTGAACGGATAAGGGGCAGTCCCGCATCCAGCAATGTCGCCAGCTGCCGGGTCAGCACCACCAGCTCCTTTTTCTTGATGACGGGGGCCCCCAGAGAAATGTTCATGGCACCGCCCTTGGCCTTGCCTTTTTTGGCGGCGGGGGCGTTTTTTTTGGCATCAGCGTCCTTGATGGAGGTGATGAAGAGCTGCTGTTTCTTCAGAAGCTCGGCTGCTTCCTCCGGACTGGCCGCCTGGATCTTGCCCTTCTGCTCCTTGCCGGAAGCATTCACGGCTGTATAAAGATAATGAGGCATTTGCGAGGCTCCTTTCCTGTGTTACTTCAGATCCCCTTCGGCCCGGAGTTTCTCAATTACGGCATCCTGGTCCTGGGCGTGGGTAATCATTTCCGGATAATCGATCTTTCCCGCCCGGAAAAGTTCCACAAGGTGGGAATCCATGGTGTTCATCCCGAATTTGGCCCCGGTCTGCAGTTCCGAGGTGATCCGGAAGGTCTTGTTGTCCCGGATCAGCGCCTGAATGGACGGCGTGTTCACCATGATCTCAAAGGCGGCGACCCGGCCGGATTTGTCGCAGCGTTTCAGAAGCTGCTGGGAAATGACCCCCACCAGCGAACTGGCCAGCTGGGTGCGGATCTGCTCCTGCTGATTGGTCGGGAAGGCATCCACGATCCGGTCCACCGTCCGGGCCGCACCGGTGGTGTGCAGCGTGCCGAACACCAGGTGTCCTGTTTCCGCCGCTGAAACCGCTGCGCCGATCGTCTCAATATCCCGCATTTCCCCCACCAGAATCACATCCGGGTCCTGACGCAGCGCCCGGCGCAGCGCTTCGGAAAAACTGGTGGTATCCACCCCCACCTCCCGCTGCATGACCAGACTTTTTTTGTGCTGGTGGTAGAATTCAATGGGGTCCTCAATGGTAATGATGTTGCAGGCCCGCTCGGTATTGATGATATTGATCATGCTGGCCAGTGTGGTGGATTTGCCGGATCCGGTGGGACCGGTCACCAGCACCAGCCCCCGGGGCCGCCACAGGAGATCCTTTACCGCGCCGGGCAGCCCGAGCTGTTCAAAGGTCAGCAGCTGGTTTGGGATCTGGCGCAGAATGATCCCGAAGCAGCCTTTCTGCCGGAAAGCGCTGACACGGAACCGGGCCTGATCCCCGAACCCGACCCCGAAGTCCGCAGTTCCCTCCGCCTGGATCTGCTGCAGATGGGCATCCGAAGCAATGGATTTCAGGAGATGCTCCGAATCCTCCGGCGTCAGCGGCGGCAGTTCAAGCTGGGTAATATCCCCGTGCAACCGGACGCTGGGAGGCGCCCCCACCTCAATATGCAGGTCGCTTGCCCCCTCGTCCACGCAAAACTGCAGAAGATCCGCCATCTCAATCATCAGAAAATTCTCCCTGTTGAACCTGTTGCAAAATTATGTATAGCGGACGACCTCGTCCACGGATGTCTCGCCGTTGAAGATCGCCTGCAGACCGTCTTCCCGGACTGTCCGCATTCCGTGTTCCCTCGCCTTGTCCCGGATGGCGGTGTGCGGGGCCCCTGCAAAAATAAGGTCCCGGATCTCCTGATTGACCACCAGAAGTTCGCAGATGGCTTTCCGGCCCTTGTATCCGGTACCGTGACAGACACTGCACCCCTTGCCGTAATAAAACAGGTGGTCGCCGATTTCCGAACGGTCGATGCGCAGCCGCTTGAGGTCCTGATCGGTTGGAACGTAACTGGTCTTGCACTCCGAACAGACCCGGCGGATCAGCCGCTGGGCCAGAATCCCGGACACGGAAGAACAGATGAGGAAGGGTTCCACCCCCATATCCACCAGTCGAGTCACCGTACTGGCGGCATCGTTGGTATGCAGTGTACTGAAGACGAAGTGTCCCGTCAGGGCCGCTTCAATGGCGATCTGGGCAGTTTCGAAGTCGCGGATCTCTCCCACCAGGATCCGGTCCGGGTCCTGCCGCAGAAAGGCCCGCAGCGCTTTGCCGAAGGTCATGCCCACGGCATCGTTGATGGGGACCTGCACGATCCCTTCGATATCGTACTCCACCGGGTCTTCGGCGGTCAGCAGTTTGTCGGAAACCACGTTGATTTCCCGCAGCGCCGAATACAATGTTGTGGTCTTGCCGGACCCTGTGGGACCGGTCACCAGCAAAATCCCGTTGGGCAGATGGATGATCTCCCGGAGTTTATTGAGGAGCGCCGGTTCCATGCCGAGGGCATCCAGATCCAGATTCACCACCGACCGGTCCAACACCCGGAGCACCACGGATTCCCCGTAGCTTGTGGGCAGACACGATACACGCATGTCAATGGGTTTGCCGTTGACCCTGAGCTCGATACGGCCGTCCTGCGGGCGGCGGCGCTCGGAAATATTCAGTCCGGAAATGATTTTCACGCGGCTGATGACCGGGACCGCCAGACTTTTCGGCGGCTGGGGCATTTCGTACAGCGCGCCGTCCACCCGGTAACGGATGCGGAATTCTTTCTCAAAGGGCTCGAAATGGATATCCGACGCCTTGTCCCGGATAGCCTGCTGCATGACCACATCCACGAATTTCACCACCGGCGCATCGTTGGCCATGGACTCAATGTCCTTTTCGTCCACCTTCTCCCCTTCGGCACTGTCTTTCAGTACTTCCAGAATGTCGTGGACATTGTCGGTTTTCTCCGGGTAATAACGGTCCAGCTGGGCGTCCAGCACATCCGGGTCCACCACCACCGGCTGGATGGTCACGTTCAGAATGAACTGCAGAGATTCCACTGTCTGAAAGTCCAGTGCATTCCGCATGGCAAGCAGCATCGTGCCGCTCTCATCGATCTTCAGCGGGATGATTTTGTAACTCCGGGCGGTATTCTGGTCAACTTTCTTGATGACCTCCAGCTCAATATCCTCCGTATCGAAAGTGGTCCAGACATAGGAGCCCAGACTTTCCGCTATCATATCCAGGATCTCCTTGCGTTTGAAGATCCCGTAGTTCTCGATGATCTCCAGCACCGGCTTTCCGGAGCGGGCGTGTTCTTCCTCCACTTCCTTGAGCTGATCCTTCAGCGCCGGATTGTCGGCCCCCCGTTCGTTGATCAGCAGGTCAATGAGTGCCAAACTTTCGGTATCAAGCATAATCTTTACCTCGATCAGTTTTCGTCCATGAGGGTCGTGTAGATTACCTCTTCCAGCGTGGTCGTCCCGGCTTCCGCCTTGCGGATGGCATCATCCCGCAGAGAACGCATGCCGTTCCGCCGGGCGGCTTCCCGGATCGTACTGCTGGGTTCGTTGCGGAAAATGAGCTTGGCCAGATCTTCGGTGACCATGAAAATCTCGTAAATACCCACCCGGCCCTTGTATCCGGTGCGGCCGCACTTGTCGCAGCCGGTACCCTTGTAGAACTGGTGACTGTCCAGATACTCCTGGGTCATCCCCAGAAGCTGAATCTCATATTTGCTCGGGCTGTAAGGTTTCTTGCAGTTCTTGCAGATCCGGCGCACCAGCCGTTGGGCCATGACCGCACGCACGGAAGAGGCCACCAGAAATGGTTTGACCCCCATATCCACCAGTCGGGCGATGGTGCCGGGGGCATCGTTGGTGTGCAGGGTACTGAACACCAGGTGTCCGGTAAGCGAGGCGTTGATGGCGATTTCCGCCGTTTCCAGGTCTCGGATCTCTCCCACCATGATGATGTTCGGCGCCTGACGGAGCATGGCGCGCAGTGCTGCGGCAAAAGTCATTTCAATGGCCCGGTCCACCTGCACCTGGTTGATACCGTCCAGCTGGTATTCCACCGGGTCCTCCACGGTGATGATCTTTCGGCTCACGGTATTGATGGTGTTCAGAAATGCGTACAGACTGGTGGTCTTGCCGGACCCCGTGGGCCCGGTGACGAGGAAGATCCCGTCCGGCATGTTGATGATCCCGTTCACCAGTTCCAGGTCGTCCGCATAGAACCCCAGTTTCGGGATGTCCAGCTGGATGCTGGCCCGGTCCAGAATACGCATGACGATACTTTCGCCGTGGGTGGTGGGGATACTGGAAACACGCAGGTCGATATCCTTGTCGTTGACGCGCATCTTGATACGTCCGTCCTGGGGGATGCGTTTTTCGGTGATATCCAGCCGGCTCATGATCTTGACGCGGCTGGTGAAACTTGCCTGCATGAATTTGGGAGGCCCTTCCACCTCCCGCAAGGCCCCGTCAATACGGTAGCGGACCCGGTAGCGTTTTTCCATGGGTTCCAGGTGAATATCCGATGCCTTGGCCTTGTATGCCTCAATGATCAGCATGTGCACCAGTTTGATCACCGGTGCAGTCTCTTCCCCCACCGTCTCCGCTCCGCCGATGGTGCCGCCGCCGGAAGTATCCGCGCCGGTCTCCACCAGAAAATCGTTGCTCTCCTCCCCCAGAGTCTCGATCAGGTTTTCCACGCTGCCGCCGGCACCGGCGGTGGGATAATATTTGTCGATCAGCTGCTTGATCTGCCCCGGATCGGCAACCACCGCTTCCACATCCCGCCCCAGATAGTAACGGATGGAGTCCAATGTTTCCAGATCCGTCGGGTCGCTCATGGCCACGGTCAGCATGTCGCCGTGCCGCATGACCGGGACCACGTTGTAGTGATGAACAATATCCGGTGTCAGCGCCTGGACCACTTCATCCGGGATCTCGTATTTTTTGAGATCCATGATCTCCATGCCGTAATGCTGTGCCAGCATTGCGGTCAGGTCCTCCGACTTCAGATATCCCAGTTTCTGAAGCAGGTCCACCGGGTCGAGGCTGCCGTCCACCGACTTGGATTCCGCCTTGGCCTGGCTGATCTGCTCCTCATTCACCAGTCCGTAATCCAGAAGCAGCTCAAGAATATATTCCGAATCTCTTGCCATAATGGTCCCCAAAAGAGTAGTCTGTACCGTATATCGGGAAACATAACCCCATCGGAGTTTTTTTCAAGTCCCGATGGTGTTTTTTTTACAATTCCGGCGGAAGCGTATCACCTGCCCAGCATGTGCTGTTCGAAATATTCCACGACATGGGGGACCACCGGACGGATCAGTTCCCGCATGGCAACGGCGTATTCCCGGATCTCAAACTGGGCGTGTTCACTGTCACGGAGCTGCAGGAAATGGAGCAGATTGGACAGATCCACGGTAGCCCAGAAAGTGGTCATCATATTCTGCGGCAGAACCCCCCGGGCCTGTTCCCGGCAGACGCCGCCGGCAAGGAGTTTCTCATACAGCGCAAGACTGGTCCGGTTGCTTTCGTCAATGAGTTTCCGCAATTCGGTGTCTTCAAAATCCGGATCGGCAAAGGATGCCTGACGGTTGTTTTCCGATTGACGTCGGAGTTTTTCCGGGGTGTAGAATTCCAGATCGATCTCGGTATAGCGCCGGGAAATCTCGTTATAGCTCCAGGTGCGGTGCCGGTGCCACTGGCCGCGGACAAAAAGCGGACAGTGGACGCTGAATGTGAAAACCACATGTTCCAGCGGGCTGGTGTGCCGGTTTGCAATCAGATAGTTGAGCAGCGCCACATCCCGCTCCTCCATGGTGCTCCTGATTTTGCCGAACGACACCCGTGCGGCATTGACGATGGTCGATTCCGTACCCAGGTGGTCGATCAGACCGACCCAGCCCTGACCGCCCAGGACCTTGATGTGATTGCTCGGGGGAATGTTGAGGCGTTCCATAGTTATTTCTCCTGTGTAATTGCTGAAATCCGGCTGACCAGTTCTGCGGCACATTTGCTCATGGCGTCGGCGGCGGCGATGCCGCCGGCATTCTGCAGCGGTGCTTTCGCCTCCAGGTATTGTACGGCGGCCCTGCCGGAAAACCTTGCTTCCAGCGCGATTACCGCCTGATTTGCCTTCCGGTCAAGTTCAAAACGCAGCAGGGTCAGTTCCACATGTCCTCCGGCGGAGTTGCGGAAAGCACAGGCGAAATACCGCCGCAGCATGGCTTCCGGCGTCTGAACCCAGCAGACATTCCGGTTCTCGGTGATCCGGCCGTCCTGCTCGCGGCAGAGCATTTTCACCCCGGAAGGCGAAAGATTGACGATCCGCCGCACCTCCGGTCCCCTGACCGGGCTGGCGGGGATGTTCAGATCATACAGTTCCGTCTGCCGGGACGCCGGCTCCTGCATCATCCAGCATCCGCCGGACAAAACCGCTGCGGACAGAATTGCCGCACGCATCAGAATTTTCATGTTTTACCTCGATTTTTTAGGAATTTTAAGCTTTTGACCGATAAAAAGGACACTTTTTGGCGTCAGATGATTGGCTTCCGCAATGGGGGCGATCGCTGTGGAACTGCCGTAGAATTTCCGGGCGATCCGGCTCAGATTATCCCCGGATCTGACGACATAGATCACTTCTTCGTTTGCCGGAGCCGGAGCCGGAGCCGGCGGCGCCGGGGATACTGCGGGAGCCTGAGCTGCGGATGCCGGAACCGGAGCGGAATTGACAAGCAGTTTCTTTTCCAGTTCTGAAGCAAGGCGCTTCAACTCCTCGTTTTCCCGCCGGAGCCGGGCAAGTTCCTTCGGATTGGCGTCCGGTTCCTTAACCGGGACGCACCTGCGGACCGCGTCCGTCTGCCACTTGCGCACGGCTTCCTGACGGCCGGAACCGGGAGCAAGCCGGAGATATTCCCGGTAATGATAGGCCGCTCCCAGCGGGTCCCCCAGGGATTCATCGTACAGCGATGCCAGCCGGAGATGTGCATCGGCGTTGTCCGGATGGGAATCCAGATACCGCCGGATCTGCCGTTCCGCAGCCGGAAAATCTCCTTCGGTCCGGCATTTCTCGGCCAGAACCATCCGGGGATCCCGGGAGGAATTTCCGCCGCAGCCGGAAAGCAGAAGGATCACCGCCCCAAAAGTCAGAAAAGTTCTCATCTTCCAAGCGCCCTCAATACCGCCAGTCCCGCCGCAGCCGCGGTTTCCAGCCGCAGGATCCACGGCCCGAGACTGATCCCTTTGGCTCCGTGTGCCGCAAACAACGTTTCCTCCTCCACGGTGAATCCTCCCTCCGGACCGGCCAGAAAAACCGCTTTGCCCCGTGCCGGAATCTCCGGCATGGGTTCCTCCGGCGGCACCACAGCCCCGTAATACAGCCGGCATCCGGCCAGAGCCGCCAGTGCCGATCCGGGGGAGGGGTGGACAAAGATTTCCGGAAGAAAAGGATTGCCTGACTGCTTGCAGGCTTCCTGCATCAGCGTCTGCCAGCGGTCCGCTCCTTCCGGTTTGGCCACCGACCGTGCACAATGCATCAGGTGAATCGCCGACACCCCCAGTTCCACGGCCTGCTTGAGCAGCAGATCCAGTTTCTGGCGGCGGGGTGCCGCGCAGCAGAGGATCAGCTGCAGTTCCGGGGCCGCTTCCGGTGTGACCTCCAGCAGTTTCAGCTCCCTGACACCGGAAATTTCGGCGGTGCCGGCAAGACCGTCTCCGGACAGCAGGCGGACGCGCTCCCCCATGCGGGGCCGCAGGATCCGGAAGAGATGTTCCTCCTCCTGTTTTGCCAGCCGGAAGACCGATCCTGTCTCCGGCCACTTGTCCACCCAGAAGCTGTGCATGACTTTTCTTTTCGGGCGCTATACCGCGTCGCGGCTGGATGCCCATTTTTTCAATTTGGCTTCTTCCCCGGCCAGGCCGCCGCCCAGCATGGTTTCGGCAAAGGTCCGGAAATAAGCGCCCCAGGCATTTTTGAAGAGGAGAAGGAACTCCATGCGTTCCTGGAAACGCTCGTCCGGTGCCATCATCTCCCCGTCGGGAAGTTTGAGCCCGCTGAAGGTGAAGTGATCGGCATCAAAGGTCCCGTGCCAGAGTTCCTGACCCCGGGCCATGGTGAAGGCGGCCTTCTTGAGTTTTTTGCCGGTGGCCAGTGCGGCTTTGGCTTCCGCGCTCCGCTGGGGACTGTTGCCTTTTTTGACCACGGTCTCCTCGGCACCGTTGGCTTCGCCGGAATCGGCAAAGACCAGAGGGGCCTCGATCAGGAGTTCAAATTCACCGTCGCTGCCGCAGTCGGCCTTGCCGCCCTTTTCACTGAAGTACCAGAGCCATGTCAGAAAATCCCGGCCGATCACCGGCTCCGTTTCCCGCGTCCCGCAGAAGGAAATGGCAGGAAAACTGCTTTCCGTGGTCTGATGATCTTTTTCCAGAATGGAAGCGGGTGTCCACTGCAGCGGTTCCGTCCCGGCAGCACGGCGGAATTCCTCGATGAAGAGGTCGATTCCCGCCTGGGACCCGGTGCCGAGGTAGAGAATGTTGTTCGCCGGGTCCGCCGCAAACGGTATGGCCGAAAGGGTGGGCGGCATCATGGGCAGAAGTTTTTCGACAGCCTCCTGTTTGATGGCTTTGCGCACCTTGGAAGGCACGAAATCCGCCTGTTTCTCGGAGAGATACTTCTGTTCATCCTTGCGGCAGATGGCCTGCAGCAGCGAGGAAGGGACCTGACGCTTGGCTTTGCGGAGCATCATGGAGATCATCCGCCCCCGGTGAATGGTGACATCATTGATCTCCGAATCAAGAATATGACGGGCCACCCAGCCCAGCTGGGCATCTTCATCCGGATCTTTGCTGACGCTGTCCAGCGTTCCGGCCCGATAGACGGACATTTTTCCCGCCAGATCTTCCGGCAAAGGTTCCTGAAGCTCAAAAAAAGTGACGCTGATACTTCCATTATCAAAAGGCATGTCTGCAATCTCCCTGTTGAATTTTGCGCACTCCAAAATGTAACGCAGGAACAGAAAAAGTCAAGAACAGAATGACCTGTTGACCGCTGAATTTTGTCCGGCTGACAGGCGTGTGCCCGCGCTGGAGCCTGCGGCACTTGCGGACCTTTTTTTTCAAATTTTCGCATCGGAGCTTGCATTTCAGGAGAAAGATGGTATATTATCTTTCATGCAAAGACATTTTTGTCAAAAGCATTTCAAATTCAAAGAGGTTTTGCATGAAACATTTGTTCCTGCTTGCGATTGCGGCGGCACTGCTGGCGGGCTGTACCACTATCCTGGAACAGCCTCCGGAGCGGGCACTGCCGAAAAATGCCGGCAAAGAGCTGACGCTCTGCCGGGAACTTCTGATGGCGTTTCTGAAAAACAATCCGTCGGAATTCGTCGAGCTTCTGCCGGAAGAACAGCGGGCGCGCTTCGATGAAAAGAAATTCAACAGCACCCGGGGATACATTGTGGAAACGCTGGGACAGCCCATCTCCTTCCAGTATCTTACCAGTCTGGAATTTGTGGCAGTGACGCCCCACATCTGGAAAATCCGTTTCGAGCGGATCGACAAAGACAAGAAGATCATCCACAGCGAGGCGCTCTTCCGGATCATCACCGGAAAGACCTCCGATAAGGAAATCGCGATCCTCGGATTCAACTTCCTTTAAATTTTCCCTTTCCATTCATTACAGAGTTCAGGCCGGTTCCCCGGCCGGGCCAGTTTTTTTCCCCGGGAGAAGTTTTATGAAAAAATACGGTTTGATTCTGCTCGGCATCGTCTGCACGGTGCTGGGTGCGGCGCCCGCCGAGGTGCGGACCATCCACCTGCGGCAGGATGACGCTCAGGTCCGGTATGCCACCCGGGTCTATGAACTGCGGCACGCCGATGCGCAGGAACTGCTGCCCTTCATCAACTCCGCCGTCAAGCGGTACAGCTTCAATTCCGAAGTCCGCCGGGTCACCACCGTGGACGGCAAAAACGGCAATGCCATCATGGTCTCCACCGGAAAAGATTTTCTCCCCATGGTGGACGATCTGGTCCGTACCATTGACCGGCCCGGTCTGGAAGGCACCGGCATCGCCCATGTGGCGTATGCTCCGAAATTCCGTGCAGCCAGACAGTTCCGGGAAATCATCGATCAGTCCACCGGGTCCAGCGTCGGAGCCGCTTATGTAAATGCCGAAACCAATACGATCTTCTGGCGCGACCAGATGAACGCCGCCACCCGGACGCTGAACTTTCTCGCCCGGCTGGACCGTCCGATCCCCCAGATCAGCCTCAGGCTCAACTACTATGAGATCCGGGACAGCGATCTGAAGGACTGGGGTTTTGACTATCTGGCCTGGAAAAACGGTCCCGGTGTAAATCTCCTCAACGCCGCCTACAACGCCGGACACCTCTCGGTGGATCAGGTGATCCAGGGGCTTGCGGATACTGCCATCAATGCCAGCACTTCCTGGGGGTTCGGCGGATTCTTCACCGCTCCCCAGATCGACATGAGTTTCATCCGCTGTCTTCAGCAGTCCGGCAACGCCAACGTGGCCGCCAATGCCGGACTCACCATGATCAACACCCCCGTCCGCGATGAAACGGATTACCGCAGTCTCCTCATGCTGCAGACAGCCAAACCGGATACGGCCCCCTTCATTTACCGGATCTCCATGTATCCGGAATACCAGAACATCTTCAAAAACACCCTGGGGCGCACCTCCGTGGGCAAGAGTTATTACGAAGATGAATACGGCATCAAGCATGCCGATCCCCCGGTGCTGTCGGCAACCATTTTCAATCCCTTCATCTGTCTGGGAAACAACGGCAGAGGCAACGTGCTTTTCAGCTACTCCATGAATTTCAAGAACGTGGTGGAGCGGGGCAACACCGGAGCGGAGTTGAGCAACTCCAGCATCATGGAGGGCAGCGCCACATTGGCCTTCGGTGTGGAAAAGGTTCTGACTGTCTATGAAAAGGAGAATGACGTGGAGCAGACTCTGGGGCTCCCCATCCTCTGCCGGATCCCCGTCATCAAATATCTTTTCAGCACCGTGACCACCATCCGGGAACGGACTTACATCGTGGTGACGGCGGAAGCCCATCCCCAGGATGTCAACAACAGCAAACCCGTCGATCCGGCCAGTATGACCCGGGATGTCCGGCGCCGTATCGAAAACCCCTTCCGCAAAGATCTGGAGTGATTCATCATGAAACATGCATTTTCTTCGATTTCACTTTTTTCCTCTGCGGCGCTCCTGTTGAACGGCTGCCAGAACATGCAGCAGGAGAAACAGCAGCCTCGCACCGTGATCATCAACCCGAATCAGCAGGGCTCCCGGGAGATCATGCTGACTCCCAATGCCATTGCCGGTACTCCCCGTGCGGACAATGACGATCCCACCGGCGGCTATGCTCCCAGTCATGTTCAGGCACAGCTGAAAATCAATGTGAAGGAGGATACCCGTCAGGTCCATGTGATCCGCGACAATACGGACCCCTATGTCATCACCAAAGCCTATGTGCTCAAACACGCCGATCCCTATGCGGTCCGGAGCTATCTCTCTGCGGCGGTCTGGGCCCGGACGGTGAACGCCAGTCCGGTGGAAGCCACTGCCCTTAAATACAAGGACGGCACCGGGATCGTCATGGTCTCGGCGGAAGCCTACCGTTTTGCCGATTCCAAAGACGGCAAGGGCCTGGATGCCATTGTGGCCAAACTGGACCGGCCGGGGCTGTCCTTTCTGCCGGACGCGGAAGTCCGGCTCTATTTTCCGAAGATCAGCCGGGCATCCAATCTCCGTGACATGCTTCTCAAGGTGGGGTCATCGGACCTGGATCCCCAGTTTGCCGTGAAGCCCGGGGAAATTGTGGTGGATGCGGAATTGAATGCCCTGATCATCAAGGCCCCCAACTGGAACTGGCATGACATGCAGGCCATGCTGGAGAAATATGACCGGCAGATCCCGGAAGTGAAGATCTCCTACCGGGTCCTGGAGATCTATGCAGAAAACGACGACCGTATCGGCGTGGATTTCCAGAGCTGGAAAAACAATGAAGGTGTGGACCTCTTTTCCGCCGGGACCGTCACCAGCCGCAACTGGGGCACCTTTTATGCCAGCGGTGCCCAGCGGACCGGAAGCAACTCTGTGGACTACTGGAATTTCAACCCAAAATGGAATACACGCTATCTCGATTTCATGACCAGCATCGGAAAGGCAAAATGCGTGGCCAGCGGCATTCTGGTAGCCCAGAACCGCAAGCCCAGTCACATGCAGGTCAATTCCGGTTTTTTTTACGACCGGACCTTTTACACTGCCGGAGCCAGTTCCATCGCCGAAGCGTGCACTGAATTCACTTACACGGATCCCAATCCGGATACCATCCAGCGGGAAGCCATCACCAAGATCATGTCTTATCAGGATCTGAAGGACTTTTACAAAAATGCCGGAAGTTCCGCCATGATGGTTCCCATGGGTTACACCATGCGCATGATGGGTACCCAGACCGGCACCAATACCTACGGGGACTATTCCGCCGTGGCGTACAAGGACAATTCCAAGACCGATGCCATGGCCAAGTATCTTACCGGCTATCTCAAATACAATGCCGACGGTACTGCGACTCCCGTAACCGCCGCCTGGTACAACACCGACGGCAACACCATGAACTGTTCCCCCGGCATCATTCACGGCTGGCTCCAGTATCCTATGGTCACGGACGGGTTCCAGTTCGATCTCAGGGCCACTCCGGTTGTAACCGGCAATGCCGCCAAGCTGAATGTGTCCCTCTCCTGCATTTCCCTTCTGGGCTGGAATGCCGACGGCTCCGCCCGCCGGAGCGAGTCCAATGTCAGCACCACGGTCCAGATCGGGTATGACGCCAAGACTTTCGTCATCGGCGGTCTCAAAAAATCCGAATCCGTCCGCGGCACGGCGGGGCTGCCGTTCTTCAAGGATCTGCCGGTCATCGGCCGGGTATTCTCAACGGAAACCGAGTCCATCAAGCAGTCCCAGCTTGTGCTGATCGCCGAAGTGGAATACAGCAGAGAGGATGAGCAGATGGGGGCCGATGTCCGTAACCATCTGGGCAAGATCATCAAGAGTGTCAACAAAGGTATGACCAGCCGGGTGGGCAACATGTTCTTCCAGCAGTACGGACTGGATGCCGACCGTGCCGACCGGGAGAATCGTCTGGAAGACATTCACTCCAAAATCAACGATGAAACCAAGGGCTACCGATAATTCTGCGGGGAGGGCTTTTTATGTCGGAAACGAAATCAAAGCGTCCGGATCTGGAGATGTTCAAACTCAGCTGCCGGCTGCTGGAAATGCGCCGGAGGGAACTTCTGGCGGCGGAGTGGAAACGCAATCCCTGCGGACTTCTGCGGGGGCAGTTTTTCAACCTGATGCTCATTCGGTTCATTCTGCCCTGCAACTTGGGGAAGATCATGGAACTCACGGGACTTACCAGCGCCGGAGCGTCGCTTTTTGTGGATAAACTTGTCCAGCGGGGATTTCTGAACCGGACCGATAACCCGGAGGACCGGCGGAATGTCCGCATCGATGTTACTTCCAAGGGACAGGAATTTTTGTCCGGAGTGGAAAGCCGCATCAATGAATACATCACTTCCTATTTTGACACCTGTTCGGAAGAGGAGATCCGGGAGATCGCCCGGGGCACCGATATTATCTGCCGGAAGATCCGCTGAGCAGTTTCCCGCTGTCCGCCGGAAGGCTTATCCCCGGTCACCGGATCTGTGACGCGATATTCTTTCCGTAGGTCTCTTTGAGGGGAAACACGCATAACAGCGAAATCAGGGCCAGAACCAGAAAGAGCCCGAATACCGCCAGATAAGAAGTGCGGCTGTAAACAAGCATTCCTCCCGACCATACGGGGGGCGTCACTTCCATGAGAAACCCGGCAAGACTCCCGAAGACGGAAACTCCGAGGTAGCTGGTAAAATTGCTGAAACTCACTGCGATCCCGCTCAGATCCCGGCGATTGGTCTCGTACAGGAGCGCCACGTTGACCGGCGCAAAATTGGACATGAGTCCGAGAAGGATCAGGGGACCCGTCAAAAGTGGTGACCTCCAGTTGCAGCAGATCGCCGCCATGGATATCAGAATTGCCGCCACATTGTAAATGGCTGCCGCCTGAAAGAAAATCCGCCGCCGGTTCCCGATAAGGCGCGTCAGGATCGCCGCAAGCATGCCGCTGACGGCCGCCGTCACCGCCATGACCGACATGGCCATGGCGGCGGCACCGCCGCTGATCTGGCAGTAATCCTGCAGAAATTTTTTCCCGAGGATGGTCTGCAGAATGAAATAAAGAGGAAAATTGACGCCGTTGAAAAGGCAAATCCAGATATTGTGACGTTTGCGGAGAAATTCCAGGACGGGCCTGAAACTGAAAGGTTCCCGGCAGACCGGCTCCGGTGTCACCTGCATCCGCAACAAAAGAAAAAGGGCGTAAAATACCGTTGCAAGCACTCCCGCCGCCAGAAAAGTCGTCCGCCAGGTGAATTGGCCGGACAGCCACGCCAGAGGCGCGTTGGCGGCGATATTTCCCATGTAGCCGCACAGCAGAACGGCACCCACCATTTGCGGGAAAATCGAGGGAAAAAGCCGCCCGGAAAATTTGACCATTCCCAAATACATGAAACTTGCCCCGAATCCCACAAGTGCCCGGGCCGCATACGCCGCCCAGACCGACTGCACCAGCGGAAAAAACATCCCTCCCGCACAGAAGAAAAAGGTCCCGAACATCATTACGTGCATCCCGCCGTAACGGTCCGTCATGTATCCGGCGATCAGCTGGTTCAAAGTGTAAGTGTAGATAAAAGCCGTTCCAAGTCCCGCCACCTGTCCGGCGGAGAGACTCAAGTCCAGCTGCAGTTCATTGAAAAGGGAGCCCGGCACTCCGGAACGCTGGAGATTGCAGAAGAAATAAAGCACGATGCCGCAAATATACAGCAGCATCATGAATCTTCGGGAACGGTTCATGACCGGACTACGCCTTTGTGGAAAATTCCTGTTTGCCGGAACTTCCGAATCCGCCGGTCCCACGACCGCTTTCTGAAAGGGTTTCCGCCGTTACCAGTTCCACATCGGCAAGCCTGGCAATGACCATCTGGGCGATGCGGTCGCCCCGGCGGATCGCAAAAGGTCCACTGCCGCCATTGTAGAGGATCACCCCCACTTCTCCCCGGTAGCCGGCATCCACCGTACCGGGAGAATTGGTGAGCATGATGTCATGCTTGAGGGCCAGCCCGCTCCGGGGCCGGATCTGGGCCTCGTACCCTGCCGGAAGTTCCAGGAAGAGTCCCGTGGGGACCAGGAGGCTCCTCCCTGGCACAGCTTCCAGATCGGCCCGGCTCCTGAGGTCGTAGGCGGCATCATCGGCATGGGCCTTGGCGGGAGCCAGATCAGCACAGCCTTCCATCATCTTGAATCGGATCACAGCGGTCATCATTCACTCCTGTATATTTTCTGAATTTTCTACCGCACCCGGCGGCGGATGCAGATGGCATTGCAGCGCGGGCAGCGGGTCAGGTTGATCTGATCCTTGTTGAGAAATGCGTAGTGGCAGCGGTCGCAGCTGAAAAGATGACTTTCCACCTGCGAACTGTGGATCTTTGCCCTGCGCCTGGAGCTGCGCAGATACAGCACCGCGATCAGCGCCAGCCACAGTACCAGATACACAAAGATCCCTTGTGAAAATGTTACTCCGATCATGGTTCTTTTTCTCCTGTGGAATCCCAAACCAGTTTCAGTCTGGCGGGCAGTTCCGGGAAACGGCGCGATGCAAAGATCTCCGCCAGGATCCGGTCCACTCTGGAACTTCCGGAGGAACGCAGGACCTCAATGCGCCGTTCTTCCGGCAGGACCCCCTGCCCGAGGCGCATTTCCACGGTCCCTGCATTGACGGATGCCGCCAATTTGAGCAGATCATCCGGCAGGATCAGCTTTTCGCGTATCCCGTTGACGGTGAATTTCGGGAAATTCTCCGGCGGGATTGCCGGAAAAACCGGTACCGGCAGAGGCGCATGAAATTTCGGTACATTCCCGGCGGATACCCCTTCCATGACAAACGGTACGGGAACCGGTTCCCTGGGTGCTTCCGGTTCATACAGCGGATCCGGTTTCGTCGAATCCGGCGGGAGATAGGGTCGTTTTCTGATCACCGGCGGGCGCCCCAGCGCGATCCGGGATGGATCGTGGACCTCCAGCCAGCGACCCATGACCTCGTCTTCCGCACGCAGGGTCAGCAGCGATGCCTTGCCGGCCCGGTGCACCGGAGGTGCGACCTTCGGCGGCTCATAGCGGAAAAACACTCCGAAAAACACGAACCCCGCCGCTGCCGTCAGCAGTGCCGCCGTCGTGGAGTGGATCCAGGGATTGTCCGAAGCTTGTATTTTCCGCATAAGATCTGCTTATTTTTCCTGATTGAAGACCGTTTCCGGCCCGGTCCGGGGAGGCATTACGGCGATGAAGCTGGCCAGCTTTGCCTTTTCCGCCAGAGCCATGATTTCCGCCACCGGTTCAAAGGGCACCCGCCGGTCCGGCCGGATGACGATCATGGCGGATTTGGAAACCACGCTGACCCGGGCGAGGCGCTCCTTCAGCATTTCCCGGGACACCGGGTGGTCGTTGAAAAACAGTTTGGGGCCGCTGCCGCTCCAGGCAATGGTGACGATGAATTTCTCGATATCCGCCGACACTGTGGTCTCCGCCATCGGCAGATCCACTTTGATCCCCGACACTTGGACAAAGGAGCTGGACAGCATAAAGAAAAAAAGGATCAGAAAAAAGATGTCGATGGCCGGTACCATGGGCGGCAGTCCGGAAAGAACTTTGTATCGGGGCCGCCACCGCCGGACCTCGGCCCGGGATGGTCCATCCTGACGGTCAACGATCATTGCCGGCCCCCTTTTTCGGCGCGGCGGCGCTCCATGAACCCGAGCATTTCCCGGGAAGCAAGTTCAATGTCCAGCGAAATGGTATTGATCCGGGAAACCAGAAAATTGTAGGCCACATAACACGGGATCGCCACCGCCAGCCCAGATGCGGTGGTAATGAGCGCCATATTCACCGACCCGGCCAGCTGGGCCGCCGAAAGATATACGCTCTGGGTATGGTGGATCGTCTGAAACGCCTGCATCATGCCGAGAATCGTTCCGAAAAAACCCAGAAGGGGCGCAATATATCCCATGGTCCCGATAAGTCCGACATGACGTTCCAGCTTCGGCAGTTCCTCCAGACACGCGCAGTCCACTGCCTGCTGCAGATCCCGATCCCCCCGCTGAAACGCCAGAATGGCGGCCCCGACCACCCGTGCCGCCGGTCCCGGCGTATTATCACACAAACTGATGGCTTCCACAAAACCGTCCCGTTTCAGGACATTTTCAAGACCGCTGATCAGCTCACGGATGTTGATCTCCTCCCGGTGAAACTGAAAGGCTTTCACCAGAAATACTGCACCCGCCAGCACTGCAGCAATGGCAATGAGCCACATGACAGCCCCGCCGTCCACCAGCAATTGATAAAAAAACATGTTGCAACTCCATTTTCCGATTTAAAGTTTGTATTTGGCCTGAAGATCCCGCTCAAGGGTCTCGTATTCGCCGTTTTCCTCCAGCCCCATGGTCCTGGCCAGACTCAGCAGACGGCAGGCCTGCCGGGCACCATCAAGACTGTTCCGGAGACGGCACAGCCGGACGGCGGCGTACAGGGACTTGCTGCACCACACCCGGTCCGGCGGAATCTTGTTCTGCTGATCCGCCGCAGAACGGTAGAGCACCTCGACAAACTGTTTCTGCGCTGCCCGCAGTTTCCCTTCCGCTTCCAGACAGCGGCCCAGTTTGAACCCCAGCGACGCGTAATGGCCGCCTTTTTTCAGGAGTCCGGTGTAAATCGTTTCCGCCTGCTGGAGCCATTCCTGTTTCCGGCTTTCGGTCCCGGCGGCATACAGAACATCCGCCTGACGCTCCAGCATGGCCGCCGCCACCTGTCCCGCCGGACGGAGCTGTGCCGCCCGGCCGTAACAGGCCGCCGCCTGAAAATATTCCCCCTGACGGCAGTGGAGATACCCGGCCAGTTCCGCTGCATCCGCCGCCGCAGGATCCGCCGCATAGACCGTCAGCAGCCGGTCCAGAAGTTCCAGCGCCTTGCGGGGATTGTCCAGTTTGGCGTGGATCACCGCCCGGTCGTACAGTACCCGGGGGAGAATCCCTGCACCCGGATGCGGAAGATTTTCGATCCGGTTCAAAAGTTCCAGCGCCACGGCGTAGCGGGTCTCCAGTTTGGCCCGGTCCACCAGATGAAACAGCACGGCGGCACTGAAAGGCGATTCCGGAAAAGCCGCCGTCAAAGCCTCTGCGGCCTTTTCCGCCTCATCGGTTTTTCCGGAACGCTCAAGCATGAGCATCAGCCGGTAACCGGCATTGGGGGTCAGAGGATTCTTCGGAAAGCGTGCCGTGAAATCCCTGAAGCGCCTGGCCGCTTCTCCGTAATCGCCCAGCTGTTCGGCGATCAATGCCGCATTGTACAGCGCCGGGACCGCCAGTTCCGACTGCGGAAATTTCCGTACAAATTCCAAATATTCGTCCGCTGCCAGACGCGGCCGTTCAGTCTTTTCATGAAGCTTGGCCACATAATAGAAAGCCGCACACCGGAGAGCCGGATCTTTGGAGAGGGTGAGTTTTTCCGCAGCGGCAAGAGCTTCTGCGAACATCCCGACTTTCTGAAGTGTCTGCAAGCGGGCGAATCCGGCTTTTTCCTGCAGCGGGCCGGTTTCCTGCATGGCTCCGCGAAACGCTTCCAGCGCCAGCTGATGTTTCCCATGCCGGTCATAATAGGCTCCCAGCTGATACCCGGCGGACTGCCGTTCCGCCGCCGTCCGGGCGTAACGCATCGCCATTCGGCGGAATTTCAGCTCCTCGGCAGTCATCCGGTGGACGGCACACTGGTCCGCCGCCTCCACCGCAGTTTCGAACCGTTTCCCGCCGGAGATATTTTCCCTGGCAAGGATCTCCTCGTACAGCTGCCGTCCTGCAGGGTACTTTCCCGCCCGGAAAAGACACCCGGCGGCCCGGCGTTCCAGCCGTTCCCGTTCCGGACACTCCGGGTACCACTCCAGATACATGGCAATGACCTGTGCCAGCTCTTCCCACCGGTGGTTTTTGTCCAGCAAAGTCAGCAGCTCCAGCATGGCTTGTTTCCGCTCGAAATCTCCCGATGCAGCCTGCAGCGCAGCCCTGCGGTACCGGATGGCTTCCTCCGGCTTGGACAAGGTCTCCGCATGGATGGCTCCTGCCCGGCAGACGGCATAATACCAGCCGGAACCCTTGCCGCGGCGTTCGGTAAAATTCTTCTCAAATGCCTTCCAGTTGCCGCTGCGGGCGTCCAGCAGCATCTGCAGATCCGCCAGCGTCTCCGAAAATGCCGGATACCCAGCCTGAACCGTGGTCAGGAGTTCCCTGGCTTCAGGGAGGCGCCCGGCTTCCGACAGTGCGTAGATCCGGCAGGCAAGGGCGTCAAATTTTGCCGATGGAGAATCTTCAATCACTTCCCTGCGTCTGGCAATGTCTGCGGCTTCCGAAAATTTTTTCTGCCCCATCTGCGCCGCATAAAGCAGTTTCAGTCCGGCAATCAGCTGTTTCCGGTTCAGCGACGGAGAAGCGATCAGCGGCTCCAGCTGTTTCACTGCACCGGCGCAGTCGCCGCCGGAAATCTGTCTGCCGACGTTCCAGAGGGCGATGTTTTCCGGAGAGACACCGCTGGCCTGCGCCTGCTGAAGCAGTTTTTCGGGATTCCGGACCATCCGCCGCAGCGAAAGCTCCAGCAGTTTTTCCACCCCCTGCCGGCGAACAGCCGGGTCCGTCGAAGCCGCCCACTGTTCCGCAAAATTCCACGCCGAGTTCCAATCTCCGTTCTGCTCTGCCAGACGGCAGAGTGCCGGGTAATTCATGCCGGAATCCTGCCTTGTGCCGGCGGTGTCGGGGACGAGAACCGTCGTATTGTCCGTCACTTTGGCAAGTGACGGCTCCAAAGATACGGCGGAGGCGGAGAATCCCGCCGTCAGAAAAATACAGAGGACCGCCGCCGGTTGGAGACCGCGTCCCATGATGCTTCAGACTCCGGCAGCGGGTTCGGGAGCAATTTCCGGAGCGGAGGTCTCCCTGCTGCTGCCGTCGGCGGCACCAAAAGCTTTTGCCCGGATCGTTTCTTCCAGTTTCCGGCAGAGTTCCGGATCTTTTTCCAGCAGCATTTTGGTCTGATCCCGGCCCTGTCCAAGCTGATTGCCTTCAAAACTGAACCAGGAACCGCGTTTTTCCAGAAGTCCCATATCCACCGCCAGATCCAGGATCGATCCGATCCGGGAGATCCCTTCGTTGTAGCAAATGTCGAATTCCGCCACTTTGAAGGGGGGCGCCATTTTGTTCTTCACCACTTTCACCCGGGCCCGGTTGCCGTAAATATTGCCGGCAGGGTCCTTCAGGACGGTCGTCTTGCGGATATCCATGCGGACGGAAGCATAGAATTTGAGGGCGTTGCCTCCTGTGGTCGTTTCCGGATTGCCGAACATGACGCCGATCTTTTCCCGGATCTGGTTGGTGAAAATAACGCAGGTCCGGCTGCGGCTGGCGGCACCGGTGATCTTCCGCAGTGCCTGAGACATGAGCCGTGCCTGCAGCCCTACATGGCTGTCTCCCATCTGTCCCTCGATCTCCGCCTTCGGCACCAGCGCCGCAACGGAGTCGATGACCAGCACGTCGATGGAATTGCTCCGCACCAGCGTGTCTGCAATATTGAGGGCGTCCTCCCCGCAGTCCGGCTGGGAGATCAGCAGATCGTTCACCTTCACCCCGATCCGTTCGGCGTAGCCGGGATCAATGGCGTGTTCAGCATCAATAATGGCGCAGTTGCCCCCCTTGGCCTGGGCGTTGGCGATCACGTGAAGGCAGAGGGTGGTCTTGCCGGAAGATTCCGGCCCGTAGATCTCAATGATGCGCCCGGCGGGAAGGCCGCCGATCCCCAATGCAATATCCAGTCCGAGGCTGCCGGTACTGATGACCGGTACATCGCCCAGCGCGGCTTTGCCGTCGCCCATGCGCATGATGGAGCCCTTGCCGAACTGCTTTTCGATCTGGCTGATGGCGATCTCCAGATTCTTGTCCCGGCCGGAAGTGATGATGTCCTGTTTCTTGTCTGCCATGATAAATGTCTCCCGAATGATTGTGACAGGATGTCGGTTAAATATCCAGATCCTTTACGCTGGCTGCGTGCTTTTCGATATAATCCCGCCGGGGCTCCACCACATCGCCCATCAGAAGCGAGAAGATCCGGTCGGCTTCCATGGCATCGGCCATGGTGACCTTGATCATTCTGCGGGTAGCCGGGTCCATGGTGGTCTCCCAAAGCTGACTCGAGTTCATTTCGCCCAGACCTTTGTACCGCTGGATCCGCAGATCCTGACGGCCGTTGTCCCGAATGGCGTCAAAAATATTCTGCAGCGACTTGGCCGCCACCGGCTTTTCGGCGGCGTGACTGGAGATGCTGCAGATGAGCTCGCCATCGCTGAAAACCTGCTTGATATCCACCCCGTGGGCGGAAAGTTTCTCCGCCAGTTCGTTGCAGTGGGCGGCCTCAAAAATGCTCATGACGTCAAATTCCCGGCTCCGTCCGGAATCCTGGGCTTCCGCTGCCGGAGCTGCCGGAACGGCGGTTCCGTCCGCCGGCACAGGCGCCGGCATGGACGCATCGTGACGGCCAAGCCGCGCCTCGGTTGCCTCGATAAAGGCTTTTTCTTCCTCATTGGAATAGACATACTTGCTGGAAGTGGAACCGTCCAGCTCCCGGACATTGATGCGAGCCGTGGGGAATTTTCCCTCTGCATTCATCTCCTGAAAATACTCCACCGGGTCAATGCCGCAGCGGCGGATGCCCACTGCCGCCTGAGATGCCTCGGTATAAAGATCCACCCACTCCTTGACGTGCTCCGCCGGAACGGCGCTGCCGTCGGGACGGCTCACCTGGATATCCTCGCTGCCCAGCTGGATGAGGTAACGGTCCAGCTGTTCCTCAGTGTCGATATAGCGCTCTTTCTTGTTCCGTGTCACCTTGAAGAGCGGCGGCTTGGCAATATAGACGTACCCCGCATCGATCAGTTTTGGCATCTGCCGGAAGAAGAACGTAAGGAGAAGCGTCCGGATGTGGGAACCGTCCACATCGGCATCGGTCATGATGACGATGCGGTGGTATCTGGCCTTGGCAATATCGAAATTTTCCTCGCCGATCCCGCAGCCGATGGCCGCAATCAGGGACTGGATCTCCTTGTTGTTCAGAACCTTGTCAAGCCGGGTCTTCTCCACATTGAGGAGTTTGCCGCGGATGGGGAGGATCGCCTGAAAGGAACTGTCCCGCCCCTTTTTCGCGGAGCCGCCGGCGGAGTCGCCCTCGACGATGTAGATCTCGCTGATGGCCGGATCCCTTCCGGAACAGTCGGCCAGCTTGCCGGGGAGGGAGAAGCTGTCCAGAGACCCTTTGCGCAGCACCAGTTCCCTGGCCTTGCGGGCAGCGTCCCGGGCCTCGGCAGCGGTCATGCTCTTCATGACCACTTCCTTGGCTATGGCGGGATTTTCCTCGAGGAAAGTACCCAGCTCCTCGTTGATGACGCTCTGGACAATGCCGGAGACTTCGCTGTTGCCCAATTTGGTCTTGGTCTGACCCTCGAACTGGGGATCCGGGACCTTGACGCTGATGACATAAGCCAGACCTTCGCGGGTATCCGGTCCGGTGATGGATTTGTCGTTTTTGAGCTCGTTTTTGGCGTAATTGTTGATGGTGCGTGTGAGCGCCGTCTGGAAGCCCGTCAGATGGGTACCGCCCTCGATGGTGTTGATGTTGTTGGTGAAGGTGTAGTACAGTTCCGAGTAGGAGTCATTGTACTGCATGGCCACTTCCACATCAATGCCGTTGCGTTCGCGGTGGAAATAGATCACAGGAGTTAGGGGCTTCTTGCCGGAGGACTCATTGAGGTAGCTCACAAATTCGCTGATGCCGCCTTCGTAGTGATAGGTCTCGCTCCGGGCGTGATGGGTCTCGTCCTCCCGCTCATCGGTGAGGCTGATGGTAATGCCCCGGTTCAGAAACGCCAGTTCCCGGAGCCGGTTGGAGAGAATCTCCCACTTATAGACCGTCACCGAAAAAATCTCAGGATCGGGATGGAAGGTGACCTTGGTTCCCCGCTTGTCGGTGGTGCCGATCTCCTTCAGGGGGTGATCCGTCACGCCCCGGGCGAAATCGATGCTGTAAACCTTTCCTCCCCGGCAGACTTCCACCGCAAGTCTGGTGGAAAGGGCGTTCACGCAGGACACGCCCACGCCGTGCAGACCGCCGGAAACTTTGTAGCTGTTATGGTCGAATTTACCGCCGGCGTGGAGGATGGTCAGCACCACTTCCACGGCGGGCTTGTGCTCGGTTTCGTGCATATCCACCGGGATCCCGCGGCCGTCATCGATGACGGTGATGGAGTTGTCCTTGTGGATATAGACCTGAATGTGACCGGCATAGCCGGCCAGCGCTTCATCGATGGAGTTGTCCACCACTTCATAGACCAGGTGGTGCAGTCCGCGCTCGCTCGTATCGCCAATATACATGGACGGACGCTTGCGGACGGCTTCCAGCCCCTCCAGGACTGTGATCTGTCCGGCAGAATATTCTTCCGCAGGAGCGGTATTGGCCGCCGCTGCGGCATCGAGATTTTCATCGCTCATAAGATCTTTTCCTCCAAGTGATTCGGAACACGTTTCGAGCCCAGGCCCGGTTGACTTATTATACGAAGTATAATATACTCTGTCAATGCCGCATTTTCAACCCGTTTTTACCGAAAAATCAAAAAAGCGGCAGGGGGTGGAGGAAAGTTCTGCGCGGAGGCGGAACTGCCCGGAGGAGGCACCGGACGGTCGGACAGGAACTCCGTGATGGACGCTCAAGAGTTCTGTTTACACCCTGGCGCCATACTGGACGTAATAGGCATCGATGGCGGATTTCAGCGCATCATCGATCACAATGCGCCCTTTGTACGGGCGGTTGTAGAGGTGTTCCACCACTTCCTGCATATTGACAATGGATGTGGTCTTCATCCCGAACTCTTCGGCAATGGAGGCCAGGGCGCTCTTTTCGGAGTTCCCCCGCTCCATGCGGTCCACGCTGACCACCAGTCCCAGAACGTTCACTTTGCCCTGCGCCAGCAGAATGGGCATGGTCTCGTGAATGGAGGTCCCTGCGGTGGTGACATCTTCAATGATCACCACTTTGTCCCCGTCCCCCAGGGGGCCTCCCAGCAGAATGCCCTTGTCGCCGTGATCCTTCACCTCTTTGCGGTTGGAGCAGTAGCGCACATCCGTACCATAGTCTTCCGCCAGCGCCGCCGCCGCGGTCACGGAAAGGGGGATCCCTTTGTAGGCGGGGCCGAAGAGCACGTCGAAATCCAGTCCGAAAGCCTCTTTGATGGCCCTGGCATAGCAGCTCCCCAGTTTCCGGAGCTGGGAACCGGTGCGGTAAAACCCGGTGTTGATGAAAAACGGGGTCTTCCGGCCGCTTTTGGTCACAAAATCCCCGAATTTGAGGACATTGCAGTCGATCATGAACTCAATAAAATCCTGCTTGTACTTTTCCATGACGCACCTTCCTGTGTAAAAAACCGGTGCCGGATCGTTTGTCCGCCGCCGGAAGTGTTGCGTTATTTGTCCTGAACTGAGAGCCAGCCTTCCCTCCCCGGGAAGGGCTGCGGGGAGCAGCTGCCCTTGGACGCATCCGCATACCGTTTGGCTGCTTCGCCCAGCGGGATGACCTGATACCCCAACTTCTGCACCCGGTCCAGATACCCGTCAAACATGGCAGCGCACTTGCCCCCTTCGGCCTCCGCATGGATGGTGAGGACATTCAATTTGTCCTCCCGCAGGAGAGCGATCTGGCGGTCGTTGTAATTGGCATCATTCACCCCGTCCCGACCGCAGATCTCATCGTAAGTGGGCAGTGTGACCGGGATCTGCAGGGGCGCGCCGGGGATCTCCGGCCGGAAAGGCGCATACCCCCGGCAGTCGGAATTGTAGTCGAAGGGAAACTCCGTTTTGATCCGGAGCAGTCTTTCCGTCGTCCGCCAGCCCGGCGTGGCGCTGGTGCGGGGCGCGAAACCCACAATCCGCTCCAGTTCAGCAAGCCCCCGGCGGAATTCCTCCCGGATCTCTTCATCGCTCATGGTGTCGATCTTCGCCTGGGTACGGTGGTGATCCCACGCATGGAACCCCACCTCATGACCGGCTTCGGCGGCGGCGCGGATCTGCGCCGCCAGATGTTTGCTGATCCGGGGCCCCGGCCACGCCGTCCCCATAAGGACGATATCCAACCCGTAGAGCCCAGCCGCATTGGTGCGGAGCATTTTCCAGAGAAACGCCGGTTTGAGGAGCCTCCACAGGTGGCGCCCCATATTGTCCGGACCTACGGAAAAGTAGAAGGTTCCCTTGACGCCGTATTTTGCCAGCGTCTCACAGAGCCGGGGAACACCGTCCCGGGTACCCCGGTAGGTGTCCACATCGATACGGAGCGCAATCTCCTTCATGGGAAATTACTTGCTGAATTCGCCGGATTTGACGGCTTCGTTCAGGAAGAAGTCCAGCGTGGTCTCGATGGATTTTTCCAGCGTGATGGAGGGCTCCCAGTCCAGATACTTCTTGGCATTGCGGATGCTGGGGCAGCGGTGCTGAACATCCTGATACCCCTTGCCGTAGAAGGCGCCGGACTCCAGGACCACATAACCCGCAAAGGGGGGAAACTTGGAACGGAGGGGATGTTTCTCGAACTTCTTCACCAGCATTTCAGCCATAGCCTTGATGCTTGCCTCGTTGTCCGGATTGCCGATGTTGATGATCTTGCCGTCGCAGATGCCGTCCTTGTTCTCGATGATCCGGTACAAGGCTTCCACGCCTTCCTTGATGTCCACAAAACAGCGCTTCTGCTCGCCGCCGTCAATGAGCTGGATGGGCGAACCCTGCACCAGATTGAGGATGAGCTGGGTGATGGCGCGGCTGGAACCGATGCGGGCGCTGGTCAGGCTGTCCAGACGGGGTCCGATCCAGTTGAAGGGCCGGAACAAAGTGAACTTGAGCTGTCCTTTGGCACCGTAGGCCCAGATCACCCGGTCCAGCAGCTGCTTGCTGGTGGAGTAGATCCAGCGCTGCATGCGGATGGGGCCGGTGATGAGCACGGAATTGTCTTCATCGAAATTCTTGTCCTGACACATGCCGTAAACTTCGCTGGTGGAGGGGAAGAGGATCCGCTTGTTGTACTTCACGCAGTAGCGGACGATCCGCAGGTTTTCCTCGAAGTCCAGCTCAAAGACCCGGAGCGGGTTCCGGGTGTACTCAATGGGCGTGGCGATGGCCACCAAAGGCAGCACGATGTCGCACTTGCTGATCTGGTACTCGATCCACTCTCTGTGAATGGCGATATTGCCTTCGCGGAAATGGAAATCCGGTTTGTCCAGCAGGTGGTCGATGTAGTTGCTGCGGAGGTCCAGACCGTAAACCTCATATTTGCCGGATTCCAGCAGACGCTCGCTCAAGTGACTGCCGATGAAACCATTCACGCCGAGAATGAGGACGCTCTTCTTGCGGTTGATCTCCCGGAGACGACGGACATTGCCGGAGAAGACCATGTTCTTCACCACACTGCCGTCGATGGCGAACTGGGCGCCGGAGGCATACACGCCGCTCTCCCACTGGGCCGCAGTGATCCTGAGGGCGCCCTTGCCGCAGGCGATGACCAATGGATTGCCGGAGATCACCGTGCCGGGCTTGCCCCTGCCGGTGGTCACATCCGCGCTCCAGATGAAGCCCTTGCGGTCGCCGAGGAACGTGAAGGCTCCGGGGTAGGGCCGGGTCACTGCGCGGATAAGATTCCGGATTTCTGCGGCACTCTTTTTCCAGTCGATCTCGCCGTCAGCAGGCTTGCGGCCGCCGAAATAGGTGGCTGCGGAATTTTTCTGCGCCTTGCGGGGGGCTTTCCCGGCGGCCAGCAGGGGGAGCGTCTTGTCCAGGAGCTTGGCGGCGGCAGCCTCGATCTTGTCAAACAGCGTCCGGGCGGTATCGTCATCGGTAATGGCAACTTTGCTCTGGGCCACAATATCCCCGGCGTCCGGTTTGGCGGTCATGTAGTGCAAGGTGACGCCGGTCTCTTTTTCCCCGTTGATGATGGCCCAGTTGATGGGCACCCGGCCGCGGTACTTCGGAAGCAGCGAGCCGTGGAGGTTCAGCGCCCCCTTGGAGGGAATGTCCAGCAGTTCCTGCTTGACCATATTCCGGTAGTAGAAGCTGAAAATGAAATCCGGCTTCATGGCACGGATCCGGTTGATCCAGATGGGATGGTTGATGTCTTCGGGAGCGAAGACCGGGATTCCCCTGGCGGTGGCGAACTCGGCGACCGAGTCGAACCAGATGTTTTCATTCGGGTTGTCGCGATGGGTGAAGACCGCGCTGATCTCGTACCCGCTTTTCAGCAGAGCCTCAATCCCCGTGCGTCCGATGTTGTGGTACGCCAAAACTACGCATTTCACGCCTTTTACGCCTTTTGCCATGGTTTTCATCACTTTCTGTTGGTCAATGATTGTCGAAACAATACAACGGTAATAATATAGCACCGGAACATCTTTTTTTCCAATCTTTTCCTCAATTCCTCCCTGTTTTATGGAAAAAACCGTTTCGGCGTGATATATTATTGGGCGGAAAAAGAGAAAGGAACCCCTTATGGCCGAACAGGAACTGAAATTTCCCGTCCGCTGCGCGCTGCGGATTATTTACGATGGAGACGATGAAGCCGTCCTTCATTCCGCCCAAGCGGTTCTGGAGGAATATCTCATGCCGGAAAAATGGACCCCGGGACGCACGTCTGCCGGGGGGCGCTACCGCACGCTGGGAGTCATGGTGACCATGCCGGACCGGGCTGCGCTGGAGGCGGTTCCGAAACGTCTGGCAGCCATTCCCGGCGTCCGGATGGTCCTGTAAGCCATGCCGGAACTCCTTTCTTCCATTCGCGGCGGCGCCGATGTCCGTGATCTCCCTGCCGGGGAATTGCCCCGGCTGGCCGGAGAGCTGCGGGCAAGGATCCTGCAGACCGTTTCCCGCACCGGCGGACACCTGGCCAGCTCTCTGGGCACGGTGGAACTGACCATCGCCCTCCACCGGGTTTTTCTGACACCGGAAGACAAACTTGTCTGGGATGTGGGGCACCAGGCATACGCCCATAAACTTCTGACCGGCCGGGGAGAACTTTTTCAGAAACTCCGGACCATGGGGGGATGTGCGCCCTTTCAGTCCCGGGCGGAATCCCCCGAATACGATCCCATCGGCGGCGGCCATGCCGGGACCGCCATTTCGGCGGCCCTCGGGATCGAGGCTGCGGCGAAGCGGCAGGGGAAAAATACCCGTGCAGTCGCCATTGTAGGGGACGGCTCTCTGGCCTGCGGTGTTTCGCTGGAGGGCCTGAACAATATTGATGAAAACCGGAGTTCCCTGGTGATCGTCCTCAATGACAACCGCATGTCCATTTCCCGGAACGTGGGAGGGCTTACCCACTATCTCAACCGGATCATTTCCGGCAAGGGGTACTCCCGGTTCCGGGCGCTGGCGAAAACCATGCTCCGCAAGGTTCCGGATCTGTACCATGCGGTCCGGCGGTTTGAGGAATCCGCCAAAAGCGTTTTCCTGCCGGGAGGCTGGTTCGAAGAGCTGGGAATACGCTATTTCGGACCGGTGGACGGCCACAACATCCCGGAGCTGGAGCGGATGCTGACGGCGGCCCGGGAGTCCCACCGGCCCACTCTGGTGCATGTGATCACCCGAAAGGGGAACGGCTATCCTCCGGCGGAAAAAGAGCCGGAACGCTATCACGGCGTGGGTCCCTTTGACCTTGAGCGGGGATTGGAAAACTCTTCCGGCGGAGGATTCTCCGCCGCCTTTGGCGAAACCATGATCCACCTGGGGGAGAAATATCCGGAGATCGTGGGGGTTACCGCGGCCATGGCACTGGGGACCGGGCTGGAAAAATTTGCGGAGAGATTCCCGGACCGCTTCTTTGACGTGGGGATCGCCGAAGAGCACGAAATGGTCTTTGCCTCCGGTCTGGCGGCGGGTGGGCTGCATCCGGTGGCGGCGATTTACGCCACATTCCTCCAGCGGGCGCTGGATGAAGTGTATCACGATATCTGTCTTCAAAATCTCCCGGTGGTGCTGGCTGTTGACCGGGCGGGGGTGGTGGAGGACGGGCCCACCCATCATGGGATCTACGATCTGGCCTTCCTCCGGTCTCTTCCGAATCTGGATATTTATACCCCGGCGGACGAGCAGGAACTCCGGGATGCCCTCTTTGCGGCGGTGGCATCGAAAAAACCGGCTGCAGTTCGTTATCCCCGGGGCGCCAGTGGACAGGGTTTCGACCCGCTGCTTCCGGTGATGCCGCTGATTCCGGGGAAAGCCCTGATCCGCCGGGAAGGGGCGGAACTTGCCCTCTGGAGCTGCGGCGCGGAACTTCACACGGCGCTGAAAGCGGCGGAGATTCTGGAAAAAGAGTACGGCATTTCAGCGGCGGTGGTTCACTCTTTTACGGTGAAACCCTTTGACGGAAAACTTTTTATGGAATATGCCGCCCGGATGCCGGTATTTACACTGGAAGATCATGTGGTGACGGGAGGTCTCGGGGGGGCCGCAGCGGAATATGCGGTCCCCGCGTACTGTTTTGGCTGGCCGTCAGACAAAGTGATCCCTTTCGGCAAGGTCCGGGAGCTGCGGGAAAAGTTCGGACTGACCCCGGAAAAAATTGCGGCGAAGGCCGCTGAGATCGTCAAACAGGTAAACGGGAGAATACCATGAAAAACGGAAAATTCGGATGTGCATTGTGGGGATGCGGATGGGTGGCCGGCGGTCACCTGGCAGCGTACCTGAAAAATCCCGACTGCCGCCTCATCGGCATCGGGAGCCGGCGTCCGGAAAGCGTACAGCAGAAGATCGCCGAGTTCGACCTTCACGAGATCACGGTCTTTCCGGCGTTTGAGGACATTTTGAACGATCCGAGAGTGGACATTGTCTCCATCTGTACCCCGAATGACCTTCACGCAGAAGAAGCCATGCAGGCTGCCAGGGCCGGAAAACAGCTGTTCCTTGAAAAACCCGCCGCCGTCAACGCGGAAGAGCTGGAGAGACTTGCTGCCGTTCTGCAGGCGTGTTACACCAAAAGCGTCATGGGGCTTGTCCTCCGGTTCAATCCCCTGAGTCTTCTGCAGAAACGGCTCATCGCCCGGGGGGAACTTGGGAAGATTCTGCTGGCCAACGTGGATTACTGGTTCGGCCGGGACCGGGGCGGATGGATGCGGGAGGGAAAGCGTTCCGGCGGGGCCTTTGTGCTGGGGGGGTGCCACTCGGTGGATCTGGCGCGGTTCCTTCTGGGAAGCGACATTACCGAGGTCCGGGGAGATGCGCTGCAGACGGGAGACTGGTACGATTACCCGGCGGTGGAGACGGCGCAGGTGCGTTTCGCCAACGGGGCGAAGGGGGTGTTCTCCTGCAGTCTTGCCGGCTTCGTTCCCTACACGGCCAACATCCACATTATCGGGGAAGACGGGACCATTCTGAACGACCGGTTTTTCCTCCGGTGTTTTCAGGAACAGAAGGATTTCTTCGCCGTCAATACGGGGGTGAAAAAGAGCGGCGATGTATATGATCACCCGTTTCCGGCGATTTTGAGTCATTTTATCACCTGCCTCCGCGAGGACCGGGATTCCGAGCACAATGTGGCCTCGGCAGTGAACTCCCACAAGGCTTGCTTTGCCATCTGCCGGAGCGCCGCCGGCGGCGGAGAATGGATCAAAGTCGGTTAAGACGAAGGATTTTGAAGCAAGATTCATCCCTTCCGGTCTGGAACAGCTGGATGCCCGGCTGAAATTCACGGCGGAAATCGACGCCATGACCGGAGTTCTCCGGCGGACCGTGCTGCTGGACAGGAGCCGCCGGGAGAATGACGCGGAACACTCGTGGCACATCGCTGTCATGGTGCTGCTTATTGCGGAGTATGCCGTGGAGAAGCCAAACGTCCATCATGCGGTGGAAATGCTGCCGGTACACGATCTGGTGGAAATTTATGCCGGAGACACCTTCGCTTACGACATTCCCGGAAACCGGGATAAAAGTGAGCGGGAGAAAGATGCAGCGGACCGGCTCTACGCCATACTGCCCCCCGGCAGGGAAAGCACCTGCGGGACCTCTGGGAAGAATTCGATGCGGCAGAAACTGCAGATGCCAAATACACCAACTGTCAGGACCGGCTGCAGCCCCTTCTGCACAACACTCTGACGGACGCCCACACATAGCGGAATTCGGACCCCGCCCCCGCCGGGAGCAGGTGGAGAAACGCATGGCCGTGCTGCGGGACTGCATGCCGCAGGTCCACACCTGGGCCATGAAGTGCATCCGCGAAGCCGCGGTCAGAGGCTGGCTTCCGGAGGAGATCCCGCGGCCGGAATGAATTTTGGAGACGTCCGGTAAGGCAATCTGAACGGAAGAAAGGACCGGATGACCGGGGATTCCGCCGTCAGACCTGCCCGCAGAAGCGCATCCGGAAGCCGCCGGACTTATTGAAACGACTTTTTCTCCAGAAAATGGAGGATCGGCCGGAGGGTGCGGGCCGGATTCCGCGAGCCGGGATGGGTGCAGTTCACCATGGTGAAAGAGCAGGGCTGCCCTTCCGGCAGCAGGGTATTTTCTGCCGTCACTTTTCCGTCATATTTTCCGGCAATGATCCCTGCAGGAGGTAAAAAAAGAGGCGCCGGAATCCGCTGAACATACGCGTTTCGCCCCAATCCCATGTCCCCGAGAGACGCATTGACGGAACGGACCAGAGCGTTCCTCCCTATGACCGCCAGCCCGGACCCGCGGTTCGGCGGCCCCAGCATCACGACGGACTTGATCTGACGGCACTCTTCTGCCGTCATTTCCGCCATGGAGGACCGTAGAATCAGCCCTCCCATGCTGTGAGTCACGAAATACACTTCTCCGTCAATTGCTTCCGTCCGCAGGGTTTTCCGGTACGCTTCAAGAAAGACCCGGGCGTGCTCCTCAATATTCTTCCGGAAAGTCGGATAGTCGTAGTTGAAGACCGTGTAACCGTGCCTCGCAAGAGCCCGGGCAAGATTACCCATGGATATGGCGCGCCCCCCCCATCCATGGATCAGAAAGACCGTTGTCCGGGACGGAAAAAGACATTCCGGATCCGTTCTGAAAAGTCTGTGTAACGAATTTTCTGTAAAATCACAGTGATGCCGGTGCGAGGAGGCACTTGAATTGGCAAAAAAATGTGATAAGTTCTCCGATGTCTCCAT
>DCGO01000026.1:2311-4824 GCA_002314605.1 Lentisphaeria bacterium UBA1776 | reverse complement strand
CTCTATGCGTGGCCGGGATGGAGCGTCTACACTGCGGCAAAAGCCGGTCTTGCCAAATTTTCGCACGGCCTTTATACGGAAGTCCGTCCTTCGGGCGTGCGCGTGACTTGCCTTACTCCTTCGTGGGGACAGACCAATTTCAATGCAGCTTCTCACATTTCCGGAGCCTCGGAAAATCCCGATCTGGCAAAACTCTGCACCAAACCCGAAGAACTCGGCATGCTTGTCAAAGAGATTCTGGAAACGCCCGATCATTTAGCGGTGGTCGATGTGACTTTGCAGCCTGTTGTTCAGGACATCAACCCGATGTAAGGCAAAAAATGAATATCTTTCTCGAAGCGGAAACCTTCGCCAGCTTGGGCGGGTGGACTATCGACACGCAATCCCGCGAGACGATGGGAGGTTTCTATCTGCTCGCCCACGGCATCGGAAAGCCGGTCGAAGATGCGGAAACCTCATTGAGTATCGTTCAGGGAGGGCGTTATCATTGCTTTGTCCGTACCCGCAACTGGAGCGGAGTCTGGCACAGGGGGACTCCTGCCGGACGTTTTTTAGTGAAAATCGACGGAACTGCACTTCCGACGGAGTTGGGAACGGAAAGCACTGCGTGGGCATGGCAGAGAGCGGGAACGATCACCCTTGCGCCAGGAACACACAGCGTTGCACTGCACGATCTCACCGGTTTTGACGGTCGATGTGACGCGCTCTATTTGACCGATGATCCGACAGAGCTGCCTCCTGATGGCGGAGCGGAGCTTGCCAATTTCCGCCGGAAACACTGTCATACGGTCATCGAAGAAGATGGCACCGATTACGATCTTATCATCTGTGGGGGCGGTTATGCAGCTTTGTGCGCCGGAATGACCGCGAAGATGCTCGGCTTGAAGTTTCTGATCATTCAGGACCGCAGTGTGGTCGGCGGCTGCAGCAGTTCGGAGATCCGCGTCTGGGTCGGCGGCGACACTCATCTGGGCAAATATCCGGCTCTCGGGATGCCGGCGGTTCTGCTCTCTCCCCTGCAAGGGTTGCCGAACATGAAAAAGGATGTCGAACTTTTTGAGGATTACCGTAAAAAATCCTTTTTTAAAGAGGGCTCCGAACTGCTTTTGAATGAAGCCGTATTATATCCGGAGTGTATCAACGGCAAAATCATTTCGGTTGTTACCCGTTCCATTCGCACCGGCAGGGAATTCCGCCGCCATGCCAGTTTTTTTGCCGACTGTACCGGAGACGCTCTGCTGGCAAGATTGAGCGGCTGCGAAACAATGTACGGAAGCGAAGGTCGCGACGTCTTCCATGAGTCACTTGCTCCGGAAAAAACGCAGCGTACGGTCATGGGGCACTCGGTGTTGTGGGAAACCCATGAACGCGACCATGCCGTTTCTTTTCCTGACATCAATTGGGGAATCGAATTCTCCGAGGCGACGGTCATGAAACGTTTCAACTGCTGCTGGGACTGGGAAGCCGGGCAGTTCCGCGACCAGATATTGGAGTATGAGGAGATCCGCGACTACGGTTTGATGAGTTGTTATGCCAACTGGTCGTTTTTGAAAAATCACAGTGCAGAACGAGAAAAATGGGCGAACATGGATCTGGGATGGGTCTCCGCCATCGGCGGCAAACGCGAAAGCTGCCGCGTCGTAGGCGACTTGATACTGACGCAGAACGATCTTCTGAATCACCTCTATCATGAAGACGGCACGGCGAGCGCCTCGTGGAGCATTGATATCCACTATCCTGATCCGGAAAATCTGCAGAATTTCAAGGAGCCGTTTCAATCGTGCGCCTATCATTATGGTCTCGGCGCTCCATATGAGATTCCCTACCGCTGTCTTTATGCGCGCGATTGTGCAAATCTGTTTCTCGGGGGAAGGTGTCTGAGCGCAAGTCATATCGCATTTTCTTCGATCCGGGTCATGCGGACGCTGGGTATGCTCGGTGAGGTAATCGCAATGGCTGCTTCGATCTGTGTGCGAAAAAAATGTTCCTGCCGGGATGTTTACGCCTTTTATCTGCCGGAATTGCAGACGATGATGACCAAGGGGACACTGGTTCTGCTGCCATGCGCATGGGGCTGCGGACAAATGGAAGGGTTCCACTTCATGCGTCCGACTGGCACATACGGCAACGAAAATGAAAACTGCTGGGTGTATTACGATGAAAAGGGCAGGCCCCGTCAACCGATCCATCCGGACTTGCAGAAAAACATTGATGCGTTAGGCATCGATAGGGAGTCGCTTTCAAGCACGTCGCCTAAAACGTGATGATTCCGGTAAAATAGACAATCTTCAGGAATTTCAACATAAACGCTGTTACAAAAAATATATTGAATCAGCAGAAAAAAGTTGCATCCGGGGGAAAGGGGGACGGAGGATTTTGCAACACTTTTTCCCGTCAGGAATTTAGGACACCTCTCAAAATTCATTCCGGCGGCTTGTGGCCTTTGAGGAAAGTCCGCAACGCTCGACTTTTCGGCGGTTACCGCTCTGGGTAGCCGCCTCAAATTCGCACAT
>DCGO01000026.1:0-2240 GCA_002314605.1 Lentisphaeria bacterium UBA1776 | reverse complement strand
TGAATTTTTAGAGGTACCCTTTACTCGATCAGCCGGATCTTTTCGGGCACTTCATCTGCTGATTTTCCCCGGGGGCAGTGATTCCGAGATATTCCGTTATTTTCCTGAATGAAATCCTTGCCTGACAGATTCCGCCATGGCGCGGTAGCCAGACATCAAAGCTCCCGTATCATTGACGCAGCCGATGTATTGGACACCCCTTGCCTTCCAGCGCTCAAAGTCACATTCGGCGTAGGTCCCGAGAATCTTCCCCGCTTCCCGGGAACGGCGGCAGAGATCGTCAAGTACTCTGCAGATTTCGGGATCGTCCCACTGACCGGGCTTACCCATGCTGCAAGAGAGATCGTAGGGGCCCACCATGATGCTGTCCACGCCGGGGAGCGCGAGGATGCGGTCAAGATCCCGGTACGCGTCAATATGCTCAATCTGCAGGATCACCAAGGGCTCCCGCAGAGATTGCTCAAAGTAGGCATCGGTCGTGATCGTTCCGTAGGCGTTGCCCCGGCGCATTCCGCAGCCACGGTCTCCGGCAAGCGGATAGCGGCAGGCGCGAACTGCGTACTGGGCATCCTCCGCATTCATAATCATGGGGATGATGATCCCCGCCGGAGCAAAATCGATCACCTTCTTGATCTCCGTGTGATCGCAGGCGGGAACACGGAAGAAGGGCGCGCAATCCGTTCCCTTCAGCGCCATCATGTGCATCATGGCGGTGTTCCGGTCCATTTCGCCGTGTTCCCCGTCGATCCAGCAGAAGTCGAAGCCGGATTCCGCGGCGATCTCCGTCACCGCCGGATCGGAAAACGTGATACAGCATCCGATGCAGAGTTTTCCCGCCCGGATGGATGCCATGAATTTCTCAAACTGATTGTATTTCATTGCATTTCCTCATTTCAGAGCGCACAGCCGGCTTTCTTGCGGAAGTCCTTCAGCACGTGGAAGGTAATCCGGTTGGAATTGTGGAAGGTGTCGGCTCCCCGGTAAGCGGTCCGGACGGCACAGATCATATCCTCGCCGTCAAACTGCCACTCCGCATACTGGAATCCGGTGTACTTCATGGAATCCTCGCCTTCAAGACCGGAGTCATCCTCCGCGAGCGTAAAAAATTCGTGCCAGTGACGGAGGTCATCGGACCACGACGCCGTCAGTTTGTTGCGGCAGTTGGGGTGCTGATCGTCCGGAACCGGATTGCTGAGCGTGAAATAGCGCTTCGTCACCGGATCCCGGCGGACCGTGAACTTGGAACTGCCCCCCGGAAAGTCGATGATCCCGGTCTCGTAGTCGAAGGAGAGTTCCCCCGTCTCCGGCGAATAGTTGAGCAGCGCCGCCCGGTTGCATTTGGCAAGGTGGACCCGCATCAGGTCGCAGAAGGAGCCGTCCGGCATCTCCAGAACGTTTCCTTCCATCCAACCCAGTTCCCACAGGTGTTCCGGCTCGACCGCCACCAGTTCCGGATGGACCTCCCGCATCTTGTTGTGGTCGAAGTTCACCGCGTTGGAGATGCTCCAGTTGGCGGCATTCAGGAGGTCGCAGTCAAGTGGGGCGGTGATGACGGAGGCGTAGAATTTTTCCGGATAGTAGCGGGGCGGCGTCTGTTCCACGTCCTGAAACACCCTGCCATTGAGGATCTGGACGGGCGCCGAGGACTCCCACTGGGCATGGGGGAAGAGCATCCCCGTTTCCGGGGTTTCCGGCTCGCTCCAGGTGTAGCCGCCATCCGTGCTTTTGCGAATCACGAACTTGCTGTGCGCTCCATAACAGCTGGTGAGGTAGACAACGTCACCCACGGCGAAGAGACTGCCCCAAAAGGCGCCGATGATGTGGCAGATGTTGCTCCAGGTCGCTCCGTTGTCTTCCGAACGATAGATCTCGGAGAGGCAGGCGGAAGGATACTCGATCCGCCCGAAATAGTCGTGATAGGCAATCAACGCACCGTCCGTCATCCGGACCACCGAGGGACTCCCCACATAGATCCCGCTTTTCGCCGGCTGATACCGGATTTCCCGCCAATTCATGATATACCGCCCACTACTGTCCGGTAAAAATTACCGGGATTGATTGTTCATGTCGGATTCTGCATACGAAAGGTATCTGAATTTTTTCATTTGAGCGCAGACGCTCCGACAGCGTGTTACTATAGCATCTTTCAGCAGTTTTTCAACTTCATTTCCCGATATCGTTTTAAGAACCTATAGTAAAATTGTCAGGAGATCATTATAAAGGGTACCTCTAAAAATTCA
>DCGO01000046.1 GCA_002314605.1 Lentisphaeria bacterium UBA1776 | reverse complement strand
AGGCGGCGGTCTTCACCAATCTGACCGGGGATCATCTGGACTACCACAAGACCATGGAGAACTATTTTGCCGCCAAGTGCCGGCTCTTTACGGAACAGCTTTCCGGCAGGGCCGTCATCAATATTGACGATCCTTACGGGCGGAAACTTGCGGCCATGCTGAAGAACCATGAGGTGGTGACCTTCGGCGCGGCGGAGGATGCGGACTGCCGGATCACGGACATCATCCCGGCCGTGACCGGAACCAGGTGCAATATGTCTTACCGGGGGCGCGTTTACCCGGTGGAAACCCCGATGACGGGGGGGCATAACCTTCACAATCTGGCCGGGGCCATGCTGGCAGGCGAAGTCTTTGATATTCCATTCGGGACCGTTCCGCAGACAGTGGTGCCGGGGCGGCTCCAGGCGGCGGCGCCGGGTCTGGGGAATGCGGTTTATCTCGTGGACTACGCTCACACGGACGATGCGCTGGAGCAGGTATTGAAGGCATTGCGGCCCCTGACCAAAGGGAGGCTCATCACTCTTTTCGGTTGCGGCGGCGACCGGGACCGGACCAAGCGGCCCCGGATGGGGCAAGTTGCGGCGGCAAGGTCGGATCTGGTCATTGTGACCAGCGACAATCCCCGTTCCGAAGACCCGGAAGCCATTATTGCGGAAATTCTGCCGGGGATCCCGGCGGGCACGGATCTCCGGGTGGAACCGGACCGCAGGAAGGCGATCCGGCTTGCGGTGTCGCTGGCGAAAAAGGGCGATGTGGTGCTCTTCGCCGGCAAGGGACATGAGTGTTATCAGGAGATCCGGGGGGTGCGGAGCCATTTTTCCGATGCGGAAGAGGTCCTGAAGGCAGTTCAGGGGAGGTCATGACATGGACCGGCGTGAATTTCTGAAACAGTGTCTCACATTGGGGGTGCTGGGTACAGCGGCAAAGCTCACCCCGGCCTTCGCAGGACTGGATATACCGCAGAAGAGCCGGACCTCCGGACGGGCGAAAGCTGTCATTGAATTGTGGATCTGGGGCGGCCCCTCCCAGCTGGAAAGTTTCGACCCGAAGCCCGATGCGGGGCCTGCGTACAATGGAGGTCACGGTCAGATCCCGACTTGTGTGGACGGGCTCTTTGTGAGCGAATACCTCCCCATGCTGGCGAAACAGGCGGACAAGTTTTNNTCTTCCTGCCCACTTACAAGCTCATGGGCAACATCAAGTTCCTGGACCGCACCATCACCCATCCCTTTTTCGGCCACGAGCAGGCCACTTACCTTATGCAGACCGGTCGGAAGCCCGGGGGCGGGATCACCTATCCGGCCATCGGGGCGCTGCTGGCCATGATAAAGGGGGGGAGTGTGAAATACCACCTGCCCCCCTATGTGGCCCTTACCATCAACAAAGGGCGCTTCTCGGAATGCGGTTTTCTGGGAGACCGTTACCGGCCCTTTGCCACGGGGGGAAACCCGGCTGGCTGGAAATTTCAGGTGGACGGATACACCCCGGCAGGAGGGGCTACGCCGGAAGAACTGAAGCGCCGGACCGCACTGATGCGGGATCTGGACACCTTCGGGAAGAAATTTGCCTCCCATCCGGAGATCCGTGGAGCGGTTCGGGCCGAACAGGAAGCAGAAGAGATCATGTACGGCCGTGCGGCGGAGGTCTTTGACCTTGCCAAAGAACCCAGGGAGATCCGGGATCGGTACGGCATGACCCGGTTCGGCCAGTCCTGTCTGGCGGCCCGGAGACTGGTGGAGGCGGGGGTCCCGTACATCACCATCAACGCTTCCGGGTGGGATACCCACAAGAAACACTTTGAGACATTGAGCCGCATCGCGCCGGAAATGGACCGGGCGGTGGCGGCATTGCTGGAGGATCTGGCGGCCCGGCATCTTCTGGACACCACTTTGGTCTGGTGGTCCGGGGAATTCGGCCGGACACCGAAAGTGGATACGGAGCCGCCGTGGGAAGGGGGAAGGAACCACTACTGCCCCTGCTTCTCCGCCATGGTGGCCGGAGGCGGTTTCAAGGGAGGGAAAGTGGTCGGTGTTTCGGACGGGATTGCCGGCAAAGTCGTGTCGCGGCCGGTGTCTCCGGCGGACCTTCTGGGGAGCATTTATGAACTTTGCGGGATTGATCCCGGGCAGATGTTTCCGGCGAACCCCATCGGGCTCAAGAGTCCCATTCTCCCCGATGCGAATCCGAAAACCCGTCTGCGGGAAATTTATGCGTAACGAGGAATCGGAAAGATGAGTGATCATATTGAGACAGGGGGAGCGGAGATCTCTTTCGGCGGGGTCCGCATGGGATTGTTCGATGAAAGCACCGCCATGGAGGGCATCACCCGGAATCATGCTTCCGAAGACGGCATGACCACTTCCGGCAGGACGGAGAAGACCATCCCCTTCGGATGCGAATATCTGGTGACCCGGTCGTGGGATGCGGCGCAGGGCATTCTCCGCCGGGCGGTGGATGTGCGGGCCCTCAACAACGGAGTGATCGCGGACTGCGCTCTGGATCCGGTGACCGTTTCTGGCAATGTTGTCCGGGCAGGGGTCCTTGCCGATGACGGAAATTGTCGCTGGCAAGACGAAGCGTCAGGGAACGTCATTCCCCGGGCCATTGAGCTTGAATTTGCCGACGGGACCGCCATGGAACTGGCGTCCGGAGACGATCTCTGGCGGCACCGGGCCGCAGCGGAACTGGGCGCGGAGGCGGAATGGCAGTATCAGCTGAAAAACGGATGTTTCAAATTCAGCCGCACCATGTTCCGTTTTCCCAAGGATGCGGAGCCCCCCAAACGGCCCTGGCGCTGGGAATATCACGCCGTGTGGGGCAAACCGGGAACAGCGGCGGATGGGGATACGGAGACGGAGACCATTGACTGCAGAAATCTCTGTTTTGCCGCTCCGGCGGAGGGCCGGCGGCTCCGGAGTCTGGTCCGGCAGACAACGAGATCCCTGAAACTTGTCCATGCCGCATGCCCCCTCTGCACAGCATCCGGCCACACGGGAAGGCCCCGGGAACTCCTGCATCAGGATACCGGGGCCCTGCTGGCGCTGTATGTGTGGGGCAGCCGGACTCTGGCGCAGCGGGGGTTGAATTTCACCGTGGAACTTGCGTCGGAGACGGCGGCGGCCCGTCCGGGACTGCAGTACCGGCTTGCCGTCCCGCTGGAAAGGATGGAAAACAATGGAATGGCGTAAAATTCTTGAAAGGCGCACCGTGCGCTTTTTTGAGCAGAAGATGCCGCAGGAACCGGACCTCCGGGCCATGCTGGAAGCGGCCCGGACCGCCGCTTCTGCGTCCAATGCGCAGGTCCTCCGGTATATGGTGATCCGCACGCCGGATCTTTCGGAAAAGATTTTTCACTGTTCGGCCTTTGCGGGCCGGGTCAAGCCCCGGCGCAATCCCGTGTGGGGGAAAAATGCGGCATTGACCTATATGGCCATCCTGGCCCCCGAGGGCAAGGGGGAAGCCGATGCGGGAGCCGCCATCCAGAGCATGATGTTCGCCGCGTGGGAGCGGGGTCTCGGGTGCTGCTGGATCGGGGCATTTGACCACGCCGAAGCCGACCGGCTCTTAACGCCGCCGGCGGGGCTCCATGTCCGCTATCTTCTGGCCGTGGGGTATCCGGCGGAACTGCTCCCGGTCCGGGAAGACATTCCCGCAAACGGGGACCCGGGATATTACCTGGATGATGAGGACCGGCTTCACGTCCCCAAATTCACCGTGAACGCGCTGACAGTCTGGAAGTAGGCAAGATCCATGCTGTCTCAGGACCCTCATCTTGTTGCGTGGTATTATCTCCCGGCCAAACTTGGGATCGCCGTACTGCTGGGGATTGTGTACTTTCTCGCCCTCCCCCCCTGCAATATCAGCATGCTTGTCCTCTTTCCCCTGGGGGGAGTCTGGCTCCTGCTGAAAAATCTGCGGTTCAAAGAACAGCTCCTTGCGGGCTGGTGTTTCGGAATGGGCTGGGCCATGCCGGCATTCTGGTTTCTCCGGGAAATTCACCCCGGCGTGCCCTTCGGCATCGCCCCGGTCCTTGCGCTGTGGCCGGCAGTGTGGGCCGCCGGCGCGGTCTTCCTGTCAAACCATCTGCTGTATCCCGTAAAAGTCCGTCTTGAGGGGGAAGAGGCAGTCCGGGGATATCTTCCCGCTCCCTGGAAACGCATCCTCACAGCAATGGTTCTGGCGGCCTTCTGGATCCTCTTGGAATTCAGCCGTTCCACCATGCTCCCGTGGAACAACTTTGCCACGGCGGCGTGGCGCCATCCCCGAATCCTTGCGCTGGCGGCCTGGACCGGCACGGCGGGGATCGGGTTCCTCATCGCCAACTTTTCTCTGGCACTGGCTCTGGCGCGGCAATTCCGCCGGGACCGTCTCAGCCTCCCGTTCTGGCTCGGGGGAGTCCTTCCCCTCGCGGTACTGCCCCTTCTCGCATGGCATTTCCGGCAGACGCCGGATCAGAAGGACACTGTTTCCTTCCGGATCGCCGCCATTCAGGGGGACATCTCCCAAAGGCGGAATGCGGATGAGCGGGAAGCGGTGGAGGCGCTGCAAGTCTATCTCGGACTCACGCGGCAGGCCATGAAGCTGCAGCCGGCCCCGGACCTGATTGTCTGGCCGGAAACGGCGGTCCCCTATGCCTTCCGGGGCAGCCACCCGGTGTCGGCGGGATTCCGTTCGGAATTAAGCAGGCTGGTGCGGGAAAGCAGGATCCCGGTACTCTTCGGGACCATTGAGTTCAAGGAGAAGTTTGACCGCCCGGGGGAATACGGCATCACCAACAGCGCGCTGCTGCTGACTCCTTACGGTCTGGCGGGAAGGTACGACAAGATCCACCGGGTCCCCTTCGGCGAATACATCCCCTTCCGGAAGATCCTGCCTGGGGCGCTGGTCCGGGCCATTGACATGAACCGGGACCTGACACCAGGAACGGATCATGCGCCTTTGGTACTGAAGGAGAACATCCGGGCAGGCATGGCCATCTGTTTTGAAAGTGTCTTCCCCTACATCGCCCGGGAGACGGCCAGAAGAGGCAGCAACGTGCTCCTCGTCCTCTCCAACGATGCGTGGTACCCTGCAAGTTCAGAACCGGAACAGCATCTGGCCAATGCGACGGCAAGGTCCGTGGAAACGGGACTGTACGCCATCCGCTGCGGCAACAACGGGGGCACCCTGGCCGTCCGTCCGGACGGGACTCTGGAACAGATCCTGACCGTACCCGGCAGGGAACTTCCGGAACTCCGCCGGGGCCGGGGGATCGGGGTGATCGCGCTTGCCCTTCCCAAGATCACCCGAATGACCTTTTACACATGTTACGGTGAATGGTTCACCGCCCTTTGCGGACTTCTTTCCGGGGCGGGGTTCCTGCTGGCGCTGGCGGGATACATCGCCCTCCGCCGGGAGATCCGGAACCGTCTGGAAGACACATGCAATGGTCAAACCCGCATCAGGGAAAAAGGCCGGACAGAATAAACGGGAGCCGCTTCCGCCGCCTTGCTCAATACAGCCTTATCTTCTGTGCAAAAAATTTGTTTTTTTTCACATCCGGGGTATATTACCCTCGTATCGCGTTCAAAAAAAGCGGAGATCCTGATGAAAAACAAAGTGGAACTGATCTGGTCCGGCAAGGACCAGCGGATCAATATAGAACCTGGCTTTCTGATCGAAGACCCGCAGAAATCACGCCATACCCAAGGGGATCCGCTGGATACCGGGATCAACGGCAATCTGATGATTCACGGCGACAATCTGCAGGCAATGAAAATACTGGAAAAAAATTTGCCGGTCAGGTTCAGTGCATCTATGTCGATCCGCCGTACAATACCGGGTCGGTGTATAAGTACTACGGCGATAATCTGGATCACGGACAGTGGCTGAGTTTCATAAGGCGCAGAATCGTCATGCTGCATCATCTGCTGTCGGACTTCGGAAGTCTGTGGGTCAACCTCAACAACGATGAGGTCCATTACTGTAAAATAGTTTTGGATGAGATATTCGGCAGAAACAATTTTCTATGCGACATATCCTGGGAAAAAAGGTGTCCTCCGATCCTGGATGCCAGAGAGTTCGGACATGTCCTCGATCATATTCTTGTCTATCGGAAAACAAGATTGTTCGAAAGAAACCAACTTCCGCTCACCGAAGAGCAGTTCCGTAAATACCGGAATCCGGACAATGACCCCCGTGGTCCGTGGAAGGCGGTGGATTATACCTGCAATTTCACGGCACTGCAATGCCCAGAACGGTTCTATGCCGTCACACACCCGAAGACCGGTGAAAAAATTTATCCGGAAAAAAATCGCGTCTGGGCGGCTCTTCCCGCCGAACACCGGAAAAACATGCAGGAAAACCGTCTCTGGTGGGGAGAAGACGGAATGGACCACTTCCCGGTTCAGAAGAGTTTCCTGTACGCGGTCCATCAGGAAATGATCCCCATGTCCCTGTGGCGCTATGAATTTGCCGGGACCAATCAGGACGCAAAGGAGGAAAACATCCGGCTTTTCGGCTCCAATATGTTCACCACCCCCAAACCGGAAAAACTTATCAGGGCGATCCTGAATATTGCGACCAAACCGAACGATCTGGTGCTGGATGCCTTCCTGGGCTCCGGTACAACAGCGGCGGCAGCGCACAAAATGGGACGCCGCTGGATCGGGATCGAAATGGGAAATCAGGCCTATACCCATTGCAAGGTACGGCTGGACAAAGTCATTGACGGAACGGATCCGGGGGGGATTACCGGCACCGAAAAATGGCAGGGCGGCGGCAGCTACACATTCTGCGAACTGGCACGTCCGATCCTCAACCATGACACTTTTGGCAAACCGGTCATCGACAAGGCGTACCATGCCGTCAAGCTGGCCACCGCAGTCGCACTGCATGAAGGATTCTTTTTCCGTCCGAACAAGGATTGTTTTTGGAAACAGGCTGTCAAAAACAGAAATTCCTATCTTCTGGTAACCACGTCTCATGTTACCGCCGGATATCTCCACCCGATCCATGCCGCGCTGAAAAAGGGGGAATCGCTGACGGTTGTCTGCAAATCATTCGATCCGGAAGCTGAACGTCTGCACAAGAGAATCGTCATTGCGAGGATTCCGCCGGAACTTCTGGCTCAATGCGCGGCTTCAGATTCCCATCAGGATACGGACATTGTCCATCCGCCGGCTTACCGACCGGATTGAACTCATTGAAAGTTCTCCGGAGAATGCGGAATCGGCTGCTTCTCCCCCACGGCGGCCTTCCAATTTGCATTTTCCCTTTTTTGGGGTATATTTCCCGACCATCAGCAACCCGGAGGAAGGAAATGTACGAATTTGAACGGACGGTTTATCACTGCAATACCGGCGCGGACGGTCTCCTGAAACTGGAACCGGCCATGGCCATGCTTATGGACTGCTGCCAGTTTCAGGAATATCAGGAAACAAAATTCTGCGACTGGCTCAGGAGTACCGGGACGGCGGTCTTTCTGGCCGCCATTCAGATCGATATTCTCCGCCGCCCCGCTTTTCGGGAAAAACTGAAAATAAAAGTGGTGATCTACGACTGCCGGAGCATTTACGGCTTCCGCCGGATCACCATGCGGGACGAGGCAGGAAACCTCTGCATGATCTCCAATGCGGTAGGCTGTTTCTTTAACTTCCAGACAGGAAAAGCCGTACGGCTTCCGGACAATATTGAGGAGCTCCTTCCCTTCGATCCCGCCGAACCCATGGAGGAACTGCCCCGGAAACTTGCCCTCCCCTCCGGCGAAGGAGAATTGAAGGAGCCCCACAAGGTCCGCCCCTCGGATCTGGATCTCAATCAGCACCTGAACAGCGCCCGATACCTTGCCATTGCCGGGGACCGGCTGCCGGAGGATTTCCGTTACGACCGGGTACGGATGGAATTCAAGCACCAGTTCAAATGCGGGACCCTGGTCCTTCCCCGGTACTATCCCGTGGAGCCCGGCAGGATCGCCGTCCGGCTGGATACGGAAGAGGGACTTCCCGGCGCCGTCCTGGAATTCTCACAGCGATAATGTCCGGAAAATTGCGCACATTCTGTGATCAATCAGAATCAAATGTGCGCATCTTCGGACACTGCCATGTGGATACCGTAATCAATCAGAGAACAGGTCTTTTGTCAAGCACTGTTTTTCAAAATATGCGCAATTTTCCATACGTTATCGTTTGAAAGTACAGTCGAATCCGTAATCAATCAGAATCAAATGTGCGCATAACTTCGGACACTACTTTTTCCCCTCAAAGCACTCCTGCTAATTCTTTTTGATGTCACATATAAAAGCATGTTATTGTCCGAAATTTTGTGAAA
>DCGO01000100.1:53697-73212 GCA_002314605.1 Lentisphaeria bacterium UBA1776 | reverse complement strand
CGGCGCCGAAGATCGGATCGCCTGCCGCGCCTGTCAAGCCGACCGTTCTCAAGGCGGAGCCACCTCCGACGGAAAAAAAAGAATCTCCGAAGGATGGCGCTGCCAAAGCGGAGGAACCGGAAAAAAACGGGGGAAAAATCCAGCTGAAGGCAAAGACGGAGCCGGAGTCTTCTCCTGCTGTTGCGGAACCGCCTGCAGGTTCTTCAAAGAAAAAAAGTTTTCCTGGCTGGATCAAGTGGCTCCTGATCGGCGCGGCGGTACTGATTGTGATTCCTCCGGCAGTCTTTGCCGGGATGATCCGTTTTCAGAAACTGCCTGGTTTTCTGGTTCCGCTCCAGAACCGGATTTTAGCTGGATTGAAATTGACTGTTCAGGACGGCCAGGTGGTTTCCATTGCAGATGCCGGAAAGACCGAAGCCCCCGATCCGGCCGGAAAGATCGAAAAGGCCGGAAAGACCGAGAAGGCGGCGAAGGCCGGAAAGACCGAGAAGGTGGCGAAGGCCGGAAAGACCGAGAAGGCGGCGAAGGCCGGAAAGACCGAGAAGGCGGCGAAGGCCGGTGACAAACCTGCTGTTCCTGTCAAACCGGCGGAAGCCGGTGACAAACCTGCTGTTCCGGTCAAACCGGCGGAAGCTCCGCTCCCGCCGCCCCGTACCCGTCCGGAATTTATTCGTCAGGCGAAGGCGTTGCTGGAACTGTCGGCCCAGGGAAATATCGATCCCTTTCTGGCTGGAGCGGATGACCTGATGCTGAAATACCCCCGGGCCGTCACTTCGGAGGAGGAGTCTCTGCAGAAACGGCTGCTGGAGGTCTTCGGGGTGAACGATGAAGCCATGCGGGTCGCCCCGTATCGCCAGACGGCCCATGAAAAACGGGTTGCGGCACAGCTGGCCATGGAGGAAAAACTGGCCAAGGCGGAGGAGGAAAGCCGCCGCCGTCAGGAGGAGGCTCTCCGGATCGCACAGGAAAATCAGCGCCGTCAGGAAGACGCCATTCAGCGGCGCAAGCAGGAGGAACAGGCGCGTCTGGAGGGGCTGAAGCCACGGGTTGATGCCTATGTTGCCAAAAAGCAGCAGGAGTGTCTGGCCCTGGGGGCCGCATTTATTTCTGAACTCGGAAATCCAGATCAGACCCGGTGGAATGCCTGTCGTCAGGCGGCCGGAAATTCCGGGGTCCTTCCGGCGGATGTCCAGCCTCAAGAGCGGGAAGCCGCCAAACAGGCTGCCGATTTTGCCGGCACTTTGGACAGGGATTATGACACGGCCTCCCGTCTGAAGAAAATGCTGAGCGATCCGGAATTTCTGAAAAATATTCAGATAGAGGTGAGGGTGCAGTCCTATCTTGTGGGATTCGAGAAACCCTTCCGGGTGAGAACCCGTTCGATCGTCGGTGAGGCGGATGAGGTTTTTCTGGATCTGCGGAAGGGGCATTCAAGGGATGTGCTGCTGAACCGCTTCCTGCTGAATTCTGAAATCGACCGGCTTTACACTGCTTTTGCCAAACAGGCGGCATCTCCGGTGGAAAAAAGATCTCCGGGGAGGGAGTCCGCCAGGGAATACCGGAGGCTCAGGCGGGTGATGCTGTCGGAGCACTTCTATCTTTTTATGGAAGATTACGCGCATCTCCTGAACGACCGCCGCATTCCGAAAGCACGGCGGGAGTTCTGGGGCAATATTCTGAACAAATATTTCGTTTACCGGATGCAGCACGGGAGTGCCGCCGAGCGGAAGGAACTGCAGGATAAATACGGCAGTCTGCCGGTTTTCCCGAAGGAATCCGGAAAATGAGTTCCCCTTCTGCAGAGTTTCGCCCCTGCATCGATCTGCATGACGGCAAGGTCAAGCAGATTGTGGGAAGCACACTTCAGAACGGCGGTTCCGGGCCGGCGACCAATTTTGTTGCTGAGAAGCCTCCCCGCTTTTATGCGGAGCTGTATCGGAAACTGGATCTTCCGGGAGGTCATGTGATCCAGCTTGGTCCCGGCAATGAGGCGGCAGCCATGGAAGCTCTGGGAGCCTGGCCGGGAGGATTTCAGCTGGGCGGCGGCGTGTGTCCGGAAAATGCCGGAATGTGGCTGGATGCAGGGGCATCGCATGTAATCGTTACAAGCTACATCTTTTCCGGCGGGGAACTCCATTGGGAACGGCTACGGACCCTTCTGAAAACCGTGGGGAAAGAGCATCTGGTGCTGGACTTGAGCTGCCGCAAACGGGACGGACGCTATTTTATTGTGACGGACCGCTGGCAGAAATTCACCCGTCTGGCGGTGGACCCGGAAACACTGAAACTCCTGGCAGACAGTGCGGCGGAATTTCTGATTCACGCCGTGGATGTGGAGGGAAAGTGTCAGGGGATCGACCGGGAGCTTCTGACGCTTCTGGCGGAACACTCGCCCATTGACTGCGTTTATGCCGGCGGAATTTCGAGTTTGGAGGAGGTACACCTGATCCGTGAGTGCGGACGGGGGAGAGTTCATTTCACCATCGGATCGGCACTGGATATTTTCGGCGGCGGTCTGCCGTTGCAGGATGTGGTCGCAGAAACGTTATCAGTATTACGGAAAGAATAAAATGAATTTTATCTATCTGGACAGTGAGGGAAATTCTGTCGGACCGGTGGACAAGGATGCGGTGATCCAGGAGATCCGGGCCGGCCGCTTGACTGCGGAGAGTCCGATCCGGAACGCGCTTCTGAAGGATTTCCGTACCATCGGGGCGATGGATTGTTTTGCGGAGGCGCTGGCTTCTGCCGGTACTGCGGAACCGACGGCTGCCGCAGCGGTTCCGGCCGGCAGTTCCTGGTTCCGCTTTCTGCTGGATCTGGGAAATCAGCGTCTGGAGGAAAAGCGTGACGCAAATGCGCTGGTGAAAGCCAGAAATGCGGTGGATGCCTCGGTTGTCCGGCGGGGCCTTGCCATGTTTACGGATATGGTCATCCTCTGCATTTTGGCGGTTGTGATCTATCTGCCGACGGTGCGGAGCATTCCGGAATGGGGCGAAGCGGATCAGGCGGAACAGCAGCTTCAGGATCAAGCCAGAAAGGAGCTGTTGCGGAAAACGTGGCGGGCGGAGCTGCGGTTCCGCCGTCGTGCCGAACAGAATTCCAGGGGAGGCAAGGTCCGGACGGTTCCTGAAATTTCCGGTATCGGGGAACTGGAAAATACGTTTTCTCCATTTGAACTGCTGATAAAGCAGGATCAGTATGCTGCGTATCTTGCTTCCCGCCAGGCGGAAAAGGCGGGGGACGAGGCGGAAATCCATCAGGTTGCGATGGAAAATATGCCCTTTGGTGCTTATTTCACCCGCAATTTTGCCGGAATTTCACAGCGGATGAACGAGAAGATCCGGAATACTGTTGCTGTTTCCGAGCCGGAAAGCGATCCCTTTGCCGGCAATGGGAAAGCCGGGAAGCCTCTGAAGCACGGAATGCCCAGAAACTTCAACAATGTTTCCCTGAAATCCGGTCAGGATACTCCGGTTGCGCAGACCGGAGCGCAGAAATCGGAGGAAGAACTCGAACAGGCATCTTCCAAGGCGCGTTTTCAGCGGCTCATGGGATCGGTCAGGCAGAAGACCTCCGCCGTCAAGGGGTTTTACAGCATGGGGGTCCAAAAGGTCACGCCGAAGGGGATCCGGTCCGGCGTTTCTGAACTGAGGACGAAGGTCCCCGTCTATAAGTTCGGGCCCGGGACCGGACTCATTACCGGTTATGACCGGAACGGGGAATATGTGAGGCTGCGTTTCGGTCAAACGGTCCGGCGGATTCCTCTGGGCGAATTTCAGAACCGGCTGTATGCTCCCGTAAAATGGATCGGACTGATGATCCTGCTCTATTATGTCCTGGCTTTTTCTGTTTTTGCCCAGAGTGTCGGCATGTGGTTCTGGGGGATTTTTCTGACCCGGAAACAGGAGGATGCCGAGGTCCTTCCGGTGCGGGCGCTTGTTTACACGGGTTTCATGCTGCTCTTCGGGGTCCTGATGATCCCGTCGGTTCTGATCAGCCGCCGGTCTGTTGCCGACTGGATCTGCGGTGTCCGGCAGGTCAATGTATGCAGTCATGTCAAGGATGAATAGGACGGTCTTGAATTCTTAAGAAGGGCTGAAAGATGGCGGACAAAGCAATATCCAATGATTCCCTGGCCATGGACGGCGGAAAGAAAAAATTCAAAGGCAGAAAGCTGCGCATCGGCATGATCGGCTGCGGCGGGATCTGTCAGACGCACATGGGGGCTTATCAGGAGATCCCCGAAGCGGAAATCGTGGCCTGCTGCGACATTCTGCCGGAGCGAGTTGTTCAGATGGCCGAAAAGTGGGGCGTGCAGAAGGGCTACGCCGACTGGCGGGAAATGCTCAAAAAGGAAAAACTTGATGCGGTGGATATCTGCACCCCGAACGGCGTTCATTGCGCCCCTGCGGTGGATGCCGCCAACGCAGGGTGTCATGTGATGGTGGAGAAGCCCATGGCCATGAATCCTGCGGAGTGCAGAAAGATGATCGCCGCCGCCGACAAAAACGGCGTGAAACTTGCGGTGGGTTTTCAGAACCGCTATCACGAACGGACCCGGTTTCTCAAGCGTGCCAAAGATGCCGGGAAATTCGGCAATATCATGTTTGTGAAGGTGCAGGCTCTGCGCCGGCGCGGGATCCCGAACTGGGGCGTTTTCGGGCAGAAGAAATTTCAGGGCGGCGGTCCCATGATTGATATCGGTGTCCACATGGTCGAAGCAAGCCACTTCTTCATGGGGGAGCCCAAGCCGGTGGCGGCGGTGGGAATGACCTGGACGTATCTCGGCAATAAGCCCGGCGATGTGGTCTGTCCGTGGCCGGGGTGGGATTTCAGGACTTACACGGTCGAAGACCTGGCCATCGGGCATATCCGGTTCGAAAACGGTGCCGTGATGGAGATCGAATCCTCTTTTGCGGCCCATATTCCGGAGAACAGATTTTCGTTTTCGGTCATGGGGGACAAGGGCGGCGGTTCGTGGGATCCGGCGGAAATTTTCACCGATCAGGACGGCACCATGGTGAATATTTCCCCGAACTATCTGCCGGACTGCGGCTTCGCGAAACTTTTTGTGGTGAAGCTTCAGAATTGGGTCGATGCCATCCGCAAAGGAACTCCCCTGGGGGCTCCCGGCACGGAAGGACTGGCCGTCCAGAAGATTCTGGATGCCATTTACCGTTCCGCCGCTGCCGGCGGCAAAGAGGTGAAGATCGACTGAACCTGTAAAAAAGACGGAAAAAAAAGTTTCTTCCCTTGAAATTTCAGGGGAAAGGCTTATATTGAGGAAAAGTGTATTCGGTGAGAATTTTTCAGAGACACAGGAGACTCAAAAGATGTTGAAACGCAATCGTTTTTTGCTGGGGATGCTGGCCGCATTCATGATGCTGTGCGGAGTGGGGCTGTCTGCGGCGGAAAAAAGTGAAATTGACTCCGCCGTCATGCAGCGTCCGCTCATTGATCAGATGGGGGAAAAGCTTGGCCGCGGCGTAGCCAATGTGGCCTTTGGTGCGCTTGAAATTCTGATCCGGCCCTACGATGTGGCCAATGAACAGGGGGCCATTGCATCTCTGACCTACGGGATCTTTCGCGGGCTGTTCTTTGTGGTCGCCCGGGAACTGGTGGGCGTACTGGACATCCTGACCTTTTACATGCCGCTGCCGGGTGCCACCTGGGCTCCCAACGATGCCGGCTGGGGCTATGGACCGTATATCCGTCCCGCGTGGGTGGTGGATGTGGAGCATAATGCCTTCAATTTCTTTTTCAACGAGCAGACGGTGGTTACCAACGAGTAGTCCCGGCGTGGTTTGCTGGAACCAAAGCCCGGAGGACCGGGCTTTTTTGCTGTAGATACTGAGTGAACATGCAGAATATTGTTTTCATCGTCAGTCTGGGATGTCCCAAAAATCTGGTGGACACTGAAGTCATGGCCGGATTGCTGGTGACCCATGATTTTCTGCTGGCGGAAAGTCCGCGGAGTGCGGATGTATACCTCATCAACACCTGTGCATTTCTGCAGGAAGCCAGAGAGGAAGCCGCCGAAAACATCCGGAAGGCCGTCCGCTGGAAAAAACGGTCGGCCGGCCGGCGGATCGTGGTGACCGGCTGTCTCTGCCAGAAAGTTCCTGCACCGGAACTCCGGGAATCGTTCCCGGAGGTGGATATTTTTCTTCCCGTGGATGCCATTGGAAAACTGGCGGAGATCCTGCGGGGGGCACCGGTCCCGGCGTGCAGCGGCAAGCCGACTTTTCTGGCGGATGACACCATGCCGAGGCTTCTTCTGACGCTGCCTCACGTTGCCTTTCTCAAAATTGCCGACGGGTGCAACAACTGCTGTGCCTACTGCTCCATCCCGGAGATTCGCGGAAATCTGCGCTGCCGCACGCCGGAATCGGTTTTGCGTGAAGCGGAAAATCTGGTCCGGGGCGATGCCCGGGAGATCGTGGTGATCGCCCAGGACATCACGGCCTATGACCAGCCCGGCGGGATCGGCGGTCTGCTGCGGAAACTTCAGACGATTGACGGCGATTTCCGGATCCGGCTTCTTTATACCCACCCGGCCCGCTACACAGATGATTTTATTGATGCTGTGGCGGAGGGAGGGAAGATCATTCCGTATCTGGATATTCCTCTCCAGCACATTTCCGGGCGGATCCTGAAGGCTCAGTTCCGGCATGTGACCACTTCCGCCACCCGGAAGCTGCTGGAAAAATTGCGGGACCGGATCCCCGGCCTCGTGCTCCGGACCACTTTCATCACCGGGCTTCCCGGCGAAACGGAAGCGGAATTCGCCGGATTGACGGATTTTGTCCGGGAACAGCGGTTCGAGCGCTGCGGTGTCTTTGCCTTTTCCCCGGAGCCCGGGACCCCGGCCGCCGCTTTTCCGGATCAGGTTCCCTATGAGACCGCCCGGGAGCGGGCGGACGAACTTCTGGCGGTCCAGCATGAAATCATGCTTGAGCGCAACCGGGAGTGGATCGGGAAACATGACCGGGTGCTGATGGATCTGGCAAGCCGCGACGGGGGGAGCGGCCGGGGGACTTTGGATGCGCCGGAGATCGACGGCAGGGTGATCGTCAGCGCCCCGAAGCGTTTGCAGGCAGGAAAATTTTACGATGTCGTTTACACCGGCGCCGATGAGTTTGAAATGTATGGAGAACTGCAGCAATGAACATCCCGAATTTTCTGACGGTCATGCGCGTAGCCATGATCATGGTCTTCGTTCTGCTGGCGGCCAATGCCGGGCAGATATTTTACCTGCCTCCCGGCGGGATGCCGGAAAAAATCTATGCGATCCGGCTGACGGCCTATATTCTGGCCATCCTGGCGGGCTCGACGGATCTTCTGGACGGGTACCTTGCACGCAAATGGAATCAGATCACGGATTTCGGGGCGCTGATGGATCCTCTTGCGGACAAGATCTTCATTACGGCTACCATGCTGATGGCGGTGGAGTACCAGCTGATGCACGCATGGATCGTTGTACTGGTGATCAGTCGGGAATTTATGGTGACCGGGCTGCGCACCATGGCTGCCAAGCGGGGGGTCGTTATTTCCGCTGATCGCTGGGGCAAGCTGAAGACCGCTCTGCAGATGGTCATGCTGGCGCTGGCCGGAGCTTCCTGGGTGGGGTGGTATGATCTTCATTCCGCCGTCTGGAAAATCGGCGGGATCAAGATCTGTGTATGGACGGTATGGATCATTTTCCTGACCGGGATCGTGCTGGTGACGGTGCTTTCCGGACTGGGGTATTTCGTCCGTTTCCGTCACGTTTTTCTGGCGTCCAAAAAGTGAGTGATGATTCCCGCCGGGTTGCGGTGCTGGAAACCGCACTGCTGCTTGTCCCGGCGCTGACGGTTTATTCCGTTTGGACGGGGCAGTGGCATGTGGCGCTGACGGCGTGTATCCTGTGCGTATTTTCGATGCTGCTGCCGTGGAAGGTGCGTGTCAGCGACCGTTCGATCATTTACTCCGTGGTCGGGGCCATGGTGCTGGCGGTACTGGAAGACAGTGCGTGGCCCGTGACGGATTCTCCGTTCAGTTTTCTGGCTTCTTTACTGCATCCGGAATGGATCATTCCGGTCCTGGTATATGCAGCGCTCTTTTTTACCATCTGCTGCGAACCTCAACCGGCCATCGGCGCCGCCATAGCGGCGGCTGTCTGCATCCTTGCTTTTTGCGGCGAATTGCGGATCTTCGGACAATGGTTCGGTGTTCCGCAGGAGATCGAGGCACGGTATGGGGGCGAGAGAGCGAAACAGTGGTTCTATCTTGTTCTTGCCGTTACTTTTTTTCTCTCCTGCCGGAGCCTCCGCCGTTATGGCCGGGTGCCCGGACATGCTTCGGGGCGCAGGCTGGGAGTCCTGCTGACGGTCCTGCTGATCGCCGGAAGCGCATACGGGATCCGTTATGCCGCAAATCGTTACGCCGATGAACTGCGGAATCTGGAGAATTTTCTGCTGCACGGCAATTCCGTTTCCCATTGGCGGCGTCCGGAACAGCTTTTTGACCGGTCATCGGTGAATATTTGCTTTACGCTGGAGGATGTTTTCCGGAAGAACGAGTCGGAGATTGCATTTCATGTGATCGGCAGTCAGGTCCCCGGCTATCTGCGCGGGCGGGGATTCACCACTTACGAGCCGGGCGGCAAATGGTCCGGCGTGATGGATTATGACGGGTTTCTTCCGGTCCGGCAGGCTCCCGGTCTGGTCAGTGATCACACGTTTGAACTTCGTTCCGGGAGTGCCGGGCTGGGGATCAGCTGGCTGGTTTTTCCATCGGTACAGAATCAGGGGCGAATCATCTATTTCCCCGGCCGGACTGTGGAACTGCAGATGCTTGCGGACAAGGCGTATCTGGGAAAAGACGGGACGCTGACGGTTACCGGGGGACGCCCCTCAGCAGGTTATACCCTGCGGGCGGATTCCAATGCCGACAGCGGCGGTCCGCTGGTCGGCGACCCGTTGAAGGATCCTGAACTGCGGCGGGTCCCCGGAGAACTTGGAGCCGTGTTGCAGGAGGTCTGCTATGCCGCCAAAATCACGCCACGGGACCCGGATGCGGTGGTTTTTCAGAAACTTCTGAATTTTTTTTACGGCAATTTCCGGTATTCTCTGTCGCCGGAACCAGCGGAAGAGGACCCGGTGGTCCATTTTCTGCTCCGGACCCGGCGGGGACACTGTGAGCTTTTTGCCAGCGCCATGACTCTCGCTCTCCGGATGTGCCGGATCCCTGCAAGATATGCAACCGGATTTATCTGCGATGAGCCCCACCGGTCGGGGCGCAGTTTTATTGCCCGTATGGGAAATGCCCACGCATGGGTGGAGGCTTTTGACAGGGACCGCCGGGAATGGATCCTCCTGGACCCCACCCCCGCAGTCCCGCCTCTGCCCGGACGCAAATTTGAGGCGGTCCGGCAGTATTGGGAGTGTGCCGCACTTTGCGGACAGGAATTTTTCGCGCTGTTCCGCAGGGGGCATGTGGCGGAGGCGGTCAGTGCGCTGTTCGGCGGGATCTGGGCTCTGATTGAGAGATCGTGGAGCAGTCCGTGGAGTTTGCCGTTCTATCTGATGCTGCCTGCAGTGCTGCTGTGGATGATGCACCGGCATTTCCGCCGGAACAGTGTTCTGGAGGCGACGCCGGAAAAGCGGAAGCTGATCCGGCAGTATCACCGGCTTCTCTGCCGGATGTACTGGACGGGCAGGATTCCGTGGTTCAGCCGGCCCACGGCAATGGAACTGATCCGGAAACTTGAATCGGCTCCTCTGAAGGAGCCGGCTCACCGCCGGATCATGATATTTCTCCGCAGTTACTGTGCCCTTCGTTACCGCGTGTCTCCCGGAAAATGGGATGGCTCCCGGTCCTGACCGGAAGTCCTTATCCCGGAAAAAACGGACAAAAAAATACCGAGTGACGGAAACCGTACGCGGTATTTTCTGAAACCCGAAAACCGGTCAAAGGTACATCAGGCCTGCATGCCGGCCATGAGCTTGTCGAACTGGGACTTCTTGTTGGCCGCCTTGTTCGCGTGATAGGTGCCGGCCTTGACGGCCTTGTCCACCCGGCTGCAGCACTTGCTGTGCAGTTCTGCGGCGGTGTCCTTTTCGCCGGCGGCAACGGCCGCCCGGAAATTCTTTTCCAGAGTCTTGAGCTCGCTCTTGCGAGCCCGGTTGCGGAGATTGCTCTTCACACTGTTGCGAAGCCGCTTGGCGGCGGATTTCGAAGAAACTGCCATGATTTCTTTTCCTTCTATTTTATTTCATTGCGAAATTTTCTTTTCCATACATCCGGTTTATTACAATAGCACTGATTTTGTTTTTTTCAAATTCTTTTTCCGGAAAATTCATGGCCCATGCCTTTCCGCAGGTCCGGATGATTTTCATGCCGCAAGAAAAAATCCCCCGGAGAGCGGCCCGGGCGGGACACTTCCGGGGGAGGAGAACACACCTCCCGCTGTAATTCAACGCTTCTGCTGGAGGGTGTAATGTACGTCGTCGGCCTTTTCTTCCGGCGTGTACTTGTGGAGGGTATTGATGACCTCGCCGTTGTTCCACTTGCGGTCCTCCTCCAGATCTCCGGTGGTGCCCATGACCGTCACATTCAGCTGACGGCGGCGGGCCCGGACATGGTCCCAGTCCACAAAGTAGATGTGGGCGAATTCGCCGCCGTCCAGCACACCGTCCTTGATGGTCATGGTCTCGCTGCGGCCGAAGAAAACCGAGCGGAGGTGTCCGTCCGTATTCATGCTGGTGAAATCTCCGGGCTCATTTACAAAACGGCCGAACTGGGTATGAATGGGGCCGGGATGACGGTACTGATGCTCCTCGGCAAAATCCGGGATCATCTTGCGCATGATGTCCAGCAGATCATGCTGCAGATACTCGATGTCAAAGGAGTCGATGTCGTGGGAACATTCCTGGATCATCACCGAGCAGGTGGTGTGGTGGGAGGCGATGCAGACCGTGCCGTTTCTGATGCCGCTGGCCCTGACGATCTCGATGATCTCCTTGGAGACGTCGTGAAAGGTGGGGATCCAGCCACGGGACTGCAGTTCCAGTTCTTTCTGATAGACTTTGAATTCCATGATGCTCACTCCTTGTTTTGTTGTTTCCGGAACAACCGCTGTCCCGGAGTTGTTATTTTTGTCTGTCGTTCCACGCCTTGCGGACGGCGGAGATCATTTCATCCACCATGGCCGCCCGGTCTTTGGCCCTTGCCACCCCGGAGGAGGAGCCGGTGGCGTCTGCTCCGGCATGGATCGTATTGTACACGTCCTGCCCGTTGGCAATGCCCGCCGCCGTCAGCACGAGGATCTCAGGATCCACATCTTTCACCGCCCGGGCGGCGGCTTCCACATATTCCGGTCCCACGCTCACGCCCGTCCCCACCAGTTCCGAAGGCTCCGCCACGATGATGTCCGGCTTGAGGCGGGCGATCATGCCGGCTTCCGCCAGAGAGTCCGCGCAGACGATGGTGACGAGGCCCACTTCGTTCGCCCGGCGGATGGTCTCTTTGAGGACGCCGATGGTGAGGGGTTTCTCGCAGTGGTTGAGCATCACCCCTTCGGCTCCCGCCGCCACCAGGGATTCCGGCAGGATGTCCGCCAGGCCCCGGCCCGGTTTCAGGGGATCCATGTGGGGGGCGAAAACGTGGATGCGCTTCGTTGCCGCCCTGACCCGGGCGATCTCCACCACAGGTGTGGTGAAAATAATGTCCACATCGTATTTCTCCGAAGCGGCGTCCGCCGCTTTGGCCAGATCGATCACATCCTGTCCGTAGAGGTAGGACTTGGGGCCGATCTCGAAGAACGGAGCCTTGATTTTACAGTTCGGTTTCATGATTGCTGATCCTTTTTCAGTCCACCCGGCACTCCATGCCGGTGATCCGGCAGTATTCCCGGATCAGATTGAGCTTGTCGCCATAGACCACGATATAGTGCTGGCCCATGACATTCTTCAGAAACGCTTCGGAACCGTGTTCCAGCACCACTTCCAGACTGGGCAGCTGGGGCGCCGGCGGGGCCCATCCGGCCTCTTCCCACTTTTCCGGCGTCTTCGCTTCGCCCCGGGCTGCATGGAGGAGGAGTCTCTCCTTTTCCTGTGCCAGCCGGACAATGGTGACCGGACCGGTCTTGAGTTTCGACACGTTGAGGAGGCCTTCGCCGAAGGAGCCGAAGGCATTGGGCATCACCGTAACTGCGTCGTCCACCATGGTTTTCGGCACATAGTCCGGCACCCCCATCAGGGCGGATTTTTCGGTGAACTCATAGAATTCGAGATACCCCGGGGTCACTCCCGTCAGGGTCCGCATCAGCACCTCGGTCACCGCGCCGTAGCAGTCGTTTTCCGGGACGCTGGGGATATCCACGAGGTCGTGAAGCAGTGTCATGGCCCCGGCAGGGGCGAATTTCAGGAGTTTCTTGACCCCGTCCACATCGCAGAAGGAAAAGGCGGAGTAGCCCCGTTCCCCGATCTTCCGCTTGAAGGCCAATGCCAGACGCACGGAATTTTCGACGGTCCCGGGCTGGGGAGCCCGGATGAATTTCCAGTCGCTTCTGACATGCTGTGCCGCCTGCGTCACTTCCGCTTCCGGGACGGTCTTCATAAGTTCCGCGATCTCAAGCAGGTCGAAGTGCTCGATTTCCGCTCCGATCCGGCTCTTCAGGAGGTTTCCGTCATAAAGGGTGCCGAAGAGGCGCATATCCCGGTAGCCGGACATGCCGATGAAACACTCACGCATTTTGCCCGCCGCCGCCGCCGCCCGGATATAATCCGCCGCTTCATCGTAACGGGGGGCGGAATCCTTGAAATTCACGAGATACTTGAGGTTGTACCCCATTTCGGTCAGCGGTCCCCGGAGAGCCGTGGTTCCCGCCTGATCAGCCGTGGTCACGAAGTGGTCCCCCGTGCGCCAGCCGCTCAGCCCCCACAGGAGCATGGGCTTGTGGCGGAAGGGTTCAACGACTTTTACCACCGTCCAGCTGGGGATCCAGCCGGCCACGCAGATCACCAGTACATCAAACTCGCCCTGTTTAAGTTCCTTTACCGCCCGGGCGGCCTGAGTTCCGGCGGGGTCATCGCTTACAGGAGCGGTTTTCACCAGGGTGATCCCCCGCTCCTCCAGTGCGGCCGCCGCGGCGGCACAGCGGGGATCGATGAATTCCCGGGGGGTGTTGACTTCGCCGAATCCCACAAATCCGGCACGGATGAGATCCATCATAATTTACCTCCGAATGTTGGCATCAAAAGTTGATTGAGTTTCTGATAATCCCGGAAATACTTCCGGTAGATTTCCGCATCTTTGCCCGGGTGGATGGTCCGGCAGGTCCTCACCATCTTTTCCGCCCCGGCGACCGCGTCCGGCACAAGTCCCGCCGCCGCTGCGCCCAAGATGGCCGCCCCGAGGGAGGTCGCCTCTTCGCAGGAGGTAAGGGTGATTGGAAGAGCCAGCACATCCGCCATGATCTGGAGCCACAGGGGGCTCTTTGCCGCGCCGCCCAGTGCCCGGACGGCGTCAATTCTGCAGCCGAGGGTCCGCAGGACCTCCACATTGTCCCGGAGGAGATACGCCACCGATTCCATGATGGCCCGCGCCCAGTGGCCCCGCTTGTGGGCCAGTGTGATCCCGTAGGCCGCCGCCCGGGCCTCCGGACAGCATACCGGCGACACGGCTCCGGCGGCGTGGGGGAGGATCAGCAGCCCTTCGCTCCCCGGAGGGAGCGAGGCTGCGGCGGCATCGAAATCGGCATAACTCATCCCGGAAGCGAATTCGTCCCGGAAGTGTTTCAGGAGCATTCCCGCCGTGGGAGCCCACGGGAGCAGAACGAAACTTCCCGGCAGACAGCCGCAGTAAGTGCTGATCCTCCGGGCGTCATCGTACAACACATGATCACTGACTGCGCAGAGCGCCATGGTGCAGCCGGTGGTTTCCGATACGGTTCCCTCCCTGGCGCAGCCGCTCCCCAGATTCCCGCAGACGTGGTCGATGGGGGCAACGGATACCAGTACTCCGGCGGGAAGGATGGTGCCGTTGCCGTTTTTGCAGATTCCGGCTTTTTCCCCTGGATCCCGGGGGGGCGGCAGCTGATCCTGCTTTATCTGCAGAAAATCCAGCATGGCCGGTTCGTATTTCCCGGTGCGGATGTCGAAATAGAGACTCGAGGGCATCAGCCCCCGGCAGGTTCCCCAGCTTCCGGTCAGACGATGGAGCAGAAAATCCTCCACCATCAGAAATTTCGCCGTTTTCCGGAAAAGTTCCGGCTGGTTTTTCCGGTACCAGAGAATCTTTGCCGCAGGCCAGCATGGGAGCATCTCCGTCTGTCCGGACATCCGGAAGAGGTTTTCAGAACCGAATTTCTCCTCAAGAAGCCGGGCCTCCTCCTTTCCCCGGTTGTCCAGCCAGACAATGGCTTTTCTGACGGGGTGGCCCGCTTCATCGGTCATGATGAGGGTCTCTGCCTGTCCGGTAATGCCGAGGGAACGGATCCTTGTCGGATCGGCGCCGGCCCTGGATACGGCCAGGGCGATGGCATCGCGGGCCGCCTGCCAGTAAATTTCCGGCTCCAGCTCCACAATGTCCGGGCGGGGAGTCTCCAGCGTGTACTCGGCCAATCCGGTACCGATGGCATTGCCGTCGGGATCGAACACCACGGCCTTGATGCCGGTGGTCCCGGCATCCAGGCCCATGCAGTAAAATGCATCCGACATGATTGCTTACTCAAAGAGGGCGTTGATGGCCTCCGCCTGACGGTCGGCCAGAAGATACCCGCCGTCGGATCCGGCGGTGCCGTTGATGATGCATCCGCCGTAGCCGCCGAACTGTTCCGCTGCAGGGCTGGGAAGGTAGCCGGCCGACTCATCCGCCCCGATGGAGAGCTGGACCAGGAAGGTTTGTTTTGCGTGGCTCCTGGCCTTGATGATCTGTCCGAAATAGAGATAGAGCTCGAAGGGATTGGAAGCCATGGCCGCATCGCCGATGCGGAGGATCACACTGTCGAAGGAGATGGTCGGTTTTTTGTTCTGGGTCTCGTAACGGCGGATCACTGCTTCGGCATTTTCGATCAGAACGAAGTGGTGGAGCTTGCTGTCGTAGGGGCCGGGGCCGTTCTTGGCCTCGTTTGCATGGGTTTCCGCGCAGAAATCCTCAAACGCTTTGTCCTTGGGCATAATGGCGGTCAAACGGGCCACTTCCGCCTTGGCGGCGCGGTAGTCCGCGTAGCTTGCCCGGCGCTTGGGGAGGGTGATGCGGATGGGAGTCACTTTGAGCAGGGGATCGGCTTCCTCGGGATAAATCTCCACCGGGTTCAGCACGGCCTGACGGAGTCTCTCCGCCAGCACGGTCACGCCGTCCGCGTGCCAGAAATCCGGCTCGCTGGCGTAGTGCCGCACCAGATCCCTGGGGGACTGGCACCCGGCCGGGCTGATCTGGTAGATCGTCCGGAAATCCGGCCCGAAATCGTTCTTGAGAAGCTCCCGGACGGCTCCGGCGAAGTCGGAACTCATGAGATAGGTCGATTCCATGACCTGACTGGGGCAGGCCGCATTCAGAAAGAGGCCGGTCTTTCTGCCCGTTTCATCCATGGTGAAGAGCATTTCCACGCCGGAATCCTCCCCCGCCTCCATGCCGATGAAGTCGGGACGGGTGGTGTCGCCGTACATTTCGGCGAGGCCGTTGGCATACACCGCCCGGCGGCAGTGTCCCACCGTGGCCCGGCCGAAGGCCCGCTGGATCTTCCCCGGTTTGCGGTTCTTCCACGCCCGGACGATCCCGGCGGCGATCCGCTCCACGGCAAAGGCGGAGTATTCGTTGCAGGAGAGTTCCTCATCGCCGGTACTCTTCCAGTTGGCCTGAATGGACCCCAGGACCGGTTTGATATTGGGGCCGCAGTGGGTGTGAATGGCGTTCAGAAAGATCTTTTTGGGATCGATGGCCGGTTCCTGACGGACCACTTCCGCCCGGACCATGTCGTGAAATTCCATGGGGCAGCCCACGTTGTCGAGGGAGCCGGTCACGAACATTTCATCCCCCTTGCTCATGGCGCAGACGGTGCATTTGAGCCGGGAGTGGATCCCCTGACAGCGGCGGGCGTAATACTGCCCGTACAACCCCACCGGTTTTTTCATGTCCGGCGTAATGTCGATCTCTTCCCATCCGATCAGAAGTTTTTCACTCATTTTCTCTATCCTTTCCGCCCTCAGGCATCGTTCTTTCCAACCGGTAATTATACAGCCGTTCCTCCCGGAATCAAGCCTTGAATCCGCCGGGACAGCGGAAATCCGCAAAATAAATGTTAAAAATTAACAATCGTTTTGCAGATCATTCCGGTTGAATGATGTTAATTTTTAACATCCGTCACTTGCTGCACGGGAGGTTGTGTGCAGGGAGAGTTCTGTTTGTATTTGAGATATTTTGAGCCGGGAAGCCGCCGCGGCATGCGGTACGCGGGTGCTGCCCGCTTTTTCTTGTATAAGCGGGGATTTCGGTGTATATTATTCAATACAGTTTTTCGTCATGACTTGTTACAGAGAAAGGTTGCTTTATCATGCGCATGTCCCAGCTTGTTGGCCGCCGGATCAAGGAAGACCCGAAGGATGCCCAGACCATCAGTCACAAATATCTCATCCGCGGTGGTTACGTCCGCCCGGTATCGGCGGGGATCTACTCCCTTCTGCCCATGGGCAAGCGGATCGTGGAGAAGATTGAGAATATCATCCGGGAGGAGATGAACCGCATTGACGGTCAGGAGATTCTGATGCCGGTGGTCCTTCCCGCGGAACTCTGGAAGGAATCCGGCCGTTATGAGAGCGTCGGTCAGGAACTGCTCCGCTTCACCGACCGGAACGACAAGCCCATGATCCTGGCCATGACCCACGAGGAGGCGGTGGTCCAGCTGGTGCGCACGGAAGTCACCAGCTACAAACAGCTCCCCGTCATGGTCTATCAGATCCAGACCAAGTACCGGGACGAGGCCCGTCCCCGGGCCGGCATGATCCGGGTCCGGGAATTCACCATGAAGGACGCCTACAGTTTTCACACCAGTCAGGAAGATCTGGAAAAGTACTATTTCCGCTGCCACGAGGCCTACGAGCGGATCTTCAAGCGCCTCGGCATGCGGACGGTCCTTTCCATCGAGGCCAATTCCGGCATGATGGGGGGAGCGGTCTCCCACGAATTCATGGCCATCTGTGACTGCGGCGAAGATACGATCTTCACCTCGCCGGATTACACTTACCGGGCCAACCGGGAAGTGGCCCGTGCGGCGTGGACTTTTGAATCCAGTCCCATGCAGCCGCTGGAAAAAGTTTCCACCCCGGGGACGAAAACCATTGAGGATGTGGCCGAATATCTGGGCGTCCGCCCGGAAGAGACCGGCAAGGCGGTGTTTTTCCAGAACACCTTCACAGGCGAGCTGATTTTTGCCATGATCCGGGGGGATTTCGAGGTCAATGAGACCAAGCTGGCCAATCTGGCTCAGGCGCCGGAAATGAAATTTGCCGGTGATGCGGCCATTGAGGCCATCGGCTGTGTGCCGGGATATGCATCCATTCTCTCCGTGGATCCCGCCAAATGCCGGATCATCGTGGACAATTCCGTGGCGAGATCCAACAATCTGGTGGTGGGGGCCAACGAGCCGGATTTCCACTACAGGAATTTCAATTTTACGAGGGATATTGCGGATGCGTCGAAGATCACGGTGGCGGATATCGCCACGGTCCGTGAAGGCGATCCCTGCCCGGTGACAGGCAAGCCCCTGAAGATGGTCCGGGGCATCGAGGTGGGCAACATTTTCCAGCTGGGAACCAAGTACTCGAAGCCCATGAACTGCAATTATCTGGACCAGAACGGCAAATCCCAGCCCATGATCATGGGCTGTTACGGCATCGGTGTAGGCCGGGCCATGGCTTCCGTGATCGAGCAGAATTTTGATGATTACGGCCCCGTCTGGCCCATGTCCATCGCCCCGTACCAGGTGGAACTCTGTTCCCTCAACCCCAACAAGGAAGGGGTTCAGCAGGCGGCGGACAACCTTTACCGGGAACTGCAGAATGCCGGGGTGGAAGTGCTGTACGATGACCGGGGGGAAAAGGCCGGGTTCATGTTCAGTGATGCGGATCTTCTGGGGATCCCCCTCCGGGTGGTGGTATCCCCGAAGTCTCTGGCGGAAGGCAAGGCGGAATTCCGCACCCGGGCCTGCAGGGATACGGAAATGATCCCGCTGGATCAGATCACCGCATTTCTGCAGAACAGAATCGCCGAAGAACTGAAATCCTGCGGCTGCTGAATTGCTGTAAAGGAACGACATGACCTTGCCGGACATCCGCAAATCAACGGTTCTTCCCGCATTGTTCTTTCTGGTCTATCCGGCTGTCTGGGCCGGCGGGAAACTTTCCGGAGAGTGGATGGTCTGGAGTCATGAGAATCTGGTGCTGGCGGCGCTGGCGCTTCTCGCGCTGGCCCCGGTTCAGCTCCGGGATTTCACGGACTGCCGGCAGGAGGCCCGGGTGGCTCGTGTTTTTTACGGCATGATCCCGGCGGGGCTGGTGCTCCTGATGCACTATTATTTTTCCCGGGGAAATACGGATATTTTTCTCCGGGGACTGTGGTATTTTGTGATGCCTCTCTTCGGAGCGGTCTTTGCAAGGGAACTCAAACGACCCCTCCTGTGGTGCGTTCTGCTGCTGGGGGCTGCCGATCTCTTGACGCTGATTTTCGAGAAGCAATGCGGTGCTCCGCCCTTCGGGATCACCGGCAACTGGAACTGGAGCGCCACCCTGCTTCTTGCCGGATGCTGGGCCGCCGGCGGTCTGGCCGGAAAAAGGCGCGGGCGGCGGATCCTTCTGGCCCTTGGAGCGCTTCTTCCTGCCGGATATTTCCTCTTTCCCGATACGGCGGCATATTTTCCACGGGGGACCGCCGCCGCCGGGATTGCCGCGCTGGTTTTGCTGGCGGGAGGGCTGATCCCGAACCGGAAAATCCGCATTGGATACGGGATCTTCTGCATTGCCGCAGTGTTTTCCGCCGGGATCGCTGTGTCGGAAATGGATGCGGACGGCAACCGGCGTTTTCTGGCGGAAGGGACTGTGGCCATGGTGAAGGCCCATCCCCTGATGGGTGCGGGGCCGGGGAGGTTTGAGAGCGAAATTCCCCGGTATCTCCCACGGGCCTATTACAACGGCCCCTACCCGGCGGAACGGCATCCCCACCCCCACAATGAACTTCTGAACATGGCAGGGGAATTCGGTCTCGCCGGAGTGCTGCTTTTCGGTATGTATTTATTCATCCTCTTCCGGAGCTGGCGGCCGGCGGCGGAGGCGTTCCGGACGGGGGAGGGAGAGAAGACGGCGCTCTGGCTCATGACTTCTGCATTGATGATCCACGGTATGGCGGATGTGGTGCTGGCATCCTGGCCCATGGATGCGGTGTGGCTTCTGGGAATCGGGATCCTGTGGGGACTGGAGGTGCCGGAGCGGCATTCCGCCGTTTCCGTTACGGAGACGAGTTCCGTCGTCTGGCCCG
>DCGO01000100.1:22498-53680 GCA_002314605.1 Lentisphaeria bacterium UBA1776 | reverse complement strand
GGGTCGTGCAGATCACGCTGATCGCTTTTGCGCTTCTGGCTGCGCTTCGGACAGGGATGTCCGGGTATTACGCCCGCCGGGCACAGCTGGGGGGCGGACCTGATGACTGGGCCAGGAGCCGGAAGTGGAAGCTGACGGCAAAGAATCTTTATGCCGGGGCGGCGGATGCATTTTTCCGGCAGCGGGATCCCGGACAGGCACTTGTCTATCTTGAAAAAATGGAACCGGCGACGCTTTACCGGAATTTTCTTCACAATCAGAATCTCAGGGGGAGGGCGCTGGCCGCTTCGGGGCGCCCGGCGGAGGCGCTGGTCTTTTTTGAACTGGAGCAGAAGAATTATCCTGTTTCCGCCGGAAATATGTGGCTTTGCATGAAGACCCTGGAAGCGCTGGGCCGGATGCCGGAAGCCGCCCGGAAATCGGCGGAACTGGACAAACTTTTAACGGAACGGGGCCGGACGAGGGCGGATATCCCCGCGCTCCTTGCAGATCCCCGGCTGGAATTGAAACGGGGGCGGTAATGGAAGCGGGGCTTGTTCAACTTCTGGGATGCGTTCCCGCCAATACCGGCGGAGTCCTGCTGATGATGCTGGCCTGCTACGGGGCAGGAAGGGCACTTCTGCGGAAATGTCTTCCGGAAGAAGCCGGCTATGAGTTTCTCACGTCCATCTCCCTCGGCATGGGGCTCTTTGCCTGGTGGGGGCTGGCGGCGGGGAAGGCGCTTCTGACCTGCCCCGCTGCCTTTGCGGCGATTCTTCCGGCGTCGGCGGCTCTGTGGGGTCTCCTGGAGCTTTTCCGGCAGGGGGATCCCCGGGGAAAGATCCGGGACAACCTTGAAATGTGGATCGTGCTGATCGCGTTGGGGGGGTGGTTTCTCGCCTCGGCGGTCTTTTTTCCGTACAGCTGGGATGAGCAGACCTATCAGATCGCCGTCCCTGCGGACTGGCTTGCAGCCGGCAGCACCGCGCCCCGGGCGGACCTGCCCTATTCCGCCTTTCCATTGCTCCCCCAGTTTCTTCTCCTCCAGCTTTTCCGGCTGGGAGGGATCGGTACCGCCAAAGGGCTGATCCTCGGCTGTTTTCTGCTGCTGGCCGGCGGGCTGTACCGGGAACTCCGGGAATCGGCGGGATGCCGGACTGCATGGGTTCTTTCAGGTATTTTGATCCTGAGCCCCCTCTATGGAACCATGATGCGGGAATTTTATGCGGAGATTTTCGTTGCTCTTCCTATGCTGGCCGCTTTGCGGATCACCCGCAGAAAGCCGGAACTTTCTCCCGGGACCGCCGTTTTGCTGGGGATGCTGGCCGGGATGTGTCCTGCCGTCAAACTGACCGGGGCAGGGGCCGCGCTTGCCGCGGGGGCGCTGGTCCTCCGGATGAAGCCGGACCGGAGAGGACTGCTGTGTTTCTGCGGCAGCTGCGCACTTTTTGTACTCGGATTTTATTTCCGGCCGTGGGTCACCCTGGGAAATCCCGTGTATCCCTTCTGCGGGACGCTTTTCGGCACTCCGGGACCGCTGGTGGAGGCCTGTCACCGGGCCATGGGGGAAACGCACTACGGGCCGGGAAAGCTGTACGGTGCGGTTTGGGGGTGGCTTTTTACCGGGGTCTCGGAGACCATTTATGACGGGATCATTGCGGGGGCGGCGGTACCGGTCCTGTTTGCCGGGACGGTGATCACCGGATACATGCAGTTCCGGCGGAAAAAACTCTCCAGAAACGGCGGAAATCTGCTGATCACGCTGGGGATCCTTTATCTCTTCTGGGCGGCGACTTCCCAGCAGACGCGTTTCATGCTTCCCATGATCCCGGTGTTGCTGCTGGCTGCGGCGGAAACAACGAATGGTTTTTCTCTGAAATTCAGAAAATTTGCCGGGATCGGGCTCCTTGTCCTGGCGGTATGCTGGGTCGAACCATGGGTATGGAAGCACGGGTTTTACGCATGGGGCTATTGGCGTGATGCAAGGCTCCATCCGGAACGGGCTCTTTCCGCCGCATTGCGGGAAAAGGGGCTCTTTTCCATTTACAGTTATCTGGCAAAGCACACTCCGGAAAATGCGGGGGTTCTCCTGGTTTTTGAACGCCGGGGGCTGTACTGTCCCCGGGGGTACCGCCACGGAACCCCGGGATTTCAGGAGTGGTTCGACTATACCCGTTATCCGGACTGGACGGGCGAACTGGCCCGACGGGGGATCCGGTATCTTGTGATCGGGTCCTCCCGCAAGAATCCGGATGTTCAAGAATCCTTCATCGAACTGGAACAGGCCTTCAGCGAAGCCATTTATCAGGAGCTCCGCAAGGGAAAACTGGTGAACATCCCCGTGCCCGGTTCCGACGGGTTCCTGCTTTTGGCGCTTCACTGACACGCCGCGCAATTACAGGTCCGACAGGTCCGACAGGTCCGATGGGTCCGACAGCTGTCGTTTCAAAGCTGGCACATTTAAACAAAAAAAGACCCGGTCTTGCGACCGGATCTCTTCAATCCTGAATGAAGAACCGGTCAAACGGTCCTTCTTCCGAATTCGGGATTAGTTGCCCGGGTTCGGTGCGATGTAGGAGGAACCGCGGTTCTCCTTGGCATACCAGTTGGCACCGGTGAAGCCGGAGGCGTGGCCGTCGAAGAACAGCATGTTGCCGAAATCAGCATGGTTCGGAACGCTGCCGTTGGTGGTGGCACCACTGTAGATATCAGCCGCCATGGCGGATTCAGCGTTGCCGAAGAGGGCGGAGCCGCCTTCAATCATGCCGCCGGCATAGGCATAGTCAAGATAGGAGTTGGCGGCCAGAGCAATGGTGCCGCTGCCGCGGGTGGTGGTGGTGGAGGGGCAGCAATAGACCGCATAGTCCTGCAGATAGGCATTCTTGCGAAGGAGTTCCATCCCGTCAGCATAGCCGCAATACGGGAAACGATCCTGATAGTCCATTGCATACTGCTTCAGAGAGAGGCCGATCTGCTTCATGTTGCTGGTGCAGGAAATACGGCGGGCCTTTTCCCGGGCGCTGTTCAGCGCGGGGAGCAGCATGCCGGCGAGGATCGCGATGATGGCGATCACGACGAGCAACTCGATCAGAGTAAACTCACGATTCTTCTTCATTTTCTTTCTCCTTGGGTTTTACCCGTTCTTGGTTTAGGAAACAATGTTATTTCCCGATTGTTTCCGGTGACTTGTCCATATTATAGCAAAAAATTCAGGAAAAGGCAAGCCCCTTTTCCAAAAATTTCCGTTTTTTTTCATGTTTTATGCGGCTTTATCTAATATTCTTTAGCTTGATTTGCCTGCGGCCTGAAAACCTGCGCTCACTTCCTGATCCGGAAAAGGGCCAGTGCATTGTTTTCCCGGACCAGAGACAGGGAGCAATTTCCCGTCAGCCGTTTCCGGTCCTCGCGGGGCACCACGAGGAAATCCGCCGGCAGCTGTGAAAAATCATATCCGGGACCGAACGACAGCCGGATCCGGTCGGCATGGGGGATTTCCGCCGTACAGGAGTCCCCGCACTTGCTGCAGATCTCCGCATCAAGGTGATTCATCCTCCGGAATCTCCCGGGATCGTTCAGTGAGGAAAAAAAGATACATCCGGCAAGGTCTGTTTTTTCCCGGATCACATGGCATCCGGAACGCCGATGGTCAGGGTACGGAGCCCGTCTTCAAGAATCTTCCCCGCCGCCGCAGACACCGCCAGACGGGCTGCCGCCAATTCCGGGGCCGGCGCAGCCAGAACCGGACACTCTCGGTAAAAGGCGTTGAAAGTCTTGGCCAGATCCAGCAGATAATCCACCAGTCCGGAGGCGTCTCTCCGTTCCGCCGCCGTCTGCAGGACCGCCGGGTATCCCGCCGCCGTCACAGCCAGGAGTTTTTCTTCCGGAGTTGTCAGAAGATTCCAGTTTACACTGCCGGCATCAAAGGCGATGCCTCGTGCGGAAGCCTTGCGGAGAATGGAACGGATCCGGGTACAGGCGTACTGTACATACGGTCCGGTATCCCCTTCAAACCGGATGCTGGCCGCCGGATCGAACATCATGGTGGTCTTGGCGTTGAACTTGAGGAGCATGAATTTCAATGCGCCCATGCCGATGATCTCGCCCCGGGTCCGCAGCTCCTCCTCCGTCACGCCTTCGCCGGCATGTTCCCGGCAGCTGGCGGTGGCCATCTTCACCATTTCCTCAAAGAGATCGTCGGCATCCACCACGGTCCCTTCCCGGCTCTTCATCTTGCCGGTGGGCAGATTCACCATGCCGTAGGAGAGGTGATGGAGATTTTCCGCCCATCCGTAGCCCAGGAGGCGCATGATCTCAAAGAGCATCTGGAAATGGAGATTCTGCTCGTCCCCCACCACCCAGATCATGGATTCCGGCTGATAGTCCCGGTATTTCAGCAATGTGGTTCCGATATCCTGCGTGATATAGACGCTGGTGCCGTCGGAGCGGAGTACGACTTTATCCCCCAGTTTTCCGAGAGAGGCGATGACGGCGCCGTCGTCACGCTTTTTGAACACCCCCCTGGCCAGTCCTTCGGCAATGGTGTCTTTGCCGAGAAGATAGGTCTGACTTTCCAGATAGGTGTGGTCAAAATGGATCCCCATACGGTTGTAGGTCTCGGCAAATCCTGCAAAGACCCAGCTGTTCATCTTCTGCCACAGGGCCCGCACTTCCGGGTCCCCGGCTTCCCAGTCCCGGAGCATCTTCTGAGTGGCGGCACCCAGTTCCGTTTCCAGAAAGAGCGCATCATCATCCTTGCCGGAGAGTTCCGGCCGGGCGGTTTTCAATGTGGCGATCTCACTTGAGAGTTCCTTATTGTAACGGACATAGAAATCCCCCACCAGATGATCTCCCTTGATCCCGGAGGATTCGGGGGTCACGCCGTTTCCGAATCTCTGATAGGCAATCATGGATTTGCAGATATGGATCCCCCGGTCGTTCACCAGATTGATCTCTGTTACCTGGTGTCCCACCCGCTTGAGGAGACTGGCCAGAGACATTCCCAGCGTGTTGTTGCGCACATGGCCCAGATGCTGGGGCTTGTTGGTATTGGGAGCCGAGTATTCGATCAGAATCTTCCGCCGTTCCCCTTCCGGAAGCAGCCCCTGGGCAAGGATCTGATCCGGGACCGCCAGCGTGTCACGCATCAGCGCGCCCGGCTGGAGGGTGATATTCACAAAGGCTTTGACCGCCTCGGCATGAACCACATCGGCGTGATGACCCAGAAACTCCACCACTTTGGCAGCGCAGGCCGCCGGATTGCCGCAGAGTTTGGCGAACCGGAAACAGTTGACGGTGATGTCCCCGGTCATTCCCGACGGGCAGCGCTCCGCCTGAATCACGGTGTCCGCCGGAAACTTTTCGTATTCCCCGGCCAGAAATTTAGCCAGATCTCCGATGCACTGAAATTTCGCCATAATTTTTTCCTTTACTTCTTTACCGGCGCGGCTTCCAGTTTGCGGACCTCGGCCGCCGCCGCAATGGAGCCGCGGTAAAAGGCCAGTTCCGCCGTTGCGGCCCGTGCTGCCGGAGAGTTTTTCAATCGTTCCACGGCCTCGGCCTGCATCAGCACGGCCCGGTCCGTCATCCCCAGATAATAATAGACCCTTGCCAGATTGGCGGCGATGCGTCCGCATTCAAGTGCCGTCAGCCCGGAACGGTTCCGGTATGCCTGATGGGCCAGAATATAGGCGCTTAAGAGGACGAAACTCCCCCTGGGATTCTTGAGCAGCGGTCCGGTCAGTTTGGCCAGCAGAACACTCTGCCGGGAAAATTCCCGGGCAATGGCCCGGTAAACATCCAGCACTTCCCGGCTGTCGCCTCTTCCGGAAGACTGCAGGATCTGCACTTTGGCCAGATACAGCCGGATGGACTTCGGTGCTTTGGTCAGCGCCGCATCCAGCACCTTCAATCCGGCGTCCGGGGCCTTGCCCGGGCCCGCCAGAATTCTGGCCTCGCCTTCCGCCAGTGCCGGATCCTCCGGGAAAAGTTTCCGCCGCTCCCGGAGGAGTTTCAGGGCTCCTTGCGTGTCTTTGTCCGCCAGAGCCTTCGTCATACCGGTATTGAAGCGGTCCACTTCCGCTGCACTTTTCAGGTCATATTTCCCCGAACGGATCTCCTCCAGAACTCCGGCCAGAGCGATGGTGGGACCTTTCCACAGAAGCGTCCCGCCGGAAGAAATGATCACATCTGCCGGAAAGGTCCCGTTCTGCGGAAAATACTGCCGGAAATTTTCCTGCATGGGATCCGAAATAACGGTCCCCGGATAATTTTTCCAGCTCTCTTCCTGACGCAGGATCCCCGGAAATTCGCAGCCGACGGCGGCAAATTCCCCCTGACCGGCATATTTCACCGCCAGTTCCCGGATCATGGGAACGGCTTTTACACAGGCCGGACACCGGGTTTTCCAGAAATGAAGGACGGTGAACTTTTTTCCCCGCTGATCTGCCAGACGGAGTTTCCCTCCTTTGAGCATCGGTCCGGACACGAGCTCCGGAGCCGGTTCGCCGATCACGGCTCCCTGCAGCGTCAGACCTCCGGACAGCAGAAGGAGTCCCAGCATGACCTTTGCCGCACCTGACCGGACGCTCCCCCGGAGAGATGCGGGAAATATACTCATTTGCCCCTGCCGTTTTTGCGCAGATAAGCATTCATGGCAAGCTTTGCCACCATCCGGGCAAAACTCATGCCGGACTGCCGCGCCGCCTTCGGCACCAGACTGGTTTCCGTACAGCCGGGGAGGGCATTGCCTTCCAGAATGTACGGACGCAGATTTTCGTCCAGCATGTAGTCGATCCGGAAGAAATCCTTTCCCCGGAAGACTTCCGCAAATTTGAGCGAGGCGCTCTTCAGTTCATCTTCCAGTTCCGGCGGCAGATCCGGCGCCGGACAGAGGTACTGGGTATGGCCGTTTTTGTACACGTACTTGGCATCGTAATCATAAAAGGCATGGGGACTGCGGATCTCGATGATCGGCATGACCCGGCCGTCCACCACCGGAATGGTCAGTTCCCTGCCGCGGATGTATTTCTCCACCAGCAGCACGGAGTCGAATTTGAAAAGCCGGTCCAGCGCAGTATCCCAGTCTTCGGCGCGATCCACTTTTTCGATCCCGATGGTGGAGCCTTCGCAGGGGGCCTTGACCACCACCGGAAAGTCGAAATGCGCCGGTTTTTCGCGATAAGCCGTGGTCACGATCCCCCAGGGAGCGGTGGGAAGGCCGAAGGCATCCATCCGCCGCTTGCTGGCGATTTTGTCCATCATCCAGCGGCAGGATTCGCTGCCGGATCCCACAAAGGCAATGCCGGCGTCCTCCATAAGTTTCTGGATGTCGCCGCCTTCGCCGAAGCCGCCGTGGAAAATCGGAAATACCACATCGCAATCCTGCATTTCGGGAATGATCCGGCATTCCTTCAGGTCCACTGCCGTTACCGGGTATCCCGCTTGGCGGAGCCCTGCCGTCACTGCCGCTCCGCTGCGCAGGGACACATCCCGCTCGCTGGCGTCGCCGCCCATCAGGACCGTGACCCGGGGAGCCGGAGCTTCCGCATGGATCCGGTCAAGAGCCGCCGGATCGCTGAAGATCACTTCCGGTTCCAGAAAGAATCCGGTTTTTTCCGCCACTTCCCGCCGGATCCGGATGACCAGGTCGACGAGGTCCGCTTCCGAACCGGAACCGGTTTCGTTGACAATGTAATTGGCGTGCTTGCTGCTTACCACACAGCCGCCGGAACGCAGACCCTTCAGACCGCACAGATCGATGAGTTTTCCCGCCGGGTCTTCCACGGTGGTGTTCTTGAAGGTGCATCCCGCCGTCCGTCCCGCCGGTTCCCGCATTTTCCTGGCGGCAAGTTCCGCTTCTATGGCTGCGGTTTCCTTCGCAGGATCCCCCTCCGGAAGTTCCAGGATCGCCGTGGTCAGGATCACATCTTCCGGGATGGAACTTGTCCGGTAGCCGAATTCAAGATCTTTGCGGTCGGCACACCAGATGGAGCCGTCGCTCCGGCAGCCGCAGAGCTGGACCACATAACTGCCGATGCTGACCCCGCCGGCTCCCGCATTCATCCGCAGGGCTCCCCCAAGCGTGCCCGGGATCCCGGACAATGGCGCCATACCCCCGAGCCCCTTTTCCGCCGCCGCCAGGGCCAGTTCCCGGAGCCGCACCGCCGATCCGCAGGTGACATGGGTGTCCCCGATCCGGATCCGGGAGAATGCGCCTTTCCCAAGCCGGATGGCCACTCCCTCAAAAAGCCGGTCGCAGCCCGCCAGATTGGTACCCCCCCCGAGAAGCAGGAAAGGCAGTCTGTTTTTCTGCAGAAATTTGCAGAGCGAGGAAAGTTCCACGTCACCGGAGGGTTCCGCCAGCACCGGCAGTTCTCCCCCGATACCCCAGCTGGTCACTTCCCGGAACGGGACGTTCTCCCGCAATGCAAGTTCCGGAAGTTCTTTCTTCAGTTTCCCGAGAAGCACACGATTCATCAGTTCACCCCTTTTTGGCATAAAGTTGTTCCGGATCAAAAACCGGAGAAGAAGTTTCTTTGAGTCCGCCGTTTTCCACGTGCCGGAAATAACAGCTCCGGTGTCCGGTGTGACAGGCGACGCCTCCGAGCTGTTCGACAAGATAGATCACACTGTCCTTATCGCAGTCCACCAGAATATCCCGGATCTTCTGAAGGCATCCGCTGGATTCCCCTTTGACCCAGAGTTTTCCCCGGCTGCGGGAGAAATAAGTGGCAAAACCCGTTTCCTGTGTTTTTCTGAAGGCTTCCTCATTGATCCACGCCTGCATCAGGATCTCTCCGGTACGGAAATCCTGGGCAATGGCGGGGATCAGTTCTCCCCGGGAAAAATTCAGTTCAACCACAGTCTGACCTCAAATTTACTGTACGGAAGGCTTGCCGCCGCAGCGGACAAACGCTTCCACAAATTTCTCGATATCGCCGTCCAGCACCCCGGTGGTGTCGCTGGTCTCCACGTCTGTCCGCAAATCCTTGACCATCTGGTAAGGCTGCAGAACATAGCTCCGGATCTGACTGCCCCAGCCATTTTCCACTTTTTCGCCCCGGATGGCGGCTTCCTTTTCATCCTGCTGCCGACGGCGGTATTCGTACAGCCGCGCCCGCAGAATGCTCATGGCCGTTTCCCGGTTCTTGTGCTGGGAACGCTCGTTTTGGCAGCAGACCACGATGCCGGTGGGCAAATGGGTGATCCGCACGGCACTGTCGGTCCGGTTCACGTGCTGCCCGCCGGCGCCGCTGGAGCGGTAGGTGTCGATCCGCAGATCGTTTTCATCGATCTCCACCTCAATATCGTCATCGATTTCGGGGAAAATATCCACCGAACAGAAGGAGGTGTGCCGCCGGGCGTTGCTGTCAAAGGGAGAGATCCGCACCAGACGGTGCACTCCGCACTCGCCTTTCATATACCCGTAGGCGAATTCGCCGTAAACTTTGTAGGTGGCGCTTTTGACGCCGGCTTCTTCGCCGGGCTGCATGTCGATCATTTCATCCTTCCAGTTCCGTCGCTCAAAATACCGGCGGTACATCCGGAGGAGCATGTTCGCCCAGTCGCAGGCTTCGGTCCCGCCCGCACCGGCGTGAACCGAAAAATAGAAATTGCTTCGGTCAAAGGGACCGGAGAGGAAACTCAAAAGTTCCATCTGATCCAGCCCTTCCCGGATCGATATCGACTGTTTTTCCGATTCGGCCATGAATTCCGCATCTTCAGAGGCCAGTTCAATGCCGGCTTCGAAATCATCCAGGTTCCGCCCCATTTTTTCAAAGGGTTCGATCAGGGCCCTGCAGGCGCTCAGCGTGGCCACCACTGTCTGTGCTTCCTCTTTGTGATCCCAGAAATCCGCAGCGGCCATTTTTTCCTCAGCGGCCCTGCGTTCCGCACGGCGCTCCTCGATCTTCAAAAAATCCCGCAGGTGTTCCAGACGGGCCCGGAATTCTCCGGCGTTGGACTGCAATTCTTCCAGCGTCATCTTGACGGCTTCCTTTCCTTAAAACGAAACATTCACATCGCCGGAAACCGTCACCGGCGGCGGCATCAGCACGATTCCTGCCGGTTCGCTCCAGTCCCGGTTCCAGGTGCGCAGCAGCAGGGGGTCTGTCGGATCGCCCCAGGGGTTCAAATCTATGATCAGGATCCTGTGCTCCGAGGTGAAATAGATATCCATGGTCAGGTCCTTGACCGGCAGCATCCAACTGATTTCCCGTACAAACCCCAGTGCTTCCGTCCAAAAGGCTTTCTTGTATCCTTCCAGCCGGCGGAAGTGTCGGATCAGATGATACTGGCTCATGGCCGACAGGTCCCCGTTTTTGATGAAGAGGCGGAATTCCCGGGTCCGGTTCATCCGGCGGAAGGGGCGGAGGCAGATATACTGTACCTCGCCGTTGGCCGCCGCAGTCCGCACCTTGCGGGACAGCGCCAGATAACGCCATGCACTTTCGGGAGAATGCACCGAACCGTGTTTGTAGAGGAAGCGCTCGGTATCCGTGGGGGCGCAGGTATCCACCGAGGCAAAACAGTTGCCGGGGATCACGCTCATGGGCTGGCGCAGATCAGCGATGGCGTCCCCCACTTCCGGGTGGGCGTCACCCATGACAATCTCTCCTTGCGCCAGTGCCGCCACGGCCTCCGGACGGAGTTTCACAAAACTGGTCAGAAATGTATGCGCCGCCAATACCGGATACCACACCGGAGTCTTGAAAAATTCATTCTGCTCGGCCATAATCATTCTCCTTGCTTACCGGACCCGGATCGCCGGGTCTGCTCCATTTTATTGACAATTACCAGAAAATACCCGATGGTCCCGATCACATAGACGGTACCGAAACTCAGGATTTCGGTAAGGTCGAATGCCGCAAAACATGCCGCCACCAGGAGTGCCGGAGACCCGGCATACAATGCAATTCTTGCCAGTTCCCCCCACTTGAGGGTCCGTGTTCGCCTGCTGGTCAGGGTGTAGAATCCCACAAAGATCAGCTGACAGAGAAACATCTGAAAGACCGCTTCCGCCGCGAAGGCGGAAAAGAGTCCCGCCGCAGCCATGATCTTCAGCGCCTTGGCCGCTTCCTGCGGGCGGATGACCGCCCCCCGGATGGCATCTCCCCAATTCCATCCGGCATCTTCTTTGCCGGCTTTGGCGAGGATCTTTTTCAGTTCGCCGGCATCGCAGAAACGCTGTTTCCCCGCAGGATTGTCCCCGGAAAACACGTTGACGGCGTAACTGCCGTCCCCTGCCGGCATGACAACGGCGAAACTTCCGGGAAACCAGCAGAATATATAGCGGTAATCGCTGAAATTGCTTTTGTCCGGGAGTTTCAAGGTCCCATCCGGCGCGTAGCACAAAATTCCCCCGAACCCCGGCAGAAGATAGCGGGATTCCTCCGGATGAAGGGTGGGGGCGATGCCTTTTTCCGTGAGTTTGAAATCACCGAAGAAATTCCGGAACTCTTCCGCGGCGCTGTCGATTTTACGGGAAACTGCGGAGAATTGCACCAGACTGGTGAGGATCCCCAGCAGGATCACCGTCAGCAGTGCATGCAGAATGCTCCGCAGGGGCCCCTGCCGGACCAGGCGGCTGAAGATCTCCGTTCCGCAAAAGACTCCGCTCATGGCGGAAAAATAAGAGATTTTTTCCCGTTCTGAACTCATTTTTTCTCCGGAAGCGGCGAGGCACCGGCATTCAGAGCCTTCAGAACCTGGCTTGTCAGATCCACTCCCGGCCGGTGATAGATCACCGCCGGTACTCCTGAGGTGGTCAGCCCGGAGCGGTCCAGCACAAAACTGTAGCCTGCCGCCGCAGCCTGTTTGGATACTTCAGAACGGATATCCCCTAAAATCTCGGCGCGCTTGGCTTTTTCGATCTCGCTCAGGTTTTTATTGCGCTCCAGCATGTAGCGGTTCAATGCCGCCCGCCGGGCAGCCAGATCCCGCTCGACGGATGCGCTGCGTTCTTTTTCCCTGGTCCGGGCATCCGCCGACAATGCCAGATTCTGTGCCGCATCACGGGCGACTTCCAAGTCTTTGGCCATCTCCCGGATCTTGTCCTGCTCGGACACAATGTAATTGCGGTAGATCTCCGACTGCCGGCGCAGGGTATCCGCCGCGATGCGGCTTTTGTAATATTGCCGGAAGACCGCTTCCATATCCACTACGGCAAAACGGTCCGCTGCGGCGTATGTGACACTGCCGGCCAGAAATGCCAGCATCAGCAATACATTTTTCATTTTCATCGTTCCCAAGACCTCCCCGGAAAACCGTTGCAATACAATACAGCACTTTGCTGATTTTTCAAGCTGTTCCGGCGAAGAGAATTGTGATTCGGCAAAGGATGCGGGATGCTGGCAATGCCGTTGTTCCGTTCTGTGGAAATAATTGCTGAAATCATTTACTGCATATCCGGTTGCAAAAACAGAAACCCGGAGTTTATTGAAATCAGTCAGAAAATGCCGTGGGGTTGGAAAGAAGCACAGAAAACCATGAAAAATTTTCTGATGGTCCTCGCCTCCATTCTTTTGCTGACCGGATGCCGGGTGCCGGAGCCGCCTCCTGTTCCGGTTTCTTCCGGGGAACCCCGGCAGAGCATTGTGCTGGGGAACACCATTCTTGAAGCATTCCAAAGAGATGATTATTCAGCTTTCAGCCGGATCAAGGTTCCTTTTCCGGAGCCGGGCGGCAGGGCGTATTTCCAGGAGTTCCGGACCCGTTTCACGGAAAAATTCGGCATGACTACCGGCAGTTGTTTTCTGACGGAACTCAAAACGCCTCTGGTGCGGAATCTCATTTATGTGGTCCGGTGCCGGAAAGAGGGCCGGGCGGGGATGACCGTGGAGCGGGAACTGCTTTTCCGTCTGGTGACCGCCGAAACGGACGGAAGATTGCGCGTAGTCTGGATGGGGTTTCTTTAGCGGGGGCTGCAAGCGGCGCTTTGCCGCAAAAAAAGCGCCGGGCCAGAAGTCCCACTCGCTTGACCGCACATGCATGTGGCTGCTTGGTTCCCCACCTGACCAGATTAGCGGTACTGTCAACGAACGGGTTCCGACCCGACAGAGTTTACTATACACCCTTAAGAAAAATATTCAAGCAGAAGTCCCAGTTCCCGGCGAAGATTCTTGCGCTCCACCACCCGGTCGATGAGTCCCTTTTCCAGCAGAAATTCCGCCGTCTGGAATCCGTCCGGGAGTTTGGAATTGGTGGTTTCCTGAATGACCCTGGGGCCGGCAAATCCGATCATGGCCCCCGGTTCCGCCAGGATCACATCCGCCACGGTGGCGAAACTTGCCGTGACCCCGCCGTATGTTGGATTGGTCAGAAGAGCAATGTACGGGAGCCCCGCTTCCGCGTGAAGCGCCAGCGCCCCGCAGGTCTTGGCCATCTGCATCAGACTGAAGATCCCCTCCTGCATCCGGGCACCGCCGGAGGCAGTGACCAGTACGAGGGGTATTTTTTTCTCCGTGGCCAGCTCCGTCAGCCGGGTGATCTTTTCGCCGACCACCGATCCCATGCTGGCTCCCATGAACCGGAAGTCCATGATACCGATGGCGAAGGGGTGTCCGTCCAGAGCGGCAAGTCCGCAGGTCACGGCTTCCGGAGCCCCGGATTTCTTCTCCGATTCGCTCAGGCGGGCAGGATAGCTCTTGAGATCCATGAATTCCAGGGGATCCGTGGATCTGAGGTTTGCGAAATATTCCTGAAAAGACCCTTTGTCCGTCAGCATGGCAAGACGTCTTTCCGGAGGCATGGCCAAGTGACAGTTGCAGAACCAGCAGACATCCAGATTGTCTTCGAGCCTTGTGGCGTACAGAGTCTGTCCGCACTTTTTGCATTTCTGCCAGGACCCGTCCGGGATCACCATTTTCCGGTCTCCGCCGGAGGCGGGTATCTGCATAGAATCGTATTTCCCCGAACTGAAAAGAGGCATCCCGGAGGGGTTTTCCAGATTATTCACCATAGCGCCTTACTCCTGCACAAATACCGTTTTGCCGCCGACAATGGTACGCACCACCATCCCCCGGCAGGTCCGTCCTCCGAAGGGGGTGTTGCGGGATTTGGAACGGAACTTTTCCGGATCGATGGTGATCTGGCGCTCCGGGTCGAAAACGGTGATATCCGCCGCGTTGCCGGGCCGGAGGTCGTAGTGTTCCATTCCCAGCACTTCCGCCGGTCCGGTGGTCAGTTTTGAAATGAACTGCATCATGTTGAGCACCCCGTCGTGGACCAGAACTGAAAGACATACCGGCAGCGCCGTTTCCAGCCCGATGATCCCGAAGGGCGCATCGTCGAATTCCACCTTTTTGGCGGTGTCGGTATGGGGGGCATGATCGGTGGCGATCACGGTCAGCGCACCGGATGCCAGTCCCGCCAGCAGCGACTGCCGGTCCGATTCGGAACGCAGGGGAGGACTCATCTTGAAATTGGTGTCATAGCTTTTGATGCACTCATCTGTGAGCGCGATATGGTGGGGGGTGACTTCGCCCGTGACCGGCAGACGGTTCTTCCGGGCATCGGCGATCATCTGGACGCAGGCTTTGGCACTGACATGCTGGATGTGGAACCTTGCTCCGGTCATCCGGGCCAGAATGATGTCCCGGGCCACCATGATCTCTTCCGCCGCGCTGGCAAGGCCGTTCATCCCCAGCAGGACGGACCACTTCCCCTCGTGCATCACTCCCCCCGCCGCAAGGTTTTTGTCTTCACAGTGGTCAAGAATGGGCAAATGAAAACTCTCGATATATTCGGCCAGATGGCGCATCAGCGCGTGATCCTGCACGCAGTTTCCGTCATCGCTGAAGGCTGCGACACCCGCCTGGGCGAGGCCGCCGATACCGGCCATTTCGGTCCCCTGACGGCCCTTGGTGAGACATCCGCATGGAAGCACCCGGACCACGCCTTTCTGGGTCGCCTGCTGGCGAAGATATTCAATGGCACCCACCGTGTCTGCGGGAGGGGTGGTGTTCGGCATGGCAACGATGGTCGTAAACCCGCCTGCCGCCGCCGCCATGGTTCCGGTGGCGATGGTTTCCGCCGCCGTGTTTCCCGGCTGGCGCAGATGGACATGGACGTCAATAAAACCCGGGGTCACGACACAACCGGATACATCCACCACTTCCGGGTCGCGGAGTTCCGCCGGATCCCGGAGGATGCCGTCGGCATACCCCACATCCATCAACTGATCAATACTGCGGCCCGGATCCACCACCCGCCCGCCCTTCAGGATCACACTGTTGCTCATCGTGAACCTCCGCAGCCGGCCACCAGAAAGAGTACTGCCATCCGGACCGCCAGACCGTTGGTGACCTGTTCAAGAATCACCGAATGGGGACCGTCCGCCACAAAGGAATCCAGTTCCACATCCCGGTTGATGGGGCCCGGATGCATGATGAGAGCATCCGGCTTGATGCGTTTGATATTTTCCTGATTGATCCCGAAAAATCGGGCATATTCATTGGTGCTGGGGAAGAACCCCGCCGTCTGGCGCTCGTGCTGGATGCGGAGGAGGTCCACCACATCGGCTCCCTCAATGGCCTCTTCCAGCCGGTGACAGACCCGGACTCCCACTTCTTCAAATTCCCGGGGAACCAGCGTGGCCGGTCCGGCAAAGGTTACTTCCGCGCCGAGTTTCAAAAGTCCCCACATATTGCTTCGCGCCACCCGGCTGTGGAGAATGTCGCCGATAACGGCGACCTTCAGTCCTTTGATGTGTCCTTTTTTCTCCCGGATGGTGAAGATATCCAGCAGTGCCTGAGTAGGATGGCTGTGGGCTCCGTCTCCGGCATTGATGACCCCGCAGGAAACGTTCCGGGCGATAAAATTCTGCGCCCCGGTTGCCCGGTGGCGCATGACCAGGAGATCCACTTGAAGCGCTTCGATGTTGCGCACGGTGTCCAGCAGAGATTCGCCTTTGGTGAGACTGCTGGTGGCTGCGCTCATATTGACGATATCGGCGCTCAGCCGCTGCTCAGCAAGTTCAAAGGACACCCGTGTGCGGGTGGAGGGTTCCACAAAGAAATTCACCACGGTTTTGCCACGGAGCGCCGGGACTTTCTTGACGTTGCGGGCAGATACTTTTTTGAATTCCTCCGCGGTGTCGAGGATGTAGGTGATCTCTTCTGCCGAGAGATCGTACAAACTCAGGAGATCCTTGCGGGTCCAGCGAAACGGTGTTGTCATCATTCACCTCGGGTGTCGGCGCACGGTTCGCGCCATTGAAGGGTCACGGCGGCATCCAGGCCGTCATTTTCTGCAAGTTTCAGCACGATCTTCTGCTCGGGGGCCACATCAAAGGCGTTCACACCCACATAGTCGGCCCGGATCGGATATTCCGGCCGGCCGCGGTTGATCAGTTCCGCCAGACGGATCCTTGCAGGACGTCCGAAACTGGTCACTGCATCCAGTGCGGCCCGGATGGCCCGTCCGCTGGAAAGAACGTCATCCACCAGGATGACTTTTGCGTTTTCCATATTGAACGGGATCAGGGTTTCCCTGATCAGAGGGAGGCTGCTCCTGAGGCCGATATCATCCCGGTACATGGTTATGTCCAACGTTCCCACCGGGGGACGCAGACCGGTTTTTTTCTCCAGATAACCGGCAATCCGGCCGGCCAGCGGCACTCCCTGCTTATGGAGGCCCAGGAGGGCAAAATCGGGATTTTCGCGGAAATCCGGCAGGATCGCTTCACAGAGATGATCAACCGCATCCCGGATGGCATCTGAATCCAACAAAAGTTTTTCCGCTGTCATGACTTGACCCTCTTATTTGGATCGGCCTGCAAGTTGTTGCGGCATGATCATTGCTATTCTATCTAATATATCCCTTTTCCCGATTTTTTCAAATAAAAAAACTACCGGTTCATGAGTCCGGTCAGGTATTCAACATAGGCCGCCGCACCGCCGGGGCGGTACCCGGTCCGGGCGATCTCCCGGCCGTCCGCATCCGTCAGCACCACCGTCGGAAAACTGTCGATACCGTATTTTTTTGCCAGTTCCGCGTTCTGGCGTTTCAGTTCATCCGACTGGGGCGAGTGTTCCGGGAAATCCGCCACATAGGTCACGGTGTTTTTTTCCGCCCACGCTGCGAACTCCGGCTGTACAAGCACTTCCTGATGGAGTTTCACGCACCAGCAGCACCAGTCGGAGCCGCTGAAGATCAGCATCATGGGTTTCCTGTTCAGTTTTGCCCTGGACCGGGCGATTTCAAATTCCGTCATGATTTTTTCCTCGATTCAGCGTGTTAAAAGTTTGAAATACTCTTTGACAAGGATTTCTCCGGCAAAGATCCACAGGAGCGCCGCTCCGGCAAGAAACGGGCCGAGGGGGATCCGGATCCCCCGCCACGATCGTCCCCTGCGCACTCTTCCCAAGCCCGCCCATATCCCGAAAAGCGTCCCCCCCAGGGACCCGGCCAGCAGGATGAAGACCGCCCCTGCCGGCCCGGTCAGGGCTCCGGCGGCCATCATGAATTTTACATCTCCCCAGCCGAAAACATCCTGTCCGGCGATTTTCCGGCCGATGACGGCAAAGAGGGACAATCCGATCCCCGTCCCGGCAAGACCGAGGCCGGAGAAGAAAAGCCCCTGCTGCCATGTTTCCCTGGCGAATTCTCCCGGCAGAAGTGCGGCGCAGAGGAGTCCCGCCGCCATGCAGGGGTATGTCGTCACATCCGGGATAATCCGGCGTTTCCAGTCGATCTGAATGGTGATCACGGCCAAAGATGCGAGAATGACGTAAGGGAGCATCACTGCAGGGGACTGTTCAGACCAGCCTGTCTTTGCCATGATCCCTGCGTACAGGAGTCCGGTCAGAATCTCCATGACCAGATAGCGAGGCGGAATATGCATGCCGCATTTTCTGCACTTTCCCCGGAGAATGCAGTAGCTCCATACGGGAATATTGTCATACCAGCGGATGGGATTGCCGCAGCCGAAACAGTGGGACGGCGCTCCGGCAATGGATTCGTGACGGGGGATCCGGAGGACGCAGACGTTCAGGAAACTTCCCATGCATGCCCCGATCATGACTGCCCAGAAGAGCCAGAAGCCCCACACCCAGAATCCCTCGTAGAGCCCGATCCTGGTCCACCAGTCGCTCTTTCCCGACGTCATACCGAGAAACTGATTCCAGAGTTCTGTTTCCATATTTCACCCCGCCTGCTGTGCCGCCGCCAGCGCCTGCCGCATGATTTCCACCGGGGCCTTTTTTCCGGTCCAGAGTTCCAGCGACCGGGCCCCCTGATGGAGCAGCATACCTGCTCCGCCGCTGGTCTGGTGTCCCAGTTCCGAGGCCCGTTCCAGAAAAGGCGTCCGGTGATAGATCATATCGAAGCATGCCAGCTCCTGGAATCCTGCCAGAAGTTCCAGATCAAAAGGCGGCGGGTCCTCCCGGTGGAGCCCCTGACTGGTAGCCTGCACCGCCAGATCCGCTCCGGCAAGGAACTCCCTCACTTTGGCCCGGTCTCCCGGCACGGCGGTTTCCACGGCGACTCCGGGGTATGCGTCATGAAGTGCCTCCGCCAGGGCCTCCGCCCGTTCCCGGGTGCGGTTGACGATACGGATGGCTTCCGCACCATGTTCCGCCAGAAAAAACACCACCGCCCGGGCCGCCCCGCCGGCGCCGAAAAAGACTGCCCGCAATCCTTCCGTGGCCAGACCGAATGCCTCCCTGACTGCTTCGGAAAAACCGTATCCGTCGGTTGTTTCACCGTAGAGTTCGCCTTTCCGGATCAGGAGGGTATTGACACTGCCGCAGAGATCCGCCTCCCGGGATATGCCGGCAAGTTCCTTCAGGATATGGTGCTTGTGGGGGATGGTCAGATTGACTCCGTCCAGATGTTTCCGGGCAAATTCCACGAAGCGCGGCAGCTCCTCCACCGGCACCCGGAGCCGTCCGTAGGGCCGCCCCAGCCCCAGGGCCGCAAATCCGGCATTCTGCATTTCCGGAGAACGGCTGTGCGTGATGGGATCCCCGATCACCGTGTAGCGGCATCCGGCAAGAGGTGCGAAGTCGATCATGATTTCACCTGCCAGTGCCGCTCATTTTCGCTCAGATGGACAATTTCCAGCTTCAGGGTGTTTTCCGGGAGGAGTTTGGCGATCCTTTCGGGCCACTCCACCAGAACAAACTCGCCGCTTTCCAGATATTCGTCCACGCCGAAGGCCAGCGCGGCCCGTTCATCGCTGATCCGGTAAAGGTCCAGGTGATAGAGATAACGCCCTCCCGGCGCCGGATATTCCTGCAGAATGGTATAGGTGGGGCTGGATACCGGTTCGGTGATCCCGAGGGCCCTGGCGAAGCCCCGGGCGAAAACGGTTTTGCCGGCACCCAGATCGCCGTACAGCGCAATAACACAGCCCTCCGGGAATTTTCTGCAGAGGGTCCCTGCAAAGGCCATGGTGTCTTCTTCCGAACGGCTGATGAAATCAATTTTTTCCATGTTCATAACCTTTTTTTCCGGTCAGAAGATCCTTTCCGGCCGGATCGAGTACTGCCGGAGATCCGGCACGGACAGTGCCGATGACGGAAGCCGCGATGGATTCAAGTTCCTTTTCCCGTTCCGGGGAGATGGTGAAGAGAAGTTCATAATCTTCCCCGTCCGAAAGGGCTTCCGGGAGTTTTGCCCCGGCCCGGAGGGGAACCCTGGCCGGATCAAGGACCATCTGCACCCCGGACATCTCCGCCATCCGCTGGAGATCCAGAAGCAGTCCGTCGCTCACGTCCAGCATGGCATGGGCCAGATGTTTTGAGGCGAGAATCCTGCCTTCTTCAAGCCGCGGACGGAAATTCAGGTGGTGCCCGGAGAGGAGGGAATTGCCGATGCATCCGGTGACGCAGACAAGGTCTCCCGCCCGGGCTCCGGCACGGGTAATCACCTCATCTTTCGGGACACTTCCCAGAATGGTGAGGCTGGCGCTCAATCCGGGGAAGGGGAGTCCGGCAATGTCTCCTCCCACCAGCGAGGCGTCGCAGACTTTTGCGGCCCGGGCTGCTCCCTGACTGAATCTCAAAAGGTAATCATTGTCAAAATCTTTTGCCGCAGCGGAGAGCAGCGCCCAACGCGGACGGCCTCCCATGGCGGCGATGTCGCTGGCATTGCGGTTGAAGAGTTTCGCACCGGCATCTTCCGGGCGGGTGTTTTCGGCAAAATAATGCACATCGGCAATCAGGTGATCCGCCGCAGCCAGCAGAAGCTCCGGACCGCCGCAGTCCAGTGCGGCACAGTCATCCCCCGGGCCGATGACGGTATCCCTTCCGCAATGCAGACCCGGCAGCAGTTGTTCCAAAAGCGACAATTCGTCCATAACGAAAAAAACCTTTCCGGAAAGATAGCATGATTTTCGAGAAAATAAAGAGGATTTTCCTTTTATTTTACGAAAAACGGGGTATTGTATAGTATTATGAACAGATACGGAAAAATCATTTTTGCGGCACTCCTGCCGGCTTTGTTTGCATCCGGCGGATGCGGGGACAGGAAGAATACGGTCGAAGAGTCTCCGGTTGAACGGAACCAGCTGGTTATCCGCATGTTTCAGAGCATGATCAAGCCGGATCCTGTGTCTGCGGCCGCTCAGGCGGCCAAGCTCCGGGCCCTGGATCCCGGCAATGCGTATTTTACCTGGATCATCGAGCAGCAGGAGTGCAACCGGGCGGTTCAGATGGCCCAGAAAGCGCTGAATGACCTGCGTCCCGCAGACGCAGTGGAGATCCTGCAGGCTGTCCGCAAGCGTTATCCCCTGCATCACGAGTTGGATGCCCAGCTGCAGCTGGCGATCCGGCTCCATGCGCTGCAGCAGGCCGTCCGGCTTTATTGCGATGCCGGACTTCCGGCGGAAAAAGAACGGCATCTGAAGGTCGTTTCCGCCCACGCGGAAGCGTTGAGGAACCATCATTTTTCCGCGGCGGTCATCGCCCAGGAAAAACTTCTTCAGCGTGCTGCGTCTCCGGCGGCACAGCGGAAATTCTGACGATGAATCCGATCCGTTCCAGTGTGCTGCTGTTCCTTGTCTGCGGGATATGGCTTTCAGCAGCGGATACCGGAACTCTGCCGGAAATTGTGGCGCGCTTCGGCGATATGGTGGTGACCCGGGAACAGGCCGGAGAACTTCTGAGCGCCTCTTCCGGAAAAACAGCGGAGCTTCCCTTTCGAGAAGCGCTGAAAAAATGTCTGACGGAGTATTTCTGCTGTCAGGCGTTGAGGCAGATGCTGATCCGGCAGGGGTTTCCCCCCTCGGCTGAGGAGGCGGAAAAAGCGCTGTTTCAGGTTTATGCCAATTATCCGGAGGGGATCAGCCGTCCTTCCGACGGGGATATCCGCCGCATGGCCCGGGAGCCCATGGTCCAGTTGCAGTGGGCCTTGCGCGGCTATATGGAAAAAGAACGGCCGGACCTCCAGTTTGTTCCCGCCGAAGTGGTGGAGCGTTATTACCGGGAGCGCCAGTCGGAATTCATGCGTCCCCGGCGGAAACTGGCGGTCCTCTGTCTGGCGGATTCTCTGGAGGCACTGGAGTTCCTCCAGATCCGGGTGAAGCAGGGACAGTCTCCCCTGCGGGCGGGAGAGTCCGTGAAAGGGGTTCGGATTACGGCGGTGGATCCGTCGGATGATGCCCTGAAGACACTCCGCGCCGGTCAATGGGGGCCTGCATACCGCCGCAGTTCCGGGTATGGAGCGCTCTATGTCATCCGGGAACTCCCGGCGGATTATGTGCCGCTGGAGGATGCCGCCCCGCTGATCCGGGAGATCCTGGGGCGCCGCCGTGCGGCGCGTGAGCTGGAAAATACGCTGAATACAATTCTGTCGAACGATAAAGTGGAGTTTTATTTCTGAAATGCTGCAGTATCTGAAATGGAGAACATACCGCAGGGCTTACTTCAGGCTTCTGTACACACAAGTATCCCCGGAATCGCTGGCGAGGGGGGTGGCTCTGGGGCTTTTCATCGGGCTTTTGATCCCCATGGGACTGCAGATCGCCATTGTACTGCCGCTGGCGCTGGCGTTCAAGGCCGCCAAGGTCCCGGCCATTGCCTTCACCTTTGTCACCAACCATGTCACGGTATTTTTCATCTATCCCATTCAGTGCTGGATAGGCAGTTACCTCATGCTTTCTCCCCTCCGCTATGCGGAACTGGCGGCTCAACTGCGGGGGCTTATTGCCGCCGACAGTTTTTCCGGGATGATGAAAGAGATCGGGACGCTGGGCATGCAGATTGCCGTGTCCTTCTTTCTCGGGGGGCTTCTGTTCGGCATCATTGCCGGAGTGATCGGTTATATCTTCACAAAACGGGCGGCTGTCCGGTTCCGGGCGCGCCTGGAAGAACGCCGCCGTCGGCGGCGCCGGCGTGCAGCGGAGCGGAGCGCCGGACCTGAAACCTTGAAAAAGTAGGGTTCCCGTGCTATAGTAAGTTGCGTCGGCACGGCTGAAACATCAATGAACAGGAGAACTCGGGAATGACTCTGACACGTTACGGAAAAAGAGAGTGGGGCATCGGCGGTATCATTGCAGTGCTGCTGTTGGCCGGGTTTATTTTTCTGGCCTTGAATTTCTGCAAAGTCTGCGGCATCGCCGGAGCCGTTCTGACAGTTCTTCTCTATTTTGCACTGGCCATGTTTTTCCGGAATCCGGCGCGGAAACTGCCGGAAGACCCGGCACTGCTGATCAGTCCTGCCGACGGGACGGTCAAGGATATCGGGATCGTGGATTTCGGCATGGCGCCCTTTGAGGGAAAAGCCCTGCGGATCGGGATTTTTCTCTCGGTCCTGAATGTGCACGTCAACCGTGCCAGTGCGGAACTGGAAGTTCTGGATACGGAATACCGCCCGGGAAAATATCTGGATGCCCGTCATCCGGATTGCCACCGGCTGAATGAAGCAAAGACCATTTCCGGCTGGGCGACTGCCGCCGGAACCCGTTTCCCCATGGCCATCCGGCAGATTTCCGGTGCCATTGCCCGTCGGATCGTCTGCCCCGTTGAGAAGGGACGGGTGCTTCAGCGGGGAGAGATCTACGGCATGATCAAATTCGGGTCCCGGACGGAACTCTATCTGCCGCCGGAAAAATTTGATGTACTTGTGAAGATCGGCGAACCGGTCCGGGGAGGGATCACCGCGCTGGCCAAAGCAAAGAGGGAGCAGGCATGAAAGAACATTTCAAACAGCTGGTCGCACGGAACCCGTGGCTGCGGTTTGTCCCGAATTCTCTGACACTGTGCAATTCTCTCTGCGGATTTGCGGCCATTCTCTATACTTTGCGGGCATACGAAAGTCCGGAGGTGGATATCGGGATTTTCGCCGTCAGTGCATGGGTGATTCTTTTTGCCATGATCTTTGACGCGCTGGACGGATTTGCGGCGAGGATCTTCAATGCGGCCAGCATGCACGGGGTCCAGATGGATTCTCTGGCAGACATGGTGACCTTCGGTGTGGCTCCGGCGACGCTGGTGGCGATTTTGACACACAAACTTCGCGGGACGCTGATGCCCAATCAGGAGCTGATGATTTATTTGCTCTGTTCGGTCTATATCGGCGGGGCGGCGCTGCGGCTGGCGACCTACAATGTCCACGCCATGCAGGCCCCGAAGGAGTCCAACTTTTTTTCCGGCATGCCGTCCCCCGGTGCCGCAGCGGCCATCTGCAGTCTGGTGATGTTTGCCCAGTCCGAGAATATTCCGGCCTCCAGACTGGCTTTCTGGCTGCCCATTTACGCGGCAGTGCTGGGGTTGCTGATGGTAAGTCCTTTCCGTTATTTTCACTTCGGGAAATGGATGCAGTCCGCAGGACGCAACCGCAAACGGCTGTTGATGGTGATTGTGCTGCTGGTGCTGATTTTCTTTTTCCGTTCGGCGGCATTTGCCGGATTGATCACGCTGTACGTTCTGGGGAATCCTCTGTGGGACATTGTTTCCCGGCTCCGGAAAAAGACGGCGGACGCATGAAGTACCTTCGGCTCGACAGTGTCGGCGGGATCTCCGGCGACATGTTTCTGGGACTTCTGATGGGCCTCGGAGCCGACCGGGCAAAGCTGGAGATTTCGCTTCGGAAGCTGGTTCCCGGCGAGGATTTCGGACTGTTCCTTGAGGAGGTCCGGCTGAACGGCCTCTGCGGTGTTCGGGCGAAGGTCGTCATTCCCCGTGAAGGACATACCCACCGTACCATGGGGGATATCCGGTCGATTTTGGAAAACTCCGAACTGCCGGAAAAGGTGAAGCTTGATGCCGTTGGCGTTTTCTCTCTTTTGGCGGAGGCCGAAGGCTCCGTTCACGGCATGGCGCCGGAAAAAGTGGCGTTTCACGAAGTCGGAGCGCTGGATTCCATTGTGGATATCGCCGGATGCTGTCTTGCCTGGCACATGCTGGGGCTGGAAGCGCTGGCGCTTTCTCCGCTGCCGACGGGAAGCGGTGTGGTCAGGACGGCCCATGGGCTCATGCCCATTCCCGCACCGGCTACGGCGGAAATTTTTGCCCGGTACGGACTTTTGACGGCACCGGATGATGAACCCTTTGAGCTGGTGACACCCACCGGGGCGGCGCTGGCAGCCTATTTCCCCAAATGCCCGGCCGGGGCGGGGAAAGTTGTAAAGAGTGTCAACGCTTTTGGCCGGCGGGAACTCCTGTCCCGTCCCAACCTCCTCCGGGGGATGTTCTGCGAGGCGGACCATCTTTCAGAAGGGGTTGCCGGGCAGGTGATGCAGCTCGAATGCAATCTGGATGATCTCTCCGGCGAACTTCTCGGCCATGCGGCGGAGAAACTTCTTGCCGCCGGGGCGCTGGATGTGTGGACCGTACCGGTTTATATGAAGAAACAGCGGCCGGGGGTGATCCTGAGCGTGCTCTGTCCTGTGGAAGATGCGGAAGTCTTCCGGCGGATGATCTTTCAGGAAACAAGTACGTTCGGGATCCGGGAGAGAATCGTGGCCCGGACGGTGCTGGACCGTTGTTTCGAGACGGCGGAAACTTCTTTCGGTCCGGTGCGGATCAAGTGCGGCAGCCGGAACGGTACGGCGCTGACCCGTTCTCCGGAGTACGAAGACTGCCGGAAACTTGCGGAAGCTTGTCAGGTGCCTCTCCGGACGGTGTGGCAGGAAGCCCTGAAAAAACTTTAAGGCACCTCTAAAAATTCATTCTGACGCCTTGGGGCCGCTGTCGCAAAGCCCGCTTTGCGTTATTTTTCGGCTGTTGCCGCTTTGGGTAACCGCCTCAAATTCGCACGAAAGCGTCATTTTGCACATCGTTTCCCAATCCATTCATTTGAATTTTTAGAGGTACCCTTTAATCGCGGCTCTCCGACAGCGCTTCTCCGAGCTTTTCCAGATGGGGAATGACCCAGGTGGGGACGGGCCGGACGATCCCCGGGGGGGTGCTGTCCGCCGGGATGCCCGTCTTTGACTGGGACTCCGAAACGATCATGGCGCTGAAGGTCCCGGAATTGACGGCCAGCTGGATATCCGTATATGCACGGTCTCCGCACATCACCACTTCTTCCGGCATGAGACTGTACCGGTGGAAGATGGTCTCCATCATGGTCCGGTTTGGCTTCCCCATCACCACCGGTTTCCGGCCGGAAACCGCCTCGAGACAGGCGGTGACGGAACCGCAGTCAATGAGCGTGGTGGGTTTTTCGGTGGGGCATTCCAGGTCGCAGTGGGTGGCGATCCACGGTTTACCGTGCTTGATCCACCACGCGCATTTGCAGAGGCGCTCATAGAGAAGACTGGTGTCAAAGGCGGTGACCACCAGTTCCGGCTCCTCCTCCATACTGCAGTCGGTAAAACCGCTGGCGCGCATTTCCGCCCGGAAGGAGTCGGTTCCCAGCAGGAAGAGTCGCCGGATTCCGGGATGGTGCCGCTGAAGATAATCCACGGTGTTTCCGGTGGAGCTCAGCATGCATTCCCGGGGAACATGGATCCCGAAGCGGTGCAGATGCTCCAGATAGACATCGGTACTGCGGGAGGAGTTGTTGGTAAGAAACGTGAACCCGATCCCGAGTTTTTTCAGCCGTTCCAGAAAGGGAAGCGTGGTTGGAAAAAGCTTGTTCCCGTGATAAATGGTTCCATCCATATCCATGACCACATGGCGGATTTTCCGCAGTTCTTCATGGAGAGGGATAAAGATTTTGTCCATAATTCACGCCTCCCTGGCCCAAAACAGTTTTTTCTTCAGGATCCATGCGATGAAGACGGTGGTGAGCGCGGTCAGCGCAATGGCCGGATAAAAGGCTCTTCCCGCCGCCCCCGGCGCCGCCAGCATGCCGCCCAGCATGGGTGCCGCCATGCTGCAGATCCCCACCAGAAATTCGCTGATCCCCGTATTCCGGGCCGCCCGGGAGGTGTCCTCAATGGCAAAATAGACCAGAAGGAAGAAAAAGTGCCCGGAATAGAATCCGAAGAGGATCGCGGCAAGGTAGAAGATCCCCACCTGTCCCGGCGCCAGAGCGTAGAGGAGGAGAGCCGCCGTTCCCGCCAGTCCCGCCAGAAATGCGAACCTCGGATGATCTTTCCATTTGCAGTTTCCTGAAAGGAAAAATCCGATGGCCGCCTGTTCGTAACTCAATATGGCCAGCGAAATACCGATGTCGCTTTTCGGGATCAGAAGTTCCGCTCCCCGGCAGGGCCACATGACCCGGAGAATGCTGACGGCGAAAACTCCGGCTCCTGCCAGGATCCACCCGATGGGGGCCCGGTCATGATGCCTTGAGGGAAGGGCGTCCGCATCCGCTGTCTTCTGCCGGGACGGGGCGGCCCGTTGCTTTGCGTATTTTGCAAGACCCACGGCCCCGAACCAGAGCAGGAGGCTCAATACGGCATTGATGGCAAATCCGGTACGGTAGGAAAAGAGCCCGAAGATGAGGGGGCCTGTGGCCAGTCCGCTGCTCCACGCTCCGGTGTACATCCCTGCGGCATGGGCGGCTCCGCCGCCGGCCTGATCCGGTTCCACCATTTTCATGATAAGCTGAAAGGGCGTGCAGTAGCACGCTCCGCCGATCCCGCTCAGCGTGATCCAGAAGAACTGCATGCAAAGGCCGTCAAAGATCAGAAATCCGCAGAAACTTGCAAACAGGAGAAAACATCCGATATTCAGCAGGCGCGGCGCGTTTTTGCCGTTTACCAGCCGTCCGGCGGCCATGGAGCCGATGCTGTACAGAATGGCCCACGCTGCGGTGGTGGCTCCCACGACCCAGCCGGGAGCATGGGCCAGCGAGAACCGGTAGGCGGTAATGAAGAACATTCCGCCGAAAAGCATGTTGATGATAAAGGGAAAACAGAAAAGCAGAATACGCATACAGTCTAATATTCCTTCAATGCATTTTCCAAAATCCGGCAGAATGCTTCCGCCTCTTCCGGGGTGTTGTCAGAATTGAAACTCAGCCGCAGTCCGCTGAAGGCGTCCTGTCTGGAATAATTCATGGCCAGCAATGTGGGGCTGGGCCGGTCGCTTTCAGCGGCGCAGGCGCTTCCGGCGGAACAGGCGACTCCCCGCTCGCCCAGCATCCGCACCAGCACCCCCGTCTGGATCCCCGGGAGCATGAGGTGGAGAATGTACGGGCTTGTCTCATTTTCAGCCAGCGTGGGCCGGAGTCTGCCCCCTCCGGGGAGCGGCATGCCGGTCAGTTTCGTTCGGAGAAGGGATTGAATAAGCCGGACCTTCTGCTGAAATTCCATCTGATGCGCTGTATAAAATTCCGCCGCATGGGCAAGCGTGAGCGCCGCTGCCGGATCGGGTCTTCCCGCCCGGTGGCCGGTCCGGAGGGCTGTGAATTCCGCGGTCATGGTTTCATCCCGGTATAGAATTGCACCTCCCCCCATGCCTCCCAGCTTGTGCCCGGAAACGACCCACAGGTCCGGCCCGTCCGGAAGGGGCAGTTTGCCGGCGGACTGGATGGCGTCGCACAAAACAATATCCCCTTCTTGCCGTTCCGGCACGGGAGAGAGAAATCCTGTTTCACTTTCCGCATGGGGATAGAGCCGGAGGTTTTTCTCTCCGGCTGTCTCAACGGGGGGAAAGGCGGCTCCGCCTGCCGGATGTTCCAGCAAAGAGACGCATCTTTTGTACCGGCGGAATCGGGGGAGCATACCGCAGAGCTGCAATGCTTCGGTCCCGCCGGCGGCCCAAAAGACATGATTCCGCTTTCCTGTCAGTGCCAGAGACATCCGTTCTCCGGCATCTTCCATTTCCCGGCGAAGGCTGTATGCGAAGGTGTGGGCGGCTTCCTGATTGAAAAAAACGCGCTCAGCCGTTTTCCGGAAAAAGTCCAGTATTTCCGGTATGGGACGGACCGCAGCAGCCTGGTCAAAATAGATCATAACGAGAATGATCCCCTGAAAACATCCCGCAGACTGGCCGGATAATACCGGACGTAGAAACTTTTTTTGTCCTGGCGGTATTCAATGGCTTCCACTGCCCGGTGAAAGGTCTCCATCCGCTCCTGGATTTTCGGCTCGGCAAGGAGGCGGGTCACGATCATGCGGCAGCATGCCGCCGGAATCGGGAGATGCCCCAGTTTACACTGCAACGGGATAACGGTGAAATGGTTTTCCCGGTAATCCAGCCGGAAATCCGCACTCAGAATGCTTTTCAGGATGCCGTACCGGGCCAGATATTCCAGATGAAAGACGTCTTTCCGGCAGGAGCAGATCCAGAAGGTGTCCCGCCGGGTCTGTGTCCCCCGGAGGACGCCGATAAGCCGGCTGCCGTTGGCGGCAAAATGAAGAAGGGTATTGACATCCCCTTCGGTAAGTTTCTGTTCGGCTGTTTCCCCGGGTCTGCACTGGAAGACCTTCTGCATGACATGCATGGAGAGCCTGCTCTGGCGCATCCAGTCTTCCGGCGTGATTTCCGGGATTAGAAAGGATTTTCTGCCGGTCAATGTCAGCATGAGGAGGGTCAGGAGAAGAAGAACGCCTGCGGCAAGTCCGCCGAAGAGATAAATTTTTTTCCGGGGTTTCATCTCATTTTCCTTTCAGGAGCTGCAGAACTTTGCCGGACTTCCGGCGGTCAAAGGTGTTCAGAATCTTTTCGAGATCCGCGTCCGGGGCCTTGGCCCCCATGGCAGCGGCCTTTTGTGCCGCAGTTTCCGCTTCGGCGGTTTTTCCGTTCCCCAGGAGCGCTGCGGCCCGGAGCCACTCCCCGGAAGCGGTGGCCGGGCGGTCGGAGAGCATCTTCAGCGTTTCCTGATATTTCTTCTGTAGAAAACAGTATCTGGCCGCCCGTTCCGCATAGAATCCGGAACCCGGATCCATGTTCCGCAGCTGACCGTAATACCACACGGCGGAGTTCCAGTCCCGGTGGCGCTCGGCTTCCAGTGCCGCGCCGGACATGAAGTCGATCAGCTCCACCCGCTCGTTGATGAGTTTTCCGAGACTCTTTTCCAGTATCGGGTCCGGCGTGGCTCCGAGCTTTTTGGCATCTTCATACCACTTGGCGGACTGCATCTGCGCTTCTTTGGTTTTGTTTGCCGGGGGAAGTTTGGCCAGAGCCAGCAGAATATCGCCGCGTTTCGGAGCAAGATGATGCGCCTGCAGCAGATACTGCCGCGCCTGATCCATGTGTCCGGAACCGCTCAGGGCAATACCCCGTGCATAGAGATAATCCAAATCCTTCCGGGCCGGATCCGGACACTTGTCCAGAATGGCCAGCGCATTGCCGTACTTCTTCTGTCCCAGCAGAGCCTTGGCATAGGCGGTCCGGACATCGTTCCGGTTCTCACGGGCAATATACGCCTGCTGGAGATAGATGGCTGCGGAGGTGAATTCCTCCTGTGCGAGTTCCAGTCTTCCCATGCCGAAATTGGCCTCAAAATTGGTGGGGTCGCTTTCGAGGATCTTCCGGTAGTTCCAGCGGGCGATTTTGGGCGCATCCTGTTTTTCGGCGGCAGCGGCCTTTGCCAGCATCTGCTGGATCACCTTCGGTGCAAGTTTTTCGTTTTCCGGCGTAATGACCGGGATGTTCTCTCCTGCGGCTGCCGGGACGGCCACGGTGCGGGCGGCAGCCTGTGCCGCGGCCACTGCAGCGTCCATCTGTTTACGCAATTCCAGATTGGCGGCTTCGGCGGCTTCTTTCTGACGCTTGAGCCGGAGTTTTTCCGCTTCGGTCTCCGCCTGCAGACGGCTGAGCCGGAGTTTTTCCGCTTCGGTCTCCGCCTGCAGACGCTTGAGGCGGATGCGCTCCTGTTCGGCCTCGGTACGTTCCCGCATGCGGGCCAGACGCTCCTGTTCAGCCTTGGCTTCAGCGGCAGCGGTTTCCCGGAGCCGGGCCATCCGCTCCTTTTCGGCTCTGGCTTCGGCTTCGGCCTTGGCCCGGGCCTGGATCAGACGGTCCTTTTCGGCTTTGGCTTCAGCGGCCACGCGTGCGAGGCGCTCCCGTTCGGCCTTGGCTTCGGCTTCAGCTTTGGCTCTGAGCTGCATCAGACGGTCTTTTTCGGCTTTGGCTTCAGCGGCTACGCGTGCGAGGCGCTCCTGTTCAGCCTTGGCCTCGGCGGCGGCCTTCTCACGAAGCCGGGCCATGCGTTCCTGTTCGGCCCGGAGTTCGGCTTCTTCCTGAAGCCGTGCGAGGCGTTCCTGTTCGGCCTTGGCCGCCTGAACGCTCTGTCCGGCCTGCCGGGAAAGCGTGGCCTGGCGGCGCTGGTTGTCTTCCAGCGTCAGCCGGAGTTTTTCGATGGTCTTCTGCCGTTCGAAGCTGTTTTTTTCCTCCTTGGCAAGCTGCCGGGATGTCTGCTCCAGACGGGATTGAACGTCGGCAAGCTGCTGTCGGAGTCCGGTGGAAGTTTTATCTGTTTCCGTGTACCGGTCCTGAGCGGTTTTCAACTGTTTTTCACTTTCCGCAAGGCGGGTGGTCAGGGTATTGACGGCGGTCTGCTGCTGGAGTTTGTTCTGTTCCAGAGCCCGGAGCTGTTCCGAAGAGGATTTCAGTTTTTTCTGCAGATCGTCAAGCTGCCGCTGAAGTTCTTCGGACTGCTTCAGACTTGCCGCTGCCCGGTGCTCCACTTCGGAAACGTGTTTTTCCTGCTGGTTCCGGAGGCGGGAGGCTTCGGCCAGACGGACTTCGATTTCCGCCCGTTTTTTCTGATCGATCTTCCGCCGGGTTTCGCTTTCCGTTTCTCTGCGGCGGAGGACCACTGCGGCACTTTCGGCGGCGTCCCGCTCCTGCTGGGCCTTGACAATACCGGCCAGAGCCTCGTCCCGCTGGCGGCGGAGTTGTTTTGCGGCGGCTTCGGCGG
>DCGO01000100.1:0-22491 GCA_002314605.1 Lentisphaeria bacterium UBA1776 | reverse complement strand
GCTTCGGCGGCTTCGGTCCGGCGGCGGAGCTGGGCATTCTGGTCACTCATGGCCTGTTCTTCCCGCTGGAGAGCATCCATTGCCGATGCCGTTTTCCGCAGACGCTCCAGTTCCGGCTGGAGATCGGCAAGTTTCTCTTTGATTTTCAGAAGGTCATTACGCTCAATCTGGAGTGCCGTGCTGTTCCGTTTCATGGTTTCCAGCTCTTCGGCAAGTTTTCTGTTCTGATCGGCAGCGGCGGCGGATTTCTGATTTTCCTGCCGGGCGGCCATCAGCTGTGTTTTGACCTTCAGAAGTTCGGAACGCTGCTCCGCCGCCGCCTGGGAAAGATCCTCCAGACGCTTGCGGAGGGCTTCGGATTCCACCTTGCTTTCTGCGGCCTTGAGTTTCAGAGCGGAGACCTGATCGGAGAGGCGGGTCCGTTCTGCTCCCAGTGCATCCACAGCAGCCCGGTCCGCTGAATCCCGGCTTTCCAGCCGTTTGACGTAGCGGGCCTGCTGGTCCATGAGATTTTTGACATCTTCCTCCAGCTTGCGGTTCCTGCGGCGGAGTTTGCTGTTTTCATCGTATGCCAGTTTCTGCGCGGCTTCGGTCTTTTCCACCTGTTCCCGCATGACTTTCAGCTCATTTTCCAACTGGAGACGACGGTCGTCCTGCCGGCGTATGGAAGTCTGCATATCCGCCACGACCCGGTGCTGTTCCCGGAGCTGGGACTGGAGATTGCGGGCCTCGGCGGCATTGGTCTCCGCCGTTTTGACGGCCTCGGCGGTTTCTTTGCGGAGTTTTTCGTTTTCCGCCGTGATCTCGGTACTTAATGCCGTCGAATCCCCCTTGCTTTTGATGGCTTCCTGAAGCCTTCGGTTCAATGTTTCGACCTCGGTATTCCGTGCCCGCAGCTGCATTGCCACGGCATCCAGCTGTTTTTCGCGGCCGGACAATTTCAGCAGAAGGGCGTTTTTTTCCTGGGCGGCCTGGCTGCGGATATTGCGGAGATCCTCGGCTTCGGCGGCGGCGGTGTCCCTGCGCTGTTCCGCCTGAAGGCGCTGATCTTTCTGCTGTTTGAGCCGCTGCAGAAGATCGGCGTTTTCCCGCTGCTGCTCCTGTTCGCGATTCCGGGCCAGTTCCAGTTTCCGCTCCGCCGTTTCCAGATTGATGCGCATTTCCAGAATTTTCCGGTTGGCCTCCTGAAGCTGGGTGTTGGGCTTGGCGAGACTGCTTTCCAGCATTTTGCAGCGGTTTTCCAGCAGGCGGTATTTTTCATTCTGGACCCGGCGTTCACGGAGCATGTTTTCCATTTCCTGTGCGGCGGTACGCCCGCGGACGGATTGGCGGCGCAGGTCCTCAATCTCCACAAGAGAGGCAAAAAGTTTTTGCTTGTACTGTGCTGCTTCCGCCTGAGCCTTGACCAGTTCGGCGCGGACGGCATCCCGTTCCGCAGACGCTGCATAGGATTCCGCTGCCGCCGGGGCCGTTGCGCCCGGTGTTGCAGAGGGCAATGGCGTGCCGGAAAGGGTTCCTGACGGAGCGGCGTATCCGGCATTTCCGGAAATGGAGGAGGGAGCCGTGCCGACCGGGGCCGGTTTTTTCAACAGCCTCCGGGCATCGGCGATCTCCTGTTCGCAAAGCATGATCCGGGAATTGATGACATTCTGGTTCCAGCTCGGCCGGGCCCGCTGGACCGCACGGTAGCTTTCCACGGCCTTGGTGAAATATTCCAGTGCCTGAACGTGGTCCCCCCGGTCCCGGGCGCTTTCGCCTTTTTCGTAAGCCGTGTATCCCTGACGCCACAGGTCCCACGGGGAAACCTCTTCGCCGGCAAGGCCGCGGCAGGTGAAAATCAGCACGAGAAAGAGAAACAGCCGTTGAATTTTCATTTAAGCCCCCTGAGTTTTGACGATATAGGGTTCGTATTGAGCGCGGAGAGCGTCTTCGGTCTGGAAAAGAATTTCCGCCGAGCCGTCATCACGGTAACTTTCTTCAAAAACCACGCCTCGTGCGTGGGCCAGTGCGATCAGCCTGGACGCTTCCGGCGGCAGTACCGCATGCATGAGTTTCCGCCGTCCTCCCGCCAGAGATTCCAGATGTTCCAGAAGAGTATCCATGCCTTCCCCGGTCCGGGTGGATATATAGACGCTGTCCGGGAAGAGTGCCCGGGTCCGGGCGAATGTCATGGCCTGTTCTTCCCGGTCCACAAGGTCGATCTTGTTGAAGACGATCAGTGTGTTTTTTTCCTCGGCTCCCAGTTCTTTCAGCACGGACAGGGTGGTCTCCCACTGGGAATCCAGCTGGGGACTGGCAAGGTCCAGCACCAGAATGAGAAAATCCGCCAGGACCGCTTCTTCCAGGGTGGATTTGAAGGCTTCCACCAGCGTGTGAGGCAGTTTCCGGACAAATCCCACCGTGTCGGTGAGGAGCAGTTCCTGCTTGTCCGGCAGTGTGATTCTGCGGGTAGTGGGGTCCAGCGTGGCAAAAAGCTGATCCGCCACCAGCACTCCGGCACCGGAAAGTTTCCGGAGGAGGCTGGATTTCCCCACATTGGTATAGCCCACAATTGCCCCGTGGGCGATGGCGGTGCGTTCCCGGCGTTTTCTGCCGGTGGTACGCTGTTTTTTGACCATGTCAAGTTCTTTGTCCAGTGCGGCGATGCGGAGTTTCAGGAGGCGGCGGTCGTTTTCGATCTGCGTCTCCCCCTGACCCCGGGCTCCGGTTACGCCGCCCCGCTGGCGGGAAAGGTGGGTCCACGCCCGGGTGAGGCGGGGGAGGGTGTAGCGCAGCCGGGCAAGCTCCACCTGCAGGACGGCCTCCCGTGTGCTGGCCCGGGCCGCAAAAATGTCGAGAATGACTTCCTCCCGGTCGATCACGCATGCGTGGACCAGTTTTTCCCAGTTCCTTTGCTGGGAGGGGGAGAGAGGATTGTCGAAAATGAGGCAGTCCGCCTGAAGATCCGTTTTCATGGCGGCGATCTCTTCGGCTTTGCCGCTGCCCATCAGGAATTCCGGCTGGGGCAGCCGGAGGGGCACGATTTTTTCCCCGACAACGGGGATGTCCAGATTGGCCACCAGTTCCCGCAGTTCGGCAAGGTGGTCGGCGGCAACAGCCGGATCCTGATCCCATGGGCGGATCCCGATCAGGATGGCGCGTTCCACCGTTTTCCGGTTGTCTTCTGCGGTATTGATCATGACACAAAAATCCCACTGTAATTCTTATCTATATAACATACTACGCGGGAGGCGATTCTGCAAGTGAAGGCGGGGATTTTTTGATCAGTTCCGCATTCAGCAGGCAGAAAAAGCATGTCCGGGAAAACGCAAGTTCCCGGTGTTCAGAAGGGAAATTCCGCCGTCCTGGCTTTGACGGTGTCTTTTTTGAGCACGGATTCCGGGTCGGCTGCGACCGTTTGAACGGCCTCGCCGGTGACCCGCATGGCCTGAAGCGGTCTCACCGGACAGATGTACTGGCAGCTGCCGCAGCCGATGCAGAGTTCCGGCAGCACCTTCGGCACCGTCAGTGTCCCCCGGAAGGGGACCATCTGCAAGGCTCCGGTGGGACAGTGTTCGGCACAGGCTCCGCAGTCTTCCTGATTTTTCACCACAAGACAGCGTTCCCGGTAAAATCTCACGCTTCCGATTTTGCGCCGTTTCTTGGCCGCTGCGGTCATGGGCTGCAATGCCCCGGTGGGACATACTTTGGAACAGCGGTGACACTCGAAATCGCACCGCCCGATGGAGAAATCGAGGCGCATCTGGCCGATACCGGAAAGACCGTACTCCAATCCCGCCGGTGAAAGGGTCTTGCCGGAACACCCGGCGGCACACAGTCCGCATCCGGTACAGCGGGCGTGAAAAGTGGCCCAGTCCTTTGCCCCCGGCGGCATAACCGGCATGGGGTCCGGTGCGGTTCCCTTCCGGAGGCCCGCCGCCCCTGCCGCAGCGGCAAGCCCGGCGGCGCCCGCTGCCAGAAGGAATTCCCTTCGTTCCGGCAGGGCAGGCGTTTCTTTTGCCGTACAGGATTTCCGTCTGCGGGAGAAGGTGATGCTGCCGAAGGGACACCCGGCGGCGCAGTCACCGCACAGAATGCACCGCGAAACATTGATTTTGTGCTCTTTCAGACTGATCGCCCCGGTACGGCAGATTTTTTCGCATTTCCCGCAGTTCCTGCATTTGTCCGGGTCCAGAGTGAATGCATATCTGCTGTATTGCGAGACCATCCCGAGCAAAGTTCCGGCGGGGCAGATCATGTCGCAGTACCAGCGGCCGAATTTCAGTGCGAAGAGCCACAGCACCAGCAATACTCCGCAGGACCAGAAGAAAAGTCCCCGGAGGAAAATGTGGGGTTCCAGCGGAGTCACCGACTCCATCCGGAGCGTCCCCCAGCAGAAGCCGGTGAGTCCGGTCACGGCCGGACGCAGAAGCCGATCCCCGAATCTGCCGAAGATGCTGTAGGGGTCCAGTCCCGCCGCCGGCAGGATCAGCCCTGCCGCTGCCGGAATAACGGCGGCGGCAAGCACGGAACAGCGGAGGATCTTCCGGTTTTTCCGGGGGCGGTATTGCCGGTGGAAGAAAACCGCCGTATCCTGCAGGACCCCCAGCGGGCAGAAGCAGGAACAATAGACCCTGCCGCCCAGAAGGGCCGCCAGGATCCACAGAACAAGGGCCCAGGTCCCGCCGGAAAGAATCGAGGGGATCAGTGCCCCTCTGGCGACCACGGGCCACGCGAAACCGGCTCCGGCCAGCGAGAAAACGAGGATCGTGACGGTGCAGACGATCCGTCTTGCCCGGCGGAAAAGGGCGATTTTTTTCATGCTTCCAGGGTGATCTTGCGGATGTTCACTTTGGAGAGATCCGCCTCACCGAGACCCATTTGAGCGGCCAGTCCGATATGGGATGCCGCCGCCGTATCGATCCCCAGCATTCTGGCCCCGGCGGTATCGCAGGCCACCATGTCGGTGGAGATCAGGAGGGATTCCGGCTTCAGGATCACGCTGCGGGCGTTGCCCCGGGGGCCGCCGGTTTTCATGGCAAAATAAGCATCCACGATGTTGAGATCCGGCTTCCGTACTCCGGCCCAGTCGGCAATGGCCTGCTGGAGACCGGCCTTGTGCATGGCGGGCCGGTTCCAGATGGTCCCCATCAGGTTCTTGAGGGCGCAGGAGAGTTTCGCTCCGCCGTGGTTTTTCAGCACCGGGACATTGATGAAGACGTTGCAGTCCCGGACGGCCCGGAAGATCTCCGCCTGGCGGATGACCTTGCCGCCGGAGACTTTCACCGGGGCGTAGCCGTTTTTCAGATTGCCGCAGAGCATGACGCCGCCTGCGGCCTTGACCGCCTGTTCAATGCCGCTCCGGCGGTAACAGCTCTGCCAGTTGCTGTCACAGGTGTGGTCAAAGACCTGGACCTTGGCGGCTCCGGCTTTCAGACAGAGTTCCACCAGGTGTCCCACCAGTTCCGGGTGGGTGTCGGCGGCGGTGCCGACTTCCTTGTCCCAGCCGATATTGGGTTTGATGACCACGGTCTGGCCGGGTTTGACGAAGCGCCCGATATTGCCGTAAGCAGCCAGTCCTGCATCCAGAAGTGCGGCCGGGCTGCCGCCCTGGACCGCCACCATGTCCGGGAGTTTCCCGGAAACAGCTTCGGCCCCGGTCAGGCGGTCCATCATGACGGCTCCCAAACTGACTGCTGCGGCGGTTTTCAAAAAGGTCCGGCGATCCATGTCCATAACGTGTTCCTCCATTATTTTTGTTTCTGAAACGGCTGTCCCAGTGTTGCCGGGGAAATTTTTCCCGTGGAAGAGCCGGTGGTACGTCCCTGAGAGTCCCGGTAAAGGGTCCGGTTTCCGGTGGAATATGCGCTTCCGGCGGTCCGTCCCTGAGCATCCCGGTAGTGGATGTTGCCTCCGGAAACGGACGCGCTTCCGGAGGAGCGGCCCCCTGCATCCCGGTATCGCACCGTGTTCCCTCCGGAGTAAGCACTTCCGGCGGCGCGGCCCTGGGCATCGTAATAAAAGGTGTTGCTCCCGCATGTGACGGAACTGCCGACGGTTCGTCCCTGAGAGTCCCGGTAAAGGGTCCGGTTTCCGGTGGAATATGCGCTTCCGGCGGCGCGGCCCCGGGCGTCCCGGTAAAAAGTGCTTTCTCCGGCGGAGATTCCCGCCGCAGTCAAAAATGCAGCTGTCATCGCTGAAACAAGATACAGTACCCGGTCCGTCATCCCGAATCCTCTCCTGAAAGTGGTTTCCGGGAGTAATATATCACACTTCCTCCGTTTCAAAAATGCTTTTATGAAAAAAACAGAAAAAAAGTATGCTCCGCAAAACGGAAGAACGGTTGAATCTCCGGGAAAAAGTGGTATATTTTCCGTCCGGAAAAACAGGATATGTCATGAAGAAGGTTCGTTTGCTTATCATCGGCGGAGGGGGCAGGGGGACCATCTATGCCCGGCACGCTCTGCATTTGCCGGAGACGGAGGTCGCCGGCGTGGCCGAACCCCGGGATTTCTTCCGGGACCGTATCGGCGACATGCACCATATTCCGGCGGAAAACCGGGTGCGGGACTGGCGCGAACTGCTGGACCGGCCCCGTTTCGCCGACGGCGTGGTCATTACAACCCAGGACCGGATGCATGTGGAGCCGGCTGCCGCCTTTGCCCGGATGGGCTATCACATTCTGCTGGAAAAGCCCATGGCTCCGGACGAAGCCGGCTGCCGGACCATTGCACAGGCGGTCCGTGAAAATCATGTGATGCTGGCTCTTGCTCATGTCATGCGGTACATGAATGTCACCCGGGCCATCAGAAAAGTCATTCAGTCCGGTACCATCGGGAGCGTGGTGAGCATTCAGCTGCTGGAACCGGTGGGGCACTGGCGGTTTGCCCATTCCTATGTCCGCGGCAACTGGCGCAGGGAAGCGGAATCCAGCTCCGTTCTGCTGGCGAAGTCTATTCATGATCTGGACTGGGTCTGTTATCTCATGGATTCTCCGGCAAAGCGGGTGTCCTCCTTCGGTTCTCTCATGTATTTCAAACGGGCCAATCAGCCGGAGGGGGCCGCGGACCGTTGTACGGAGTGTTGTTATGCGGAGACGTGTCCCTACTCGGCGCCGCGTTTCTACACGGACCGGATCCGGAGGGGGCTGATCGACAATTATGTGGAATCCGTCACCGGAAACTGCACGGTGGAGAATATGCTGGAAGTCCTGCGCACCAGCCCCTACGGGCGGTGTGTTTTCGCCTGCGACAACGATGTGGCGGACCATCAGGAGGTGAATGTGGAGTTTGCCGGCGGTGCCACCGCGTCCTTTACGCTGGCGGGGTGTTCCCGGTACGATGAACGCCAGACGGTGATCTTCGGGAGCTGGGGGGAACTTCAGGCCAACGGCAACGAAGTGACGCTTTACACCTATTTCAACGGCGAGACCAGCCGGATCCCGGTGCCGCCGGCACCGGAGGACGACCGGCACAACGGCGGGGACTTTCATCTTCTGGAAGCCTTTGTGAACGCCGTCCGGACGGGGGATGAAACGGATCTGGTGAGCAGTCTGGATCCGTCTCTGGCGAGTCACATGCTGATTTTTGCCGCCGAGCGGTCCCGGCATGAAAACCGCACCGTTTCCATGGAGGAAATGCAGTGACGCACCGCCTGGGGCCCCTGTCTCCGCACGACTCCGCCGCGCGTCGTGTTTGAAATCTTTCCTTTTGGGGTGTATATTCTGCAGAAACAATCCAGCACAAGGAAAAATGAGCCATGAAACAGGAAAATCTCGTCATTATCGGCAGCGGACCTGCAGGGTGGACCGCCGGAATCTACGCCTCCAGAGCCAATCTGAACCCGGTTGTTTTTGCCGGACAAATGCCCGGGGGGCTGCTGACCCAGACCACGGAAGTGGAGAATTTCCCCGGTTTCCCGGATGGGATCAACGGGTTTGATCTGATGGATGCCATGCAGAAACAGGCGGAGAAGTTTCACACCCGCATTGAATACGACTTCATCGAATCGGTGATTTTTTCCGATGGGGGGAAGCAGGTTCTGAAAACGCAGTCCGGGACGGAGATCGAAGCCCGTGCCGTGATCATCGCCACCGGGGCCGCTCCTCGCTGGCCGGGGATCCCGTCGGAGGCGAAATTCCGGAATCACGGGCTTTCCGCCTGTGCCACCTGCGACGGGGCGTTTTACCGGAATGTCCCTGTGGCGGTCATCGGCGGCGGGGATTCGGCCATGGAAGAGGCCACATTTCTCACCCGTTTCGCCTCCAAAGTCTTTGTGGTGCACCGCCGTCATGAACTCCGTGCGTCAAAGATCATGGCGGAACGGGCCATGAGCAACCCCAAAATCGAATTTGTCTGGGATTCTGTGGCGGAGGAAATCCTTGGCGACCGTGCGGTTCAGGGGCTCCGGGTGAAAAATGTGCAGACGGGCATCCTGACGGATCTGGCGGTCGAAGGGATCTTCGCCGCCATGGGTCATGTGCCGAATACCGCGATCTTCCGCGACCGGATCGCATTGGACGAGAAGGGGTTTGTGAAGCTGGAGGGGGCGACATCTCTTACCAGCTGCCGGGGGGTTTTCGCCGCGGGGGACTGTGCCGATCCCCGCTACCGGCAGGCCATTACCGCCGCCGCCATGGGGTGCCGTGCCGCCATTGACGCGGAGCGTTATCTGGCCGGATGACCCGCTTCCGGGGTGAAGCCCCGTATCAGCTTTTTTCAAAAATACCGGAAAATGGACTTGACTTTATACGGTTGAAGCGGTATATTACCGAAGAAAAACAAGCGGTTGTTTTGTTATGGTCAAGCTTTCCGACATTGCAAAAGACTTGGGTTTGAGCTTATCAGTCGTGTCCCGGGCACTGAGTGATAAACCGGATAAACACGCCGTGGTCCACAAGGAAACAGCGGAGCGAATTCGTGCTTACGCAAAAAAAACAGGTTATCAGCCCAACCGGCAGGCGTCGTTTCTCGGCCGGGGGAAGTGCGCGACGATTTTCTGCTTTCTCCCGGACGCTCCGACCCGGATCACCAATGATCTCATGTTCGGGATCGCCGAAGAAGCCTGTTCCGAAAATTTTCCGGTCAATTTCTTTCTTGGGCACAATACGCAGGATTTTGACCGGTTCCTTCTGCACAGCAGAGAAAATGCCCACTCCGGACTGCTGACCCTGCCGCCAGGAAATATGTCGGAAAGCGCCTATCAGAGTTTCTGCGAATACTACCGGCGGGGCGGAAAGATCCTTTTTCTGAATACCTTTTCCAACACGCCGCAATCTGCGGATTCGGAGAGTTTTCAGGATGTTCCGACACTGAATGTGGACGAGTTCTTCGGCGGACAGCTTGCGGCAGAACATTTGCTGAAATACGAATGTGATGCATATTACCTGGTGTCGTTCGGTCAGGACTACATTTACCGGGTGCGGGAGGAGGGATTCCGTTCCGTTTTTGCGGCCTGCCGGATCCCCGTGCAGACCGTCTCGCCGGAGGCGGCGGACTCGATGAAGCTTGCCAAAACCAAAAGGTACGGTTTTTTTGCCGACTGCGATTACCTTGCCCTTGATCTGTATCCCGTTTTTGCGGCAAAAGGTCTGACGGTTGGAAAGAATGTGCTGCTCTGCGGATTCGACGATATTTTTTACAGCCGGATCGCGCATCCGTCTCTTACCACGGTCCACCAGCCGACGCGTATGGAAGGCCGGAGGGCGGTGCAGAAACTTTTGAGTATGATTTACGGCAGGGAAACGCAGAACGAGCTGATCCGTCCCTGTCTGCTGTACAGGGAGAGCACCGGCGGGAAACGTCCGATGCCGGAAGCCCCGGAACTGGAGGAAAAAATAACCTGTGTCCGAAGCGAATCCGAAACGGAGATGTGAAATGCGTACATCCGGTCGCGAATGTTTTGTTCTTCAGGAGACAAAATCGAAAGTTTTCGGTTGAAAATTTAAGCTTGAAAGGAATTCAAAAATGCAGAAGAAACATCGAGCTTCCACAAATTCTCCCATTTCCCTTTTTCTGTTTTCGGTTCCGTATTCGAAGCGAAAATCAGGCTTCACTTTGATTGAGCTTCTGGTCGTTATTGCGATCATCGCGATCCTGGCCGCCATGCTGCTGCCCGCATTGGGCAAGGCCCGGGACCGGGCAAGGTCCATTCAATGTTTGAATAACCTGAAACAGATCACCTCCGGATCCCTGATGTATGCGGATAACTACCGGGGGACCGTGGTGACCCCCGTTTTTGCGGCGGCGGCGCACGGCATTGCCGGATATAGCGAAAATGTTTTCTGGCCGGGAATGCTGATCCTGCAGAATACGGGGCTTTCTTCCAATCAGTTTGAGTGTCCGACACTGGTTGACCGGTACAGATTCAACAATATCACGGCCGCAAAGCTTCAGGCGGCTCCCGCACGGCATGCGGATCTGCAATACTCCTGCTACGGCCAGAACCGGCATCTCACCATGGTTCCCGGTCAATACACCAACGGCGTCTCCGGAAGACTGGACAAGGTGGTGAAGCCCTCCCTCACCTATTTCTACGGAGACACCTACTGCGGGGCCGTGCCGAAGCGGGGATATCAATCCATGTTCAGCACGTTTGTCAACAGTTCAACCTATCAGGGGTCTCCCTCCGGACGGCATGACGGTTTTGTCAATATGGCTCTGGTGGACGGTCATGCAGAAGCCGTGAACGGCGGCGCCGGAAGCGATGTCTCGCTCTATACATCCGACTATTGTCCGGCTGCAAGAGGCCTGATCCAGAAATATAAATTCTACGCTGACAGATAACCAGAAAGGAGTTCAGCATGAAAACACTCACCGTATTCGCCGCATGTCTTTGTACCTCCGTGATGCTTTTTGCGGAGGATGTCAAACCCGTCTTGGATGTGGATCTGACCAAATCGGCACAGATTTCCGTGAACGGAAAAACCTCCGCTGTTTCCGGAGACGGGGAAGCCGTTCTTGCAGACGGGCAGAAACTGTTGAAATACGGGGAAAAAACAGCCCTGAAAGTTTCGATTAACAAGACCCTCAATGAGACCGGAACCATCATTTTTCAGTACGCGCTGGAACCCTTCCCCGCATATAAAGGGACGCCCCGCCGCCCCATGCTGACGATTGACGCAGCCAGCCGTCTTCAAATCGGATTTTCCACCGGAGCGAATATCAAACCTCCGTTTTTGCAGTTCAACTTTGCCGATGGCAAGAACAACATGTACTTTGCAAAGAACAAACTGAAGTTCAACCAGCTTTACACTGCGGCCATGAGCTACGACGGAAAGACCGTCCGCTGCTATCTGGACGGTATCATGATCCATGAGGCCAAACAGCCGGTTTCCGTTGCCAAAGGTCTTCTTCGGGATCTATTCCTTGGACCGGTGAAAGACGGCTGGTATAATTCCGGCACGTGGCAGGGCGGGACCCTGGCAAAGCGGATCATCGTTTACAATGTCGCGCTGACCGGCGAACAGATCAAGGATGCCGTAAAATGAAGTATCTGGCTTTTTGGATTGCGGCATTGTGTTTTGCGACCGTATCCGGCGGCGAAACGGGAGCCATGCTTTCCGCCGACTTTACCAGAGATGCGTCCGTCGTGTTTCTCGGTAAAACATATCCGGTTTCCGGAGACGGGGAAGCCGTCCTTCCGGATGGAAAGAAAGTTCTGAAGATCGGCGGAAAAACGGCATTGAAGGTCCCGGTGGGACGGCAGCTCGGGGATGCCGGAAGTGTTATTTTCCAGTACGCGCTGGAGACGTTTCCGCCCTTCAAAGGGTCCCCGCGACGGCCGATGTGCACGATTGATGCCGGAAGCCGTCTCCAGTGTGCGATCGTCACTGGTGCAAACATCAATCCGCCCTTTGTGCAGTTTTCGTTCGGAGAGGGTTCCCACAGCATGCACTATGTGCAGAACGGATTGAAATTCCAGACCATGTACACGGCGGCCATGACCTTTGACGGAACCAAGATCCGCTGTTACCTCAATGGGGTCTTGATCCACGAAGCGGACCAGCCGATGCCGGTTCAGAAGGGCCAGTGGCGGGATCTCTTCATCGGTCCGGTGAAAGACGGCTGGACCAATTCCGGGACATGGCAGGGGGGGACTCTGGCAAAGCAGGTGAAGGTCTATGACCGCGCTCTTTCCCCCGAGGAAATTGCTGCGGAAAGTTCTGCCGGGATTGTGACGCTCCGGGAAAAATATCCCCAGGTCATCTCTATTCCGGCGGTTGAAAAAACTGCGGACTTCCCCGATGAAAATGCCTGGAAAAGTGCGGCATCCGTATGGGGAATGACCAATGTGCAGCATCCGGAAAAGACCTGGGCCGGACCCGCAAACCGGGTTCAGTTCCTCTATGATGACGACCATCTTTATCTCAGATTCCGGTCCGTCATTCCGGCGGGAGTCAACATCAAAAAAGGCCATGCCGCATCCGAGGGAAAAAAGGAAGTCTGGGGATTTGAGTCTTTTGAACTCTACATTGTAAACGGAAAGGACCGGTACCGCTTTGCCGGCTGTCTGGAAGGCGGAACCGTTGAGAGCAGAAACAACGACGGGAGTTTCCGCACGGACTGGACGTTCCGGACCGCCAGCCGGATGCAGATCGACGATACGACCGTCTGGACCGGAGACATCACCATCCCGTGGAAGAGTATCGGCTTCCTGTCGGTTCCGAAAGCCGGTTTCCCGCTGAATTTCTGCCGGACCTGGCGCCTGAACGATACGCTGATCCTGAACAGTCTGTCCCGTCCGGGCTTCGGGTATGATGACCTTCCGGGATATGTGAAAGTCGTCCCTGCGGCGGGGATCCCGCTTGTTCGGGAACTGAAAAGCAACGATCCGTCCTTCGGCATGTTTGACGGCAAGGTGACTTTGCAGGGGCAGGGGCGCGTTCTCTGCCGGGTGATCGCCGGCAATGAAAAGGGGCTGATCGTGGATGAGCCCGTTTTCCGGCAGGAGATCGGTCTGCAGACAGGGGTGCCGCAAACGGTGGATTTCCATGCGATCCTCCAGAAAACCGGAATGGATGCGCTGGTCTTCTCCCTGACGGATCCCGCCGGGAAAAAAGTGTATCAGCAGCAGGTCCTGCCGGTGAAAGTCTCTCCGGAATATTTCCGGGTTGCCGCGATGTTCGGACAGGAGAAACTGCTGATCCTGTTCCGCAGAAAACAGGCGGAAGCCAAGTTCGGCAAAAAGCTCTCGCTGGAACTGACTTCGCCGGACGGGAAGGTGATTTTCCGCAAAGTTGCGGATTCCGATGAATTTGCAATTCCTTTTGCCAGAACCAATGCCCCCGGGGACTACAGTCTTGTCCTGAGATCCGGAGAAAAAAAGTGCGCCAGTTCGGTTGTTGAATTTCCGGGCTTCGGTGCATGGAGCGTCCCGGAAAAGAGCGATGTGATCATCCCGCCCTACACTCCGCTGAAAGTTTCCGGGGAAAAAGTTTCCGTCCTCGGGAGAGTCTATACCGTGAAACAGAACACGCTGTTCCTTTCCGGAATGGAGTCCAACGGCGAAGCCGTTCTGGCCGCTCCGGTTTCCCTCCGGGTCGGCGGCACGGATGTGGCCGCCGGCGGAAAAGCCGTCTGGGGGAAGGTGACGCCCCTGCGTGCGGAATATACCTCGACGGCGGAAAATGCCGACTGCACAGTGAAAAATTCCGCATGGATCGAATATGACGGCGTCGCGTTCTGTAAGGCGGATTTCAGGGCGCTGAAGGACATCGGAAATGTGGAACTGGTTTTCCAGCTTCCCCGGGCGATGGCAAAGTATGTCCATGCGGCGGTTCAGCCGTGGGGCAGCAAGATCACCGACCGGATCCATGACGGGACGCGGATCATGCGCTATTTCCCGGTGGTTTTTCTCGGGAAAGAGGACAAAGGCTTCAGTTTCTTTGCGGAAAGCCGTCACACCTGGCCGGAAAAAGGGGTCCGGGTCATGCAGCTGGATGCCGATGAAACGGCCGTGACGTTTTCGGTCCGGCTGGCCTCGGCCATGAAAAGGGGGGAAGCGTTCCATTTTGAATTCGGTTTTATGGGCACTCCGGCCAAAACACTTCCGAAGAATTATCCCCTGAACATCATGGGCGGTTTTATGGAATTGAACCGTCCGGCGGGTATGCCCAGCACCTACACCGCGCTGGCCGGCTGGCGGAAAGACCAGACGCACGGGGATTGTCTGGCGGACCTCCCGGAGGAGAACAATCCCCAGCTGAAACATTACCTCGCGGAAGCGGAACGGGCAAAACTGCACCGGGCAAAACTCTTTCCCTACGCCATGAACATGTGTCTCCCGGATGAATATCCGGAAGTCCGGGCATTTGTTCATGAATGGGGCATGATGCCGCTCGCCCCGTTCCCGTATGAGAAAAACGGGAAGAAGTACGGGGTCCAGTACTTGTGCCCGATGACTGCCGGAGCCGATTTCTACATCTGGCACCTGCGGAAAATGCTGCAAAAAGTCAAATTTGACGGAATGTATTTCGATTTCGGGACGGCAATGGTCTGCAACAATACACAGCATGGCTGTTTTGAACGGACAACGGTTCTGGGGACCCGTGATTTCCTGCGCCGGGTGGCCCTTGCCCTGGTGGAATCCGGGGCCAGGGATTATACCATTGTTCTGCACAATACGGATATCGTGCAGGCCCCCGCCATGACCTTTGCAACGCATCTCTTCAACGGCGAAAACATCCGGCAGACCAGTTCCGCGCTTCTGCACAACGGCAAGGATATTCTGGATACTTATCCTCTGAGCATGTTCGCCTGCGAATTGAGTTCCCTGCCCTTCGGTCTGACCAACAGCGCATATCTTCCGGCGGATGTGCTCAGTCCGCAGTACGGCGGCGGTAAGGAAGACCCGGAACTGTATGTCCTCCGGATGACCCGCGCCATGATGGCCGGAACGCTTATCCACAACACCGTTCCCGCCATGCACCGGACCCACCGGGGGATCTACGACAAACTTGTCCGTATTTACGAAGCGTTCGGCGTTCCGGATGCGGAATTTCTCGGCTACTGGGACAAGCGGAATCCGGCGGAAGTCGCGGAGGGAAAGGACGTGTATGTCAGTGCCTACCGCCGTGCCGACGGGAAAAAACTGCTGGCGGTCATTTCCCATATCGGCAACCGGCGGGAGGATCAGACGGTGAAGATCCGGTTTTCTCCGGAGAAGTGCGGCATGAAGAAACTTGCGTCTGCGACGGAGAAAATGGATGCGGATGATCCGGCGTACAGGGAGTTGTACGCATTGCGGAAAAAATACCGCGTGCCCTCCTTCCGCGCCCCGCTGGATTATGTTTCCGGCGGAGCTGAGATCGTCTCCTGGCAGGACGGTGTTCTTACGCTGAAACTCAAGGCGCACACCTTTGCACTTGTCGAATTGAAGTAAAGGGTTCAGAATATATGCAGTACAATATTTGCGATTTCGGCGCCGTTGCCGACGGAAAGACCGATTCGACAGCAGCAATTCAGAAGGCGATCGACGCCTGTGCCGCACAAGGCGGCGGTACGGTGACCGTCCCGGCGGGAGTTTTCGCCACGGACATGATCTCCCTCCGCAGTTTCGTGGAGCTTCATTTCGAGACGGGCAGCCGGATTTTGAGCCTCCTGAAACCCGTTCCGGATCCCAACGCCAAATGCGATGAACCCTCCAGCAATCCGAAACGCTACCTCATCGGCGGCTGGAAAGCGGAAAATGTGGCCATTACCGGCTTCGGGATCATCGAAGGATGCCCGGAGGAGTATTTCTGGAACAAAAACGACGGTTTGGAACACCCGCTGTACGGCCAGCGGTTCTGGCCCGGACTGCACCGGCCGAAAGGAATGATCCATTTCCGGGAGTGCCGGGGCGTGACCATCCGGGACATCACCCTGATCGATCCCCCCTGCTACTGTCTCTGGATGCTCGGGTGCGATGACTGCGAAGTCACGGGCATCCGCATCAAGGCGGACCTGCGGGGACCCAATGACGACGGCATCGACATTGACTGCTGCTCCAACGTCCGGGTCGCCAACTGCGATGTGATCGACGGCGACGACGGCATCGCCCTCAAGAGCGATACCCATGAGCTCGGTTACGACAAAGCCTGCGAAAACATCACGATCACGAACTGTCGTCTCTATACTTCCAGCGACGGGATTCGGATCGGGTACGAGGGCGACGGCGCCATCCGCCGGGTCACCGTCAGCAACTGCGTGATCCACAACACCATGATCGGCATTTCCCTGATGGTGGCGATCAGTCCCCACGATATCCGCGGCACGGATATCTACAACGGTCCGGCGCTCACCGATATTTTGTTTGAAAATCTGGTGATCGATTCGTTTCAGACCTTCAATTTCCAGCATGTGAAAAGTCCGGAAGACTGTCCGGAGCCGATCAAAGGATTCATGGACCGGATCTTCTTCCGGAACATCACGGCGACAGCCACGCGCGGATCGTTTCTGGGCGGCGCTCCGGAAAGTCCGATCCGTCATATTGAATTTTCCAACCTCTATCTGAAACTTTCCGGCGATATGGGAACGGACTTTCTGGAAAAAGTACCGGACCCGTATCCCACCTGGAGCGATCTGCCGTTTTCCGGCGTTCCCTGGCCGTTTTATGTCCGGAATGCCGAAGATGTGGTCTTCCGCGACAGCACGGTGGAGTGGGGGAACATCACCGGCGCCTGGCAGCCGGAAATCGTCCGCTGTGAAAACGCCGTTGTTACGCAGGAAAATATCCGGACAAAGAATGCCCCCGGCGACAAAGTGCTTTTTCCGGTCGGGCTTTACTGCGGAGTACCCTATTTCAAACCCCCCGTGGGCTTCGATGAGGCGGCGCACCTCAAGTCATTGGGTGAGGCCAACGACCGCAATACGGATGATCTGGGGAAACTGGCCGGCTCCTTCCGGACGGCGGACCGGATCACGGCAAGTTTCGTGTATGCCCAGCCCCCGGATTATCACGGGTTCCCCATGCTGAACGCTCCGGTTTCCGCATGGCAGGAGGTGTTCCGCCGGTTCCGCACCATGCACATCGACACGGTGATTTTTCAGGCGGCGCTCTGGAAGGAACTGGGGGAATGTTTCTACCGGACGAAAATTTTTACCGGGCTCACCTGTTACGGGGTCCTGGAGCGGATGTTTGAGGCTGCGGCGATGGAGAATATGCACGTGTATCTTGGCGGCTACGGCTCGGTTGCCGGATGGAAAGAGCATTTTTCCCAGGCGGAACTGGATGCGGAACTGAAGAATCACCGGGTCTGTTTTGAAGAACTCTGCAAACTCGGAAAATTCGACGGAATGTATTTCCCGTCGGAAACCGCCTTCAAGGATCACCGGGAACCGGAAAAAGAGCGGAGAATGCACACCCTTTACCGGAACTTCGCGGAGATCGTCAAGGCGGAGAACCCGGACCTCCGGATCATTGTTTCTCCGGCGACCATGCACGATCCGAAGGACAACGGCATGTTTCAGGATTTCTGGAACAGTGTGCTGACGGATTCGCATATTGACATTGTGATGCCTCAGGACTGCATCGGAAACACCTGCAGCCGGCTGACCGATATGGATTCCCAGTGGAAAGCGTGGAAAGAGATCACGGATTCACAGAAAATGACCCTGTGGAGCCACACGGAGATCTTCGAGCGCAGGGGATACCGTCCGGAGCATAATCTGTATCCGGCATCGCCGGAACGGGTCGCGGCGCAGCTGGCGCTGACGGCGCCTTATGTCAAGTGTCACTGCTGCTGGGAAGCGGTCTATTTCACCTCGGATGAGGCAGGAATGGAAGGACGCCGTCTGCGGAAATACATGACAGACGGGAAACTTTGACGGGGGATTTCATGTTCATCGACATCCACGGGCATGTGGTGGAGCAGCATTTCTGCCATGTGAATCTGCCCAATCCCCTGATCTGCGAACCGGAGGAGCTGCTGGCCATCCACGACCGGTCCGAAATTGAGTGCGCGGCCATTCTGCCCTTTGTCAATGCGGAATGTTTTTCGACACAATCCAACGAGGAGATCCTGCGGATCGCCTCGCGTTATCCGGGACGGTTCATCCCCTTCTGCAACGTGGATCCCCGCAGCTGGGGAAATTCGTGGAAGGCGCCGCTGGGCGACGTCCTGAAATACTACCGGGACAAAGGGTGCCGGGGGGTGGGGGAAGTCTGCGCAAATCTGCAGTTTCTGGACCCCCGGGTGCAGAATCTTTTCAAAGGCTGTGAAGAAGCAGGTCTTCCTTTGATTTTTCACATGTCTCCGTTTGAGGGATACGATTACGGACTGGTGGATGATGCCGGGCTTCTTCAGCTCGAAGAATCTCTGCGTCGTTTTCCGAAGCTTTGTTTTCTGGGGCACTCCCAGACCTACTGGTCGGAAATTGCCGATTACCGCGAAGGCAATGTGGAATGTACCTGGCAGGGGACCCGTTTTGGCTGGCCATCGGCTCCCATTCAAAAGGAAGGCAGGATCCCGGAACTGATGCGGAAATATCCCAACCTGTACGGGGATCTCTCCGCCGGAAGCGGATTCAACGCACTGAACCGGGATATAGACCATGGCATCCGTTTTCTGAACGAGTTTCAGGACCGGCTGCTTTTCGGTACGGACATCGGCGGTCCGGTCCAGCCGGAACAGGTCCGTCTGGCGGAACTGCTGATCCGTCTGCGCGATGAGGGGAAGATTTCACCGGAGGTTTTCCGGAAGATTGCCCGGGACAATGCCGTCCGGCTGCTTAAATTGGCGGATGGAGAAGCATATCATGTTTGAATTTCGCCTCAAATGTGTGCAGCTGGACCTTGCACGGCAGATGGAAACGATGGCGTATCTCAAATCCTTTTTTGATTTTGCCTCGGAAGCCGGATACAATGCCGTCCTCCTTTATCTGGAGGACCGGATCCGCACGGAATCCTATCACCTGCAGCCGGAGGGCGAAGCCTATTTTCCGGAAGAGATCCGGGAACTGGCTGCTTATGCGCAGGGGAAGAAACTGGAACTGATTCCCTGCGTGGCGACCCTCGGTCATGCGGAGCGGTTTCTGGCGCATCCGGAATTGGAGGCGCTTTCCGAGGTCCGGGGAAAAATGAAAAACCGGTTCGGATACGATTCCGGAAAGAATGTGTTCTGCATCACCAGTCCGGATTTTTACCCGTTTATGGAGACTTATCTGCAGGAAGTCGCGGCGCTTTTTCCGTCTTCTCTCTTTCACGCGGGACTGGATGAATTCTTCAATTTCAATCTATGCGTCCGCTGCCGGAAGGCCATGCCGGAATTTGCGGATGAAGAAAGGGCGTTTCTGCATCACATCATTCGGATCCGCGACTGTCTCGGCAAGGCGGGGAAGCGGATGATGATGTGGTCCGACATGTTCGAGATCTACACGCATGTCCTGCCGGAGATTCCGAAAGATGTCGTGGTTGTTGACTGGCAGTATCAGGAGGATGTCCGTTTCTATCTGGGGCATCTTTTTGAACAGGGGGTGGAGGACCGGATCGGGCGGAACAATGTGCTGGGGCTTGCCACTGTCATGGCATCGGCGGAACGGGATCTGGGGAATACGGAAAGCGCCATCGAATATGCCCGGAACAGGGGGATCCTGGATTTTCTGGTCACCAGCTGGGAAAAGAGCGATACATTTCTTTACCGCTCGTTTCCGATCCTCTTTTACGCCGGGCTGCTGCTGAACGGGGTGGAGAAGCAGGCGGCATGGGAGCGGATGATGCAGTCGCTCTTCGGGTCTTCGGAAATGTTGCTTTCCGGCGCGGTCCGGCTGGCGGTTTCCTCCGGGAATCTGCGCCATTTTGAAGAAATTTCGGATACGGCACTTTTTGTCCGTCCCTTCTGCGGACTTCCGAAAAACGCCTTCACCCGGACTCGTACCATACAGGAAATGCTCTCAAGTGCCAAAAACATGATCCGCAAACCCTCCGGGTTGACGGTCTGGAAGGACCTTTGGAATATGCTGGAGGAAAAACGGATCGCGTTGGAACTGAAAACGGCCTTCTGGGATGTGTTTGATTTCGGATTCCGGCCGGAGTTCCGGGATCGGGCCGTCCGGGCGGAAGCGGATTTTCTGCGCTTGCTGGAGAGCAAGTCGGAAGACTGGAAAATTCACCGGACTGGCATTCCTGGCAATATTTTCGAGGGGAAAAAAGCCGGGCTTGCCGGGAAACTCCGAAAGGCCATTGAATCGCTTGCCGGGAGTTCGTTTCTCTGTGTCCGGTTCTGCATGCCGGATCAGTATGTGGTCAACCATTACAGTGTCGATCTGAAGATCGGCGGCAGGTGGGAGCCGCTGGTCGTGAAAAACGCCGGCAAGGCGGATCTGCTGACGGACGCGCTTTTTGAACATGTCACCTGTTTCGAGTGTCACGGCGTGCCGCAGGCGGTCCGGATCCGGACTGCGGGAATGGGCGGACGGGGGATCGCGTATATTTCCGTCCGCACGTCGTCCGGGGTCCGGTATGTGCCGGAAAGTGTGCTGGAGTATTCCGGCACGGTTGAACATCCGGAGTATCTGCTGGAAAACGACAGCAAATTCGCCTGGTTCCACGCCCAGACCACCCGGCTGCACTATCTTTCTCCGCAGGAGGCGGCGGCGGAGCACAGTGTCACGCTGGCGCTCCGGCAGGAGTTGTAAGCATGTCTCTGTAAATCGTCTCTTTATGGCGATATGCCTGGACTTGGCTCTTGCCGGAACGGGCGGCAGGGGGGCCAAGCGTACTTTCCCCCCCGCCGGGCTTTTTCCGCATTGAAATAGCGCGATTTTGTGCTATAGTATAGGGTTATGAACGAGAACGAAAAAAAATATCAGTCGCTGATCGTTGTTCCCCGGCGCTGGGGGCTCCTGCCCACGCTGGACATGTATGTTCTGCGGGAATTCATGATCAAGCTGAGCGTGCTGGTACTGGTCTTTGTGATCCTTTTCATCCTGAGCGATGTCTTCAACGAGCTGGGATCTTTTCTGGATGCCAAAGCCCCCATGAGCGATTTTCTGATGTATCTGGTGCTGAAGCTGCCGGGGAACATACGGTTTGTCATGCCCATTGCGGTGCTTCTTGGGTGCATGTGGACCATGGCCACCTTCGGGAAAAATCTGGAGGTCACCGCCATGCGGGCTTCCGGGGTGTCGCTTTTCCGTTGCGGCGGATCCATTCTGATGGTGGGGCTGATCGCCACCATGATCAACATCTACTTCAACGAGGGTTTCGTCCCCTATACCGAGCGTGAAGCGGTGGTCCTGCGGGAAAGCGCGGTCCGCAAGGTCTATGAGCAGAACATGCTCACCTACCGCAGTCCGGACCAGCAGCGGAACTGGTTTTTCCGGTCTTTTACCAATGCCCGGAAATCCAGCGGGGTGATCCTGAAGAAGTACCGGGACGGGAAGACGATGGAGTGGGACATTTCCGCCCAGCGGGCTGTGTATGATGCCAAAACCGGCTGGACCTTTTACAACGTCATACGTACGCCGTACAGCCGGGACGGGCTGATGCAGAAGCGTCCCGTCCGCCACCGGATCATGCAGTTTTCCCGGGCGGAGCTGCCGGAGAGCGCCGATGATATTGTCAATGCCGTCAAGGATGAGGAAGAGCTGCCCACCTGGGTCATCTGGAGCATCGTCCACCGCAATCAGGACATTGCCCAGAGGATGCGGGAAATTTACATGACGGTCTTCTACTACCGTCTGGCTTTTCCGTGGGCATGTTTTCTGGCGGTGTTTCTGGGGATCCCGCTGGCCACGAAGAACGAGCGGTCCGGGAGTCTTCTGGCGATTATCATGGCGGTGGTCATTATTGTCGCCTACATTGTGGTGGCTCAGATTTTTCTGGTGCTGGGCAAGCAGGGGCTTTTGCCGGCGCCTGTTGCGGGGCTCATGCCCACCATCGTCTTTCTGATCTACGGATACTGCAAGGTCTTTTACCACAAAGCCTGATGCCGCAGACGGCCTGTCTGCGGATCAAAAATATTTTTTGAATCGGGGTTGACTTTTCCGGAGTGCATGATATAGTAGTACAAGAACGGGACATTCTGACCTCATCGGGGAGGCGGTGTCCTTTGGGGGAATTTAGAAAGAAAACCAGTTGGCAACCTGAAAACAAGGAGAGAAGAAAATGGCTGACAAAAAAGAAATCTACGCAGACGGCATCGGACAGATCCATTTCGCGGGAAACATGGTGCGTTTTGACTTCATGACGCTCCAGCCCGGCGAAGACGGCGCGGCGCCCACCCCGGTCATGCATGACCGCATCATCATGCCGCCCCAGGGGTTCCTGGCCGCGTTCAACTCCATGCAGCAGCTCATTGACAAGCTGCTGGATGCGGGCGTTCTCAAGAAGAACGAAAAAGCCGGAAAGTAATGACGGAAGATGTCATCAGTCTTTTTGACTGCTGTCCGGTGACCCGTGAGGGGCAGCTCCGGGTGGAGCCGCCGCCGGCAGTCGAAGAGAGATCCATCACCGTAAAGAAGACGGGGCGGACGGCCTACACTTATTTGGAGTGTGCCGCCCGTCTTTTTACGCGCTGGATCACGGTCACCG
>DCGO01000064.1:2297-5842 GCA_002314605.1 Lentisphaeria bacterium UBA1776 | reverse complement strand
CTGTCGCAGGCAAAAACGGAATAAATAGCACCGCAGGTGCGGCTTTATGCCGGATTTTGACCTGACGGCACAGGGGTTCCGGCTATCTCCCGTTTTTCACAAATCGACGAAGAACCTAAAAAACTCCCGAAACACTTTTGAAAGCGGTCCGGAAGACGCAAACGTGATCCGTTATCTTTTCCCGTGGGAACTTCCCTGCCCCTGAGACCAGTCAACGGTCCATTCGGGACGGCGGCGGAATTCCTGCTTGAATTTATTCTCTAACACGCCTCGCGATTCCAGACTGATCATGCACGCACGGACGCAACCGCGTCCGCCGCAGATAGCGGGAACCGCATCATAAGCTACGTAATCCGGCTTGTTACAGAACGGGGACCAGTCGCCGCGGCCGGTTTTCGGTTCTCCGTGAACGTACGGGTCATCCTGCGGCGTTTCGGTTCTCACGATCCCCCTGGTGGCGTCCATGCATTTCTTCCGGTCCACCGCCGCCCATTCCAGTTCATGACCTGCCACGCGAACTTTGACCGTTTTGCCGGCGGAAATGCAGCCGCCAGGACAGGCGCGGACACAGGCCATGCAGCGGTTGCAGAGCTTGGGACCGTCGTAAACCGGATCCGCCGCCAGTTCCAGTTCCGTGAGCATAATGCCGATCATGACCCGCGGACCGAACAGCGGCGAAAGAAACCTGCCGCTGTAGCCGATCTCGCCAAGGCCGCAGAGATACGCTGCAATACGCAAATCGACTTCAACGTCCGGCATCGCCTGTCCTTTCCGGGCGGGACGGCTGTAATCCGGTTTGAGTTTGCCGGATTCATCCAACGCGCTCCAGTCGTTCTGGCTGCCGTAGGGGACCGCTTCATATCCCTGATCCTCGATGAATCTCGCCAGATTGTTGACGGTAAGCGGGATGTACAAACGGTTCAGTGCGCCCCATACCGTCGAATAATGATTGAAAAAGGTTCCTTCCTCAATGGCGCGTATGCTCCCCCTTTCCAGCCGGAAGACCATGCCGATGACCGATTTGCATTCCGGCATGATCTGCCGGGGATCCGTCTGAAGATCTACGCCTTCCCAGCGGTCGATGCTGCCGATGCCGACGGAATCTGCCCCGAAGGCGATGGCCTGCTGTTTGATCGCCTCCGCAGCCCTGACGGGATCGCTGAAATCAAATGCATTGAAATCTCGTGTGAATATCGCCATTTTCTACCGCCTTATTCCTTCGTATTGCTGTTGTCTGCTGTTTCCGGTTCCCTGGACCAGTCCACCGACCAGACGGGACGGCGGCGGAACTTCGTCCTGAATTTGTTCTGCAGCACACCCCGGGCCTCCATGCTCATCATACACGCACGCATGCATCCGCGGGCGCCGCAGATCGCCTGTCCGTACCGGTAAAGAAGATCAGGTTTGTGACGGAAAGGGGTCCAGCTGGCGCGGGCCGTGCCGGGATCCCCGGTGATATACGGATCTTCCTGCTCCTTTTCAGTCAGGACTGAACCCATAAAGGTGACCGGGCAGCCTTCCATATCCAGATCGATCCACTCCACTTCATGACCCGCCAGATTGACCTTGACGACCGGCCGGTTGTCGAAACACTTCCCGGGGCAGGCGCGCACGCACGCTTTACACTTGTTGCAGAGCTTCGGCCCGTCGTAAATCGGGTCCGGCGCCAGTTCCGCATCCGTGAGGACGATGCCGACCCGGTTGCGGGGGCCGAACTGCGGAGAAAGGAACATCTTGCTGTAGCCGATCTCGCCAAGGCCGCAGAGGTACGCCGCAATGCGGAGGTGGATCATCACATCCGGCGCCGCCCGTCCCTCCCGGACCGGACGGCTGAAATGCGGCCTCATGTTTCCCACGCAGTCAATGGCGCGCCATTCGCACAGATGACCGTAGGGAAGTGCCTCATATCCCTGATCCTCAATGAACTTCGCCAGATTGAGGACCGTCAGCGGGAGAAACATGTGAGTGACGGCGGCGTATCCCATGGCGGAGTAATTGCTGAAAAAGGTTCCCTCCTCCACCCCGCGCATGGTGCCGCGTTCCGCCCGGAACACCAGTCCGATAATGGACTTGCATTCGGGCATGATCTGCTTGGGATCCATCTGCAGCGGGGCACCCTGCCAGCGGTCGATGCTGCCGATTCCGACGGCATCTGCGCCGCAGGCGAGCGCCTGCTTTTTGACCAGCTCCGCCGCCCTGACGGGATCGCTCAGGTCAATTTCATTGAACTTTCGACACATCACTGCCATTTGTACCCTCCTTGTTGAGCCATGGGCAGATGCCGGACGGAAGATCCTGTCTGCTATTCCGTCTTCACGGTGATAAAGTACACCTTGATGGATGTGTTTTCAATGAAAATAAAGTTAAAACAACTGCCCTATTTGATCATAAACAGGAGATTTTTTCTTTTCATGATTATTTTGGTTATACGCACGGTTCTTTTGCCGGTGTTCCGTCAGGGGCCTGACTGCCGGCTGGTTTTTCATACAGTTTCAGAAAACGGATCGTCTGTTCCCGGAGAACGGCTTCCGCGTTTTTATCTGTCAGCTCGCAGACCGTCTCATACCCGCCGTTTTGAAACGCTTCGGCGGTGGGGATGTACATGACGGTACGGTCATGTTCCGTGATCGTGGTCAGATGCAGCGCAGGGAAAGCCTCCTGTACGGCCTTCCCCGTCTCCGAAAAGGTTTCGCCGGGGAAGAACAGCAGATGTTCCTGATTCAGACGCATCAATCCGAGGGTGACTTCTATCGAATCGGAGAGCCGGGTCTCGCCTTCCGCATATTTTTCACGCAAAAAGGGCAAGGTTCCGGCCAGATTCTGTTTTTCAAGAAAAATGCGGCGCCCCGGGAGATCATCTGGCATCATGCCGGGATTGTCCGCCCGGTTTTCCAAAACCTCTTTACGGACCGGCAGCGCAATGCTGAAAAGGCGGTCGTCAAAATCCGTCAGGTCGGAAAAAGACTGCTTTTTCAGAAGTTCCGTCAACTGATCCGCCAGTACATGACCCAGCTGTTCCGCGGCATTGACGGACTTTTTCAGCAGCGCCGGAGCAATATCCGCGCAGGGACCGTTGAAAAAGACGGCGCCTCCGCCGAAGGAGCTTTTCATCCGTTCCCGGAAATACCATGGATAGTCGGAAGAGTAGTATTGGCTCCCGTTGTTGCAGGTGATGGCGTGGGCGGCATACCGGACCAGCGTCCCCACAGGGTGTCCGTCGGATACTGCGGCAAATTCCATGGCAAACAGTTCCCGGTCCGCTTCCGGGAAGGGCTGATAAGGCTCTGACGCGGAATCGCCGCCGGAATAATCAAGCCGTCCCTGTTTGAGCCCCTCCACAAAATTCCGGGCAAAAGGACCGCCGTTGCGCCGGGTCTCCGGTCCGATCCCGAAAAAGCAGGTGGCACAGCCCCGGGCTTCCGGAATATAGATCCGGCGGATCATGTTGAGATCCGGATCCGCCGAAGTCCGTATGCATCGCATTTTTGCCGGACAGCTTTTTCCGGCGGCCGCTGCGGCACATTGAGCGGCAAGTTTGCCGTAAA
>DCGO01000064.1:0-2276 GCA_002314605.1 Lentisphaeria bacterium UBA1776 | reverse complement strand
GGCTGCCGCAGACGGCGCCGCCGTGATTGTGTGTCGTGACAATATGGATCAGCGTGCCCCGGGGGAGAACGGGACGTACCGCATCCTTCAGAAAACGCACCGTTTTCAAATTGAAGTCCATGAAATCTGAAACCAGGACAAATGCACTGGAACGGAAACCGGATACAAAGAACCCCAGTGCCTCCAACGGCTGTTCCTGCGGCTTTTTCTCCGGAAGAACATCGTGCAGATTTACAGCGGAAAAACCGACCCGGACTGCAGACATGTCACACACAACTTTCCATTAAAATTTTTTCAAAGATTCCCGCAGGGCTTGGTTTCATTTTTCAGTCCTGCATTCAAAAACGTTTTCTGAAATCCGACGGCGAACATTTCATGATCTTGTGAAACTGCCGTGAAAAATTGATCTCATTGGAAAATCCGCTCATATCTGCAATCTCCTTGATCATCAGCGAGGATGAATGAAGCAGCTGGCATGCATAGCGGATCCGGCAGTTCAGAACGTATTTCCATGGAGCCACTCCGGTCTCATTGATGAAAAGCCGGCGGAAATGGACCTCCGACAAACTGTGTTCAGAAGCGATTTCCCCAAAGTTCCATACTTTACCGGGCTGGCTTGCTATATCATTTTCAAGCGTCCTGATAATGTCTCTGAAAGCGGAACTTTTCTGCCTGGACTTGGGCTGGTTTGCGATATGAAGCAGAATTTTTTCCAGAATCAGGACAGCTTCTCCATGGGACGTCAGATCCTGCTTTCTCAAGCATAACAGGATTTCCGAAAAGAGATTGAGCAGTTCTTCCGGTGCCGTCACGGATATTTTCCGGCCCGCCTCCGCCGGAAAAAGTCTTCCTTCCATGAAACGCTGCACCCTTGGACCCCGGAAACAGAGAAACAGATGCTCTCTTGTCCCCTGGGACGTATAATAGGAGTACCGTCTTCCGGGAGCCGTAAAAAACACCAGAGGCCCTGCCGCCTGCCATGGTTCTTCCCCTTCCACATGAACGCAGATATCCCCGCGCAGGATGAACTGGATCCCGTAATAGCCGTCAAAAAGTTTATTCTCCGCTTTGGCATCATTTTTATGTGCGAAGCTTCCGTTGATGAATTCCAGGTCATCAAAATATTTCACGGTCATACCGCTCCCTTCGGGAAAAGCGTCATTTCCCATTCAGAATCAGCATCGTGGTCCGGACAGGACCCCTTTCCCTCTGCATAACATAATATGAAAAAGAAAATTTTCAATTGATCCGGAGAAAAAAAGTTATCTTTTTTGATCACAATTTTTTCAGACTGCACAACGATCTTTCCGTGGATTGAAATAGGCTCCCATTTGACATATTGAAAAGGATGAAGTATATTCTCTGAACAGACAGATGATGCTGTGACAGCATGAATATCCCGGGAGCAGATATGACGACACGACATCGGACAAAACTCGCAATGCCGCAGGTTGTTACGATAAACCGGCTTTTTTATCAGCAGAAGTATCCGGATCATTTCCACAGCGATGCAAGCAATGAGATCCTACACATTATTGAGGGACACATGGTGCTTCGTCTTCAATCCGGAAAGGAATATTCCGCAGGAAAAAACGACACACTTTTCATCCCTCACGGAGTTTTGCACAAGGATATTTTTGACATTCAGGGCGGGTTGGAAGTATTTCACATTAATTTCAAATGGTGATCGGTGCGATCGGTGTATATGATACAGAGCGCTTCTACAAGATGACTTTCCGCAGAAACGCTCCGCATCTGAGAATTGATCCGATTTGGGATTTTGAAGGCAAAACGCAGAAAAATTCGTTTGCTGCATCAAATGGTGGTAACAGCAAAATCGATATCTGGATCAGCCGGGAATTTTTTGGGCCCGGCGGATGGCATTTATACAAATATCCACTTTGGTCCAACGGCAAATCGACCCCTCGTATCACGGCAAAGAGACCGATCTCCAATACATCGTTTGATGCAATGACATTCCGGATCATGCAGAACAGCAAAGAAGAACTGTTCCGAAATGATTATTTTCTGAATACCCTTCCGGCGAACCGTGTTTTCTATATTTACACGAAAATCAAGGAAAAAGAACTTGTTGCAATGCTGGAATCTGGAGGGAAACCGGCAAAAGTCTGCATCCGTTTCATTGACAAGAATGGAAAGTGTGTGTTGGAAAATATTGTTAATGTCCCAAATCTTGTGACGGGACGGGTTGTTAGACAAAAGCGCATCTGCGCATTAGTTTTGATGTCGACAAAAACAGAATAAACTAAAGGAGG
>DCGO01000037.1 GCA_002314605.1 Lentisphaeria bacterium UBA1776 | reverse complement strand
CCCGTCACAAGATTTGGGACATTAACGGACAATAACAAAAAAACACTGAAAAACAGAAAAAAACAAGAAAAAGTGGCGAAAGTTACTTGACAAAACCTATCATAGAAGGAGAAATATCATGTATCTTACCGGATTTGCAGACGAGGCCGGCAGCGATTTTGCCGTACAGATCAAAGCCACCAGAGAACTGGGCTGGCACTTTATCGAGAGCCGCTCCATCGGCGATAAAAATCTGGGGTCCCTTTCCGACGCGGAATTCGAACAGGTCTGCCGGATGCTGGACGAGTCCGGCATCCGGATCAACTGCTACGGCAGCGGGATTGCCAACTGGAGCAAGTCGGTTCTGGTCCCTGCGGATGTGGAAGCCAGCCGCAGGGAACTTCTGAACGCCATCCCCAGGATGCAGAAACTGGGCGTCAAAATGCTCCGGGGCATGAGTTTCAAAATGCTTGATCCGGTCCCGGATTCCCCGGAAGTCGAAGCGGCAGTTTTCAAACATCTCAATGAATATGTCAAAATCTGCGAAGACGCCGGCATCATCTACGCCCATGAGAACTGCGCCAATTACGGCGGACTGTCCTATGAGCATACACTGAGGCTCCTTGATCACGTCAGAAGCCCGAATTTCACATTGGTCTTCGACACCGGCAACCCTGTGTTCAACTACCGCAGGATTGGACAAAAACCCTACCCCATGCAGTCCTCCTGGGAATTCTACAAACGCGTCCGGGAATTCATCACCTATGTCCACATCAAAGACGGCACCTGTCTTCCCGGCAAAGAGGATGAAGACTACTGCTATCCCGGAGACGGTTGCGGCGATGTCCGGGCCATTGTCAGGGATCTGCTCAAGACCGGGTATGACGGCGGATTCTCCATTGAACCCCATGTGGCCACCGTTTTCCATAACAAGAGTGCCGACAAGGCGCTTGACGATGTAAAATATTCAAGCTATGTCCGCTACGGTCAGCTTTTCGAAAAGCTGCTGAGGGAATGCGGCTGGGAATTTTGAACCTCCTGCCGGAAACATACGATCCTCCGGGAAAAAGAACATGGAGTTTTCCCGGAAAAAAATTGATTTCAGACGATTGCGTGGTACATTATGCGAATCACGGTTGTTCCGTCAATCCATAGAAGGAGGATCGTATGAAATTTTCTGCAGGTCTCGCCCTGATCACGTTTGTCGCAGCATCTCTGCTGGCCGGGGCTCCGTCCGCCCGGGAAAGCGGCACACATTATGCCGCCGATGCGCTTGAATCCAGCATCAGGTCCGGTGAACTTCCCGGTGCCATCAGTGTCTTTCACCGGAACGGCATCCAGGAAACCGCCTGTCTTGGCTATGCGGATGTGGCAAAAAAAATTCCCATGTCCATGGACCGGATGTTCATGCAGTGTTCCCAGACCAAAGGAGTCTGCGGCGTCTCCATTGCCATCCTGCTGGAGGAGGGAAAGGTCCATCTGGACGACCCGGTCTCCAAATATCTGCTTGAGTTCAAAAATCTGCAGGTCAAGGTCACCCGGAACGGCAAATCCGAACTTGTTCCCGCAAAAAATGTGCTGACCATCCGCATGGTCATGAACCACACCGGCGGGTTCCCCTTTGAAATTCCATACAAGAGCAAACACGGCTGGACCAGCAAAAGCCTCCGGGACACAGCCAGGGAGGCGGCGGCCAACCCGCTTCTTTTTGAACCGGGGACCAAGGTGCAGTATTCCAATACCGGCATTGACATCGGAGCAGCCATTGTGGAGGTAGTCACCGGAGAAAAATGGGAGGATTTTCTGCGGAAAAGGGTTTTCACGCCCCTCAAGATGCGCGATGCGACGTTCAAGCCCTCCTCCGAACAGCTGTCGCGGGCGATTTCCCTGTACGACCTCCATCCCGGCAAACCGGCCACATACCGGTCCGGACACCCCGCCATGCCGCATCCTTATAACGGGCCGGAAGTTTATCCCTCCGCCGGAGCAGGGCTCTGGCTTACAGCGGCGGATCAGCTCAAATTCTACAAGATGCTGATGAACCTCGGCGTCAGCGAGGACGGTGTCCGGATCCTGAAGGAAGACACCGTCCGGAAATATCTTCTCACCGGCACCCGGCCCGCCGGACTGGGGGGCTACTCCATGGGGCTGCATACGGATCCGAAAACCGGCTGGCTCGGCCACGGCGGGGCCTGGGGAACCACCTGCATGGTGAATCCCGGGAAAAAACAGCTGCGGCTCTGTGTGGTCCAACATTGCGGACGGCGCTTCTGGAGCCCGGCATGGAATCAGGCTTCGGAGAAATTCTTTGCGGAAAAAATAGACAGTTCCGGAGTCGATGCCTATACCGGTCGCATGAAATAGTCCTCATCCGCTTCAGAACGGAGAATCATGCAGCAGAAATATACCATTTCGGTCGTGCTGGCAGCATTTCGCGGGGAGAAGTTCCTGGCGGAACAGCTTGACAGTCTGGAAAAACAGACGGCCGTGCCGGATGAAATTCTCTTCTGCGATGACTCTCCGGATGATGCCTCTTGCCGGATCGCTGCACAATACCCCCGGGTCCGGATCCTGAAAAACGCCTCCCCTCTGGGGCCCGCAGCCAATTTTGCGAGGGGGATCCGGGAAGCCGGAGGTGAACTCGTTTTTCTCTCGGATCAGGATGACGTGTGGCTCCCCGGGAAAATCGAAAAGATGATCTCCTGTCTCGGCGATTCCGGCGGAGTCTTCTGCAACAGCACCCTGACCGACGGGAAACTGCATCCTCTCGGCTGCGACCACTGGTCCATGCGGGGATTACCGGCAGGGGAACTTGCCGCAATCCGGAGCGGCCGTCTGAAACCGGAAGCCATGGCGGAAATCTTCTGCCGCAGAGTCCTTCCGGCGGCTCACGATATGATGTTCCGCACCTCTCTTCTGGAGAAACTTCTCCCGTTTCCGCCCCTCCCGGCCTGTCACGACAGTTTTCTCGGGATGGCGGTGGCGCTTTCGGGCGGCTGGAGTGTGTGCAATGAAGAACTGACGCTCTTCCGCCGGCATGACAGAAATTTTTCCGGCATGGGAAAAAAAAGAGCCCTGGCGGAAGCGGTCCAATCCCTGCGGGAGAATACTTTTGCATGGAACCGGGATCTCTATCAGGCCGTATTTGACCGGTACGGTTTTCCCCCGGCCGGAGAACGGGCTGAACATTCTGCGGTTCGGGCCGGAATGCAGGACCAGCCCCTGTTCCGGCGGCTCTGTCCGGTATGGAAAGAGTGGCAAAACGGTCATTACCGCCGATTCGGGCGAGGCTGGAAAAATGTGGTTCAGGATCTTGTTTTAAGGTCGTTTGTATCATAAAATCATATTCAGAACGGAGAAACCATGGAAGAACAGACAAAATTGAAGGTCGGCGTTTTCGGTGTCGGAGCGCTGGGGAGACATCATGCACGACTGTACCGCGAAAACCCCAAAGCGGAAGTAGCTGGTATTTTTGATGTCAATCGCGAAACGGCGGAAAAAGTCGGTGAGGAATTCGGTCTGAAGGTCTTTGACTCCTGGCAGAGTCTGGCGGAAGCCTGCGATGCCATGAGCGTGGCTGTACCGGCAAACTATCATGGGGTCAGCACCATTCCCCTTCTGGAAATGGGCAAGCATGTGCTGGTGGAAAAACCCATTGCCTCCAGTCTGGCCGAAGCGGAAGCCATGGTGGATGCGGCGAGGAAGCACCAGGTGGTGCTGGCTGTCGGCCATGTGGAGCGGTTCAATCCGGCCATGGACTTTCTGGAAAAGTACAAATCCAAAACCCGTTTTGTCGAAGCACACCGGCTGGCCAAATATCCCCCTCCGCGACCGGGCCTGCCCCGCCGGGGAACCGAGGTCAGTGTCATTCTGGACCTGATGATCCACGATATTGATCTGGTTCTTACCATGATCGATGCGGATGTGGAACGGATCGATGTGGTGGGAATCCCGGTCCTCAGCAGTACGGAAGATATCGTCAATGCCCGCATCAAGTTTGTCAACGGCAGTTGTGCCAGTCTGACCGCCAGCCGGGTCAGTCAGGACCCCATGCGGCGGTTCCGGGTGTTTCAGGATGACTCCTACATCTCCATGGACTACGGGAACTTCTTCGGCATGGTGCTGAAGCGCAACAAACTCGGACTGGCCAGAAAAGATGTGAATCTGGATGAGAAAAATGCCCTGGCCGCAGAGCTGGACAACTTTATCGATGCAGTAAACCTTACCCGGACCTCCGGCAAGGTCCACCCGCCGAAGGTCACCGGCGAAGCAGGGCTGAAAGCGCTGAAACTGGCCGTGGCCATTGAGCAGGAAGCCCGCCGCTACAACGCACAGTACGGATTCAAATTTGCCCCATGTACCTCCGCAGAACGGGAACACTGATGCGCTGCAGCTGCAAAATCAATCTGTATCTCAAGGTCACCGGACAGCGCCCCGACGGATACCATACCCTGTCGACATTGTTTCTGCCGCTGGATGTGCCGGCGGATAATCTGGTGCTGCAGGAGGGGCAGCCGGGGATCCGCTGTGTGGTTGACGGGGGGGAGATCCCGGACAATTTGGTCACCCGGGCCGCCCGGTACTATGCCGATGCAGCGAAACTGGCATCGGCATGGGATTTCCTGCTGGAGAAAAAGATCCCCATGGCCGCCGGACTGGGGGGCGGCAGTTCCGATGCCGCCGGGGCCCTGAAACTCCTGAATGAAAAATACCGGTGTTTTTCCGGGGAGGAACTTGCCTCCATGGCCATCCGGCTGGGAGCGGATGTTCCTTTTTTTCTGAAACACGATCCTGCGTGGGCATCCGGTATCGGCGAAGAACTCCGTTATTTCAAAACGGAGCTGACACCGCCGGTGGTCATTGTGAACCCGCTTTTTCCCGTCAGCGCCAGATGGGCCTATTGCCATCTGGCGCCGGAAAACACCGGTCCGGCGGATCCCCGTCAATGTACGGATCTGGAAAACGCCCTGCGTTCCGGCGACTGGGAAAAAATGGCGGAAAATCTGCGTAACGACCTCGGGATCGCCCTGTACCGGAAATTTCCGCTTCTCCGGCTTCTGCGGGACACCATGATTTCCGGCGGAGCATTGAATGCGGAAATCTCCGGCAGCGGTTCCTCTCTTTTCGCCGTGTGCCGGGACGGGAAAGCGTGTGCGGAACTCCGGAAAATGCTTCATGAAACCTTCGGTCCGGAGACGTTGCGGATCTATTCATCATGCGATACCGGACATTGACCGTTTTCAGTATTCTCTGGGGGATTTTGAGCATTCCGGCGTGGTATTGTCTCAGCTGCGCGGAGTCCTCCGGTGAACCCCTGATCCGGCTGGCCGGAAGCGCCGTGCTGGCAGGTCTCCTCCTGACACTGAACCGGCACCGGATCCTGGCCGGAGCAGCCGCTTTCTGCTGGGTTGCCGGCGGCTGCATGGAGGGATTCTCCTATCTTCACAGCGGACACAGCTTCGATCTCCGGTATCTGCACCACCTGTCGCCCCGGACAATTTATGCCGGAAACGCCGGATTCGGCATGGAGATCGCAGCGGGATTGATCCTGCCTGTCCTCGGGACCGCCGCAATCGTTCTCCTGCTCAGGTACACTTGCCGTAAAAACCCCGGCAGCACCTGCAATATTACGCTTTCTCTTCTGCTCCTCCTTTCCGCCCTTGCCGGTTCCCCCCTGGTTCCGGCCGGGATGCTTGCCGTTCAGATCTGTTTCGCACTGCGCCAGATGGACCGTCTGCCGGAAAAATCCAGGGGGATCAAAGGCAATCTGCAATACAAAGACCGCATCAAAGCACTGCCCGGAAAAAATCTGGTGCTTGTTTATCTGGAAAGTCTGGAAGATCACTATTTTGACGAAAAACTCTTTCCCGGACTCCTTCCCAATCTCACGGCACTCCGGAGAGAATCCATTGATTTCACCGATATGACCATGGCCCGCAACGCAGACTTCACCTTCGGCGGGATCTATTCGAGCCTCACCGGCTCGATTCTGACGTATGCCCATTATGCCGTAAGCGGTGCATCCGGCGTCCGCAACAATGCCGGGTTCGACCCGGACCTGGGCTCGCGTCTTCCCGGACTTCCCGGGGTCCTGCGCTCCGCCGGATATTTTCAGATGATGATCGTGGGGCACGATCCCCGCTTTTCCGGCATGGATATTTTTGCCGGGACCATCGGCTATGACCGGATCTTTTCAGCGCTGCAGCTGTGGGCCGACGGGAAACACGGTCCCATGCCTCACGCGATATGGGGCGTCCGGGACCGGACACTGCTGGCACTGTCCGGCGCGACATTCTGCAGACTTGCCGAAAATAGGACACGTCCTTTCCAGCTCGCCATCGTCACCGTGGACGCCCATCACCCGGACGGGTTCACGGAGCCGGACGGTCCCCGGTATCCCAACGCCGGCCCCCGCGATCCCGGTCTTCTCCATGCCCTTTATGCCATGGACCACTGGACCGGAGAATTCATTGCCAGACTGAAAAAAAGTCCGGCCTGGCCCGATACGGTGGTGGTACTGATGACGGACCATCTGGCCATGCGGAACACCCTGTGGAGCAAACTCCATGACGGACGCCCCCGGAAACTGGTGTTCTTCGCCCTCAATGCAGGACCTTCCCGGAAAATTTCAGTTCCCGGAAAAACCTTTGATGCGGCGCCCACTATCCTCGATCTGATGCAGGTCCGCCACAATGCCGGATTCCCGCTGGGAGAGAGCCTCCTCGGGGCACCGGATCCAGGACGGCTGTCGGGAGATGCCCCGGAGCGGGACAGGCTCCTTACCGGATGTCTCGAAAATTACAGCACGAAAAAACTGCCGGCACAGGCGGTCGTGAGAGTACTCCGCAAGCCTTATCCGGCACTGCAGTTCGGATCCCGCCGGCTCCCCCTGTTCACGGTCTGGGGAATCCCGGAACTGCCGGAAGGAGAAGAGAGTTTCGGCGTACGGATCACCCGGGAGCGGACCATTCAGGAAGCCAGGCGCTTTCAGAACATCCGGGAACTGCAGGAGTGGACCGACAGAAAAAATGACGGGGACCTTTTGGTGATCCTCTCCGCAGACACCGTAACGAAAAAACTGACCGGAGGACGGATCACCGGCATGCAGATTCTGACCGGATACCAGGGCAGCTGGCGTGCAGTTCGGGATGAAGAAGCCTTGTAAAATCGCCAAACCGGTGTATTGTATTCCAGTAATTTATGGAGGTACAGCATGGATCAGAATTTGGAAATCAAAAAATATATGGCTGCCGAAATCGCCGCCGGAAAAACGCTTTCAGACATCCAGAATTCCGTCAATGAAAAGTTCTCTTCGCACTTCACCTATATGGAAATCCGGATCATGGCATCGGAGCTGGACAATATCGACTGGACACGCAGGGATCCTGTAAAGCCTGCGGACCCGGTTCCCGATGTGACAAAGGCACCCCTTCCGCAGCAGAATGCCGCCGGCGCCGCAGCAGAGGGAACCACCACGGTGGAGGTCAACAGCGTGGTCCGCGCCGGAGCTCTGGCGGAAGGGACCGTGCAGTTCGGTTCCGGTGCGTCAGGTACATGGATCGTGGACCAGATGGGCCGTCTGGGATTTGACAAGCTGAACGGCGAACCGACGGAAAAAGACATTCAGGAGTTCCAGACGGAACTCCGAAAAGTACTTCGCTGAGCCGGCGGAATCTCCCTTCCATGAGTCGGAGAGGGTTTCTTTTTGCCGCACTCCTTGCCGCAGTTTTCCTGATTGCGGCAGGTTATTTTTTCCTGACCGGGTCTTTTTTTCTGACCCGGATACTGACCCCTGCGATATGCCGCTGCACCGGACTGCAGATAGAGATCGGTCATGCTTCGCTTCGTCTGGCTTCCAGGCGGGTGATCCTGCATCATTTCCGTCTTGGGGACCCGGAAAAGCCTTTTCTGACGGTCCGCCGGGCACGGGGGACCGCCAATCTCTTGTCCCTCGTACAGGGAATCATTGACTTCGACGAGGTGGAACTGACCGGGTTTGAGCTTTATCTCTGCCGGGACAGGGAAATGCGCTGGCGCTGGGATGACATCATCCAGGGCGATGAAGACTCCGGCGGAAAAAATGCCGATGAAGGCGGCAACGGCACCGTCCAGCTGAGATTTCAAAAAATAACGGCGGAAGAATCCAGCATCCATGTGAAGCTGGAGGATCAAAGAAGAAAGATCGACTGGTGTTTTTCCGATTTCTCCGGAGAAGCCCACAACTACAGAAACAACGGAGTGATGCAGCTCAGAAGCGCCTGCCGTTTTCAGATTGCAGGAAGACCGGACCAGCAGTTTTCCGGTATGCTGGAGTGGAATGGAGAACTGCCGGTCACCGAAGACCTGGCCATTTCCGGCATGACCGGGCTTGCCGATTTCACCCGGATCACCGGCACAGTCGGCGGCAAAAAGGTCCCGGCAAGCAACATCAGCGGAGCCATCCAAACTACCTGGAAAGACGATGGGGAATGGCGTTTCCGGAAACTCCGGCTGATGCAGCAGAGTCAGAGCGGCATGGAAAATTTTCTGGATCTCGCCGGAGAATATCACGCATCGCCCTACAGTTTCCACATGCAAGTCCGCCGGGGGCTCCTCTCCGGGACCTTGCTGGAACTCCTGCTGGACCTTTCATGCGGCATCCGCCCGGGAAATGTGATGATGCAGTTTTCGGGCGAAATAAACCGGAATCCAACGTACTGGCACTCCGTTATCAGCGGTCATGCGGACCGGACGGCCGGACCGGCATGGATCGGCAGGGAAAAAGTGGATCTGCCGGATCTGCAGCTGAAGATCAGACACAATTTTCTGCTGGACCAGAAACAGCACTTCGGACGGATCAATCATGCGGGATCATCCCTGACCTCCGGCGGGAAAGTCCTTCTCAGCGTGCAAAAACAGGACGACCGGACCGTCAAAATAAAGCTGGATCATCTGGATCTCAAATGGCTGCGGTCCCTGCTGCCGCAACAGTTTTTTTCCGGTGTCGAAGGATCGCTCGGAGGTGATTGGCAATTACAGATTGCTCCCAGGACGGAAGGTTTTTACGGCGAAGGGAAATTGGCGGCCCGGCAGATTCGGCTTTACGGCAGGCCGCAGTCCCATGCGGCTCTCTGGAAATCCGCCGCGTTCGACAGTGAGCTGTCGGGAAAAATAACGCTGCCCCTCGGCAATACATCCTGTCAACTGGAAAATCTCCGGACAAGCATTCTGCATCAGGGGGTCTCCGTCTGCGACCTGGTGCTTTCCGGCAGCAGATCCGTGGCCGATAAACAGGGCGATATCGTGTGGCATCTGAAAGTGGATCCGCTGAAACTCTGCGGAATCGCCTTTCCACAGATGCTGTCTTCCAGGGAAATTGCGGAAAAACTCCCGCAGACACCACTGGAAATCCAGGGATCCGGCCGCATCAGGATTTCTCCGCAGGAAACCGTGCTGGAAAAACACTGGCTTCAGCTGTCCGGCCAGGATCAGCTCTTCGGCCGTCTTATGCTGCAGGATCACCGGATATCGGATCAGACCCCGTCCGAAGAATGGAAATTAGCCGTCAGATTTTCATCTCCGGCATCATACATTGGCACCTGGACCGGTCCGATACGCATTACCGGAGGAAAAATACAGCTGGATGGAAATCTCTCCGGAAATGCAGCCGGAACGGACTGGATCTTCCGGGGAGAATCGCAATGGCATAATCTCCGGGGTACCGGCTTCAAGACCGCATTCAGCGATGTAAGCGGCAGCAGTCAGCCGGGGATCCGCTGGAGTGCCGGAAAAATATCATTGGACCGCACCCCCCTGTACTGCAGTGTCGGCGGACAGCCTGCACTGCGGCTGGAAACTTCCGGGACTGCGGATCTGCGGACCGGGGATTTCCAGAACAATCTTCAGCTCCGTTACGCCAATTTTCACCTTCTGGATATCCTTGTGCCGCAGCATCTCCGCAGCGGCAGTCTCTCCGGCGACAGCCAGCTCCACGGGAACTGGAAGGAGTGTTCCATTGCGGGAAACGGCAGCTGTCACCTGGACCACCTGTCCACGGTGGAAGGCGGCAAAGAGATCAACGGAAAATTCAGCTGCAGCATAAATACCCTTGCAGACCGGACCCGGACTCTTGACGGGGTAGTGGAACTTGCCCACGCCGGAAAATTAAAAGCAAGGTCGAATCTGAAGATCCATGTGCCACCGGATGAAAAAAAGCCGGTGAAAATTCAGCTGAAAACCGATCCGTTGGAACTTGAATGGCTCTATGGCCAGCTGGGATATACAAAACATGACCCCGCAAATACCGTCCGCAAACCGATGGATGCCGGCAAACGGGCCACCGAGATCCATGTGAACTCCCGGCATGTAAGCTGGGGAACGGTTCATGATTTTTCCGCAAAAGGCGTGATCCGCATGCGGCGGAACCAGATCTCGGTTCCGGAAATCGAATTTTCCGATGGGTCAGGGGGATTGTTTTCCGGATCGCTGGAGGGATTCGATCTGCCGGACGACACGCTGATGACCCTGTCGGGCAAGGTGGTCCGTCCGCTGCCGGTGGCATCATTCACCACTCTTTTCTGGCCGAATTCAGGAATGACCGGAAAGATCACGTCCGGCAATTTCAAACTGCACTTCCGGCATTTTGCGGCCTCCAACTGGGGAGAGGACCTGAACGGCAGCTGCCGGTTTGCGTTCGAGGATGTCCGGGTCCCCGTCAATTCCGCCACCGGCCCGATATCAAGGATGCTGCTCCTGCCGCTGGAAACAGTGGTCAGAGCAGAAAAATTCTTTCCCTCCGCCAGCAATGTCCAGCACCGCTTCAAACAGCTGTGGGCCCAGAAATTCTCCTATGACAGTCCGTTTTCTGTTCTGAAGTTTGAGCGGGGGGAGATCGCCGCAAACATGCAGTACGGCAACCTCCGGATCGACCGTTTCCGTTTTTCCGGCGCCCCCATCACCAAACTCAATCTTACCGGCAAGGCCGACCTGGTGGAACCCTTTACACTGCAAATGGAAAGCAATACCACCCTCTGCGGCGTTGACATCAAACTGCCGATCAAAGGCACCATGCAGAATCCGCAGATCCCGACCTGGCAGGTACTGGGGAAACTCCCCGGCGCCAATCTGCAGAGCTGGCACAGTATTTTCGACAATCACAGTTCCGAGTCCGCATGGAAGCCCCTGATCGTTTCACCGTTCAGCCGGATGCTGCAGAGTCTGAGCGGACACAAAGCAAGCGACTGAACACGGAACCCTTTTCAGCGGCCCGGCACACCGAGCAGAGAGAGATGCTTCTCGAAGTGCAGCCGGATGGCTTCGGTATATGCCGCCTCATGACGGTGCAAAGCGCTGAAGAACTCTTCACGGAGAGCTCCGGTCAGAATCGGACCGTAGGCGATATGCAGAACCTGCCGGGCATCCGGATGGGTCATCAGCTTCGGAAGCTCACTGTCGGACAGCGAGTCCAGAGCCGGGATCCGGCCGGGATCAGCCGTAATATGATACAGTTTCAGCATATCCTGAAACACATCCAGCGCCTGCTGATGCATCCGGCGGTAAAGAGCCGGCTCCTTCCGGGACATCAGCTCCACGGCCACCAGCCAGCTGGTTCCTGCCGTTTTGAGGTGCAGATAGTGATTGGTTTCCCGCCCGATGGAGGGATAGACCATGAATTTATCGCTGCCGGAATGCACGGAAAGCTTGTAGTTGCCGTAAGCCCGGGCGATTTCGGCATGGACCTTCAGCTGCCGGTCGAATTCCTCCGGATCGCCGATGTAATCCACCGCCTTCTGGAACTCGCCGATGAACCGCGGTGCCAGCGAGGAAACAATGATATTGCGGCGGCGGAGTTCCCGGATAATGAAAAGATGATGCGAGGGAAGCGTGGGGGAAGAGGTCTCATCGATGGAGATCTCCAGATCGAACTCCTCGCCGCGACGCCCGGTCAGGTGCTCATGCACCTTGTCGGCAAACTCAATGGCGGCGTGATACATGACGGCGCAGCGGCGGGCAGTCAGTGCATCCATTTTGACCGAACAGGGACCGACAACAAAAGTCTGATCCGCATATTCCGCCAGAATTCTCTTGCGGTACTCTCCTTCCAATGCGTCAAAAGCAGCCTGAATATCTTCCGCCGGGAGGTCGCCCGCGGCGGCATTCATAACATCCGAGAGGTCCAGCGTGATCATCGGCATGCCGGCATCCAAAGCCACATCGATATCCTCAATCGTCTTCAGATGGTCGCCGTCGGCCCCCCAGCCGTCCCGGTAGTCGCACTCAAATACCGCAAAGACCGCATCATCCACCACCCCCTGAAAGGTCCGCCCGGTCATCGCCAGTTCCCGTTTGGACTGCTGCGCCAAAACCGGCAGTGCCTGAAATTTACGGATGGCCGCAATATGGCCGGCACTGGCCCGTCCGAGCCGGTCGCCGCAGCCGATGGTGGTCCGGTGTTTCCGCAAACTCACCGGAGTTGTCCAGGGAAAGTGGCGGCGCAGAGCGGCGGCGTTGCCGGCGGAATAGGGTGCCACCATCATCATTCCGTCCGTCACGGGACACAGTTCCCCGGAGAAACCATCGGGAAGCATACGTTCAGTGGGAGCCAGGATCAGCAGAACGTGCTTTTTACGGTCATCCGCCGCAAGCACAAGTGCCTTGCCGAGTTCGTGAACCGATTCGGAAATGATTTGAAACTCACCGGGAACAGCGTTGATCAGATTCGTCATAAACAGAACTCCTGTTGGTTAAGATACAGAAAGATACTGCCGTATCGTGAAAATTCAAGTTCTCTTGCGGAAAATGATGTTTTTTTGGAAAAAAACAGAAAAAAACCGTTTTTTTTCAGAATCGTGTTTGCTTTTTTGCAAAGTCGATATAGTTTACCAGCAGAGAGCCCTCAAAACACAAAAAAGGAGATGTGTGTATGTTGGTATTGTATATCGCTATCATGATTGTCGCGCTGATCGGCATGATCATCTGTTCGAAGAAACAGAACACCCTGGCCATAGCCAAGCCGCTGAGCATTCTGCTGCTGCTGGTGGTGGTTTTCTGCGGTGTCATGGTTCTGAAGGACCAGTTCGCCGGTACCGGCGAAAGTCTCCGGGAAAATGAAAACAAGTTCTACAACGCTCAGGCCTTTGTGGTCGGCGATTATGTCAAGGCGAATCTCGCCGGCGGCAAGATTCTGGTGGTGGCGGATCCGAATTATCAGAAGGATGTCCGCATGACGGATTTTGTCGCCGCTATGAAAAAAGGGTCCGGCGGGGACGTTGTGGTTGACACGGTGCAGGTGCCCGGCAACGCCAATGAAATGGCGGAACCCATTTCCGAAATCATGAAGGCCAAGGATTTCGATGCCGTCATCGCCAAGAACAGCGATGCCAAGGTGGTGGTGACCATGATCGGTCTGCCCCGCGACCTCAAGAACCTCAAGGCTCTGCAGAGCTGCAAGAGCGGCAAGGGACCGGCATTGATCCTCTTCTCCGCCGATGTTCCCCAGTTGGGCAGCATGATCAAGACCGGTATGGTTACCGCCGCCGTGACTGTCAGTCCCAAGGCGGTCTTCAACGAAGATCCGGCTCCGTCGGATGCCAAGGCGGCATTTGCGGTCCGCTATCTCCTGGTTGACAAAGCAAACCTTGCCGCAAACAAGGGCATTTTCGGCAACTGAGTTTGAAAATCCGCAAGTATGAAGACGGCGTTCCACATGGAGCGCCGTTTTTTTTGGGCATACCGGAGTATTTGAGACGATGAAATTCCATCCGGACACCGGAATCGACAGTCTGCTGGACCTTCTGGATGATGAAGATGAATCCATTGCAGTTTACGCCATGGGAGAACTGCTGGACCGGGAGGCACAGCTGGGAGATGCCCTGGGTGCGCTTCAGGAATCCGGATCACCGCTGCTCCGGAGGCGCATTCACCAGCTGCAGGCGGCAATCACATTGCGGCGGCGCCGCCGCCGTTTCCGGGAATTTCTGAAACAGCCGGAAATCGACCTGAAACAGGGGTTGTTTGATGTACACCTCCAGTGGTTCGACAACGATTCCCGCCCCGATATCGAACGGCGCTGGGCAAAATTTTTCGTGGCTGCCGGCGGAGGGAGTCCCCTGCGGGCTCTCACACGTCTTTCTTCGTGGATGCGCAAGTACGGCATGACGGCAGTGCAGGAAAGTTCCATGCAGCCGGAAAACTACTGCATCGGTACAGTGCTGGAAAACCGTCAAGGGGCATCATCACTTCTATGCGCGGCAGGCATGGTGCTGCTGCAGAATCCGGAAATACGGACGGTCCGCATGCTGGGGGAATTCGCCCTGGCGGACAGTGAGCACCGGATCCTGCTTCCCCTGCGGGACTGGCAGGTGCTTCCGCTGAACGGGACCGGTACGGAAACAGGATGGCCGCCCGTAGCATTGCTGAAATATCTCTCCGGTATGCTCTTTAATCACGCAGTGATCAGCGACAGCTTCCGCTATGTCCAGACCATCAGCCAGGCACTCACCGGAATATCGGACGGGGAGCTTCCGGAAACACTGCCCTACCCGTACCGCGCGACTGAGGACCCGGATGAAACGAATCAGCAAACCGACAATGAAGAGATATCCTGAAAACAGACGGAACCCAGAGCTGCATGAAGAATAAATGCCGGAGAGCATTTTGCCGCTGCCACACGGGCATTTTGAAACAAAAACAGCAAAAAAAACGGCAAAAAAAAGGAAAAAAGCTTGACAATCTGTCATTATCGTGGTAATTTACGCACATCTGTTGTGTATGATTTCTCTAAAACCGGAGATGAATAATGAAGATTCTGAACATTATCCTGAGCGTTGTGGTGCTGTTGTTGGCCGCAGTCAGCGCGTATTTTGCATACGTCCTTTACGGGAAGCGGATCCAGATGGCGGGAGGCTGGAGCAAAATGACCGCCGCAATTCACCAAACCGCCGCAAAGATGGATGAAAAGAGTGGGACAACCACTGCCAATGATCTGACCGAGGAGACCCTCAGTTATACGCATTATGCTGACCTGGATGCCCGACTGGACAAGCTCAAAACCCAGGCAGCCAATCTGATCCGGCAGCGGGATGCTCTGGCATCTTCGCTTCGGGAAGCCGGCATGACGGCGGAAATGCCCAATCCCCCTCAAGAAAGTCAGATGCAGGCAATGGCCACCTACAGCGGAGTTTCCCGTCAGGTTGTCGGGGGGGTCCATCAGCTGCGTGCCCGCCGGGATCTGCTGATCCGTCTGATTACGCAGTCCGCCGGCAGGGTCAGTGTTCCCATTTCCGCCCAGACTTTGAAAAGCGGCGATGCTGCGTCAGCATTCCGGCAGTTTGATAACCGGGTCTCCGGCATTCAGGCTCAGTTTGCGGCATACCGCAATACACTTTCAACCATTTCCGCCCTCACCGGCGGCGGCAGAGTCAACTTTACCAACGAAAACTACGCGCAGATGCTGGCCAAAGTCACGGCCAGCGTCAATGAGCAGTGCAGCAAACTGAATACGGCAAACAGCAACACCAACCGGGTGCAGAGAGAGCTGAACAATGCCCAGCAGGAGATCAAGAAGAAGGACGGGGAAATCGCAACGATCCGCAACATAGCCAGCAGCAAAGATGAAGAAATCACCCAGTACCGGCGTGCGCTGGGCATGGATGCCAGCGGATTCAAACCTTGGAAAGCCGGTTCTAAAGAGTGCCGCCGCGCCGTCCGCGGCAGAGTGGTGGCGGTCAATGAAAGGTTCGGATATATCGGCATCAACCTCGGTACAGACACGCTGGTCCGCCAGCCCCTCGGCGGGAAATCGGTGGAGGTCAATCCCAAAATCGCCGCCGGCATGATCGTGAGTGTGGCGCGCAATGTGGATGATCTCCAGCACATTGAATACATTGCCAAAGTCAAGCTGACTACGGTGGATACGGACACCTCCATCGGAGAAACCCTGGACCTGGTCCCGGATCAGCAGATCCAGGTCGGCGATGTGGTTTTTTTGCAGGAGGAAAAAGAACTGGCGGCCAAAAAAACCGATCAGGTTCAGAAAGCCGCTCCGGTTCAGGAAGTCGAAGTAGTCAAGCCGGTGGAAGAACCGGTCCAGAAGGAAGTCAGGAAACCCGCCCCGGTGGTCCAGAAGAAAGCAGCTCCGGCTGCCAAAACGGCTCCTGCCAAAAAGCCGGCACCGGCACAGAAACAGACCGCCGCCAAGAAAACCGTGACGGTTGTCCAGAAGACCGCTGTCGGCAAAACATCCGTCAAAACATCTCAATCCGCCAAATAGAATCGGAATATCATGACTGCAAAAATCAATATGATCCTGATCGCACTGGCGCTTCTGACAGTGGCGGCAGGAATTGCCCTGCAGTTTCTTGAACTGCGGCAGCTTGGAGGATTTTAACGTGATTGAGAGACTGTTCCGCAGCATGCTCTGGCTTTTGGCCGTATTGTTGCTGGCGGGGATTGCCGGCTGTACAGAGTATGAGCGGAAAGGCATCAGTCCTCTTCCCCAGAACCGTCCGTCCGACTGGGAAAACCGGCCATGGGGCGATCAGGGCTTCCAAAACTGATGGTCCCGAATCTTCGCTACCTTGACTCGGTGGATTCCACCAATACCTATGTGGTGGATCATTTTGCCGGTCTTGCAGACGGGACCGTGGTCGCCGCAGGTTTCCAGACTGCGGGCCGCGGGCGTCGCGGACGGGCATGGCTCTCTCCGCCGGGAAACAGCATCGCCGCCACCATGGCCATCAAAAATGCAGGCAGACTCTTTCTTGCCGGAGCCGTTGTCGGCATGGCAGGACTGCGCCTGGCCCGGGAACTGGCACCGCAGGCATCCGTCTATCTCAAATGGCCCAACGATATCTACGCCGGGCACCGCAAACTGGCCGGGATCCTCTGCGAAGGTGCCGGCTTTTCCCGGGGAAAACTGCTGGGTATTGCCGCCGGAATCGGGTTGAATCTGAATCTTTCACAAACAGAGCTTGATCAGTTGGATCAGCCGGCGGTGTCACTGCACGTTTTGACCGGACAGACTTGGCCCCTCATGGAGGTACTGGAGCGTTTTTCAGCGCTTTCTGCAGAAGTTTATCAGAGTTACAAGCAGAACCCGGACGGACTTTTCAGATCATGGAAAAGAGAAAACCGCCTGATCGGATGCCGCTTGGATTTCTCCGCCGCCGACGGCAGGGAGGAAATCTCCGGCATTTTCCGGGATATTCTGCCGGACGGGGAAATGCTTCTGGAAATGGAAGACGGCTCGAAACGCATCCTCAACTGCGGAGACGTACGGATCCGGCGGAACAGTCTCCCGCACTAATCCTCAAAGAGATCTCTGCTGGCGAACAGGGGATCACAGGTAAGATTGATCCCCAGCCGCCGGAGCCCCGCCTCATCGCCGGGAGACGGCAGAAGTGTCAGATGCATCTCGCACCCCGCCAGCCGTGAAAGTTTCCGCATAGCAAGTTCTGCCGCCGGATTGGCCGGACCGCTGACGCTCAAAGCAATCAGCGCTTCTCCCAGATCCAGACTCATGCGCTTGCTCTTCATGAAATCTTTTTTCAGCATCCCGACCGAATGCAGGACTTCCGGAGAGATCAGAAGAAGCTCATCCGGCAGAGCGGCAAGGACCTTGATCGCATTGATGACGCAGGCCGCAGCGGCGTGCATCACCGGAGAATTTTTGCCCGTAACAATCTTACCGTCCGGCAGCCGGATCGCTGCGCCGCAGTAAAAATTGTCACAACCTTTCCCCGGCTGCCGGCGGGCATCTTCCGCCGCCTGACGGGCCGGAACGACCACCGGGCGGTCCGTTTCCGCCACCCCAAGCTCATCCATCAGCAGCTTGACCCGGTCCGCCGCCGAACGGTCCGCACTGCCCAGAAGATATTCACAGCGGTAGCGGAAATAGCGGCGGAGGATTTCCTGCGTGGAAGCCTCCCGCACCAATGCATCATCCGTAATGCAGAATCCGATCCGGTTCACGCCCATGTCGGTAGGAGACTGGTAGAGATTTTCCTGCTTCATGATCTTGGCGCAGATCCGCCGAACCACCGGAAAAATTTCCACATCGCGGTTGTAGTTGATGGCGGTCTTGCCGTAGGCCTCCAGGTGGAAAGGATCCACCATATTGACATCCGCCAGGTCCGCCGTAGCCGCTTCGTAGGCCAGATTGACAGGGTGACGCAGCGGAAGATTCCATACCGGAAACGTCTCAAACTTTGCGTAGCCGGCCCGGATCCTCCGCCGCTGCTCATGATAGACCTGGGAGAGACACACCCCCATCTTGCCGCTGCCGGGACCAGGACCGGTCACAATAACAATGGGCTTCTCCGTTTCAATAAATTCGTTGGCCCCGAACCCGTCTGGACTTACAATGGTGTCCAAGTCGGTCGGGTAGCCGGGGATGACCCGGTGGGTATAGACACGGATATTGCGGCGCACCAGCCGGTTGATGAAGGTTCTGACCGCCGGCTGATCTTCGTAGCGGGTCACCACCACACCCCGGACAGAGAGCCCCCACTCCCGCAGGTTGTCCAGGATCCGGAGGGTGTCGTTATCGTAGGAAATACCGAAATCCGCACGGATCTTCTTCCTCTCAATATCTCCGGCGTAGATGCAGACGACAATATCGATATTGTCCTTCAGTTTCTGCAGCAGACTCAACTTGACATTGGGGTCATATCCCGGCAGGATCCGGGCCGCATGGAAATCGTATCCAAGCTTGCCGCCGAACTCCAGATAAAGTTTGTTGTCAAATTGGGCGGCACGCTCCAGAATGGCCCTGGACTGCTCTTCCAGATAAGCCTGACTGTCAAAACCTTTTTTCATCGTCCGCAGCCACTAAATCACAAATTTTTCAGCCTCGTCTTTGGAATCAAAGCAATTGAAATGACGGAGCAGTCCGGAAAGCTGGAAAACCCGTTTGATCTTGTCCGACGCACCGGCGATGGCCAGTTTCCCGTTTTTCTCCCGAATGGTTTTGGCTGCGACCAGAATCGTCCGCAGCCCGGCGCTGCTGATGTACTCCAGAGTACTCATATCCAGCACCAGACTGCCGGCGCTTGCCAGCGCCTGTGCGACTTTGGCATCCGCCTCCTGAGCATTGTTGGAATTCAGTTCACCGGTGAATACCACTTCGGCCCATGCTCCGTGCAAAAGTACGGTCATCATAATGCATCTTCTCCTATCCAAAATTCCACGATATTCTGATTGTTTTCCCGGCGGTAACGGAGATTTCTGGCCATTTCCTTGACCAGGAAAATCCCCAATCCGCCAATCTGCTGATCCTCCAGAGAATCGGCGATTTCGGTCTTTTTCGCCTGGGTCAGCGGGTCAAACGGGTGGCCGTCGTCGGCGATACGCACGTTGGCTCCCCCCTCCGGTCCGGCGGAAATATCCACCCGGATCATGTGTTCGGAAGCATCGTCATACCCGTACTTGATGATATTGGTCAGCAGCTCCTCCAGGGCCAGCCGCAGCGAAAAAAACAACTCGCATGAAAGCTCCCGGTCCGAAAAAGCCCGCTCTACCCGATCAAAAAAATCGTTCAACGCCGCCGCATCATTCGTCAGTACAAACTGCATTTTCCGTCTGATCCCTCTTTGAAAAACCGATGCTAACAATACCCCGAAGACCGCCTTTTTTCAAGCATGATTGTCTTTTTTTTCATATTTTTTCCCGTCGTGCCGCACGGGACACTCCGATTGACTTTTCCGCAAACGGCGCTATTTTATAAGGGAAAAATTACAGGAGTACGGGAAGAGATCATGAAGATACAGCGGACACCGACCTTGCGGCGGATGCCGACCTATCTGCACAAACTGTACCTGATGCAGGAAGAGGGAAAAACCTACGCATCCTGTACGGATCTGGCCAAATACATGAATATTGACCTCATCGTCACCCGCAAGGATATCGCCACCACCGGTCTGGCAGGACACCGCCATTACGGATACAGGATCAATGAACTGATCGACGCCATCCTCCGATATGTAGGCTGGGACAAGCCGCTCTCCGCCACACTTGTCGGTGCCGGAGCGTTGGGGTCCGCATTGCTGGGATACCCCGATTTTGCGGCATACAATCTCCGGATCGAGTCGGTCTTTGATGCCGATCCCCGGAAGATCGGAGGGAGAGTTCACGGTCATGAAGTTTTCAACATTGCCGATATGGAAAAGCATCTCGGGAAGAATCCCCCGAAAGTCGGAATCCTCTGCGTGGGCAACACCGCAGCCCAGCCGGTGGCTGACCTGCTGATCCGCCTGGGCATCCGCTATCTCTGGAATTTTGCCAATGTCTGTCTTTCGGTCCCGGAGGATGTGATCGTCCAGCGGGAAGTCATTGCCGGCGGTCTGGCTGTCCTTTCCGCAAAGATCAAGACGGCTGAATCCGGCGGCGATCCGGCAGAAGAATAGAAGATTTTCCCCATGTTCCGCATTGCAGATCGCCAGGTTTTGAAACATGCCTTCGCCAGTTCCGTACCCGTCCTCATGGGGTATCTTGCCATGGGATTTGCCGCAGGGGTGATGCTGGCCATGCAGAGCGGGGTCCGTTTCCCGGTTTTCTGGGGGGCACTGACGGCCGGATCGTGCATTTCAGGGACCATGCAGTTCATGTTTCCCGGGTGGTTCAAAAACGGAATCAGCCTCCTTGATGCGGCGCTGATCACCCTCTGCATCAATTTCCGCTACGCCACCTACGGATTCTCACTCCTGAACAAATTCCAGGGTCTGAAATTCCGGAAAAAACTGTATCTTATCTGGAGTCTTACAGATGAAACCTACGCGCTGGAATGCAGTGCGCCTTACCGGGGCAGCCGGTTCATTCATTACGCCATGCTTCTGGCGGGGATGAATCATCTGTACTGGGTCCTCGGCGTTACCGCCGGAGCCGCCATAGGCAGTCACCTGCCCTTTTCCGGCAAAGGCATCGACTTTGCCATGACCGCACTTTTTCTGGTGATCCTGACCGACCAGTGCCGGGAAAAGGTCAACCGCCGCCCTGCCCTGGTGGGAGGTCTTGCGGCTCTGGCGGGGCTGATGCTCTTTGGAGCGGACAGGATGCTGATCCCCTCCATCATTCTTCTTTTTACGGTCTTTCTCGTCTTCCGCCGGAAATGGGACAGGGGAGAATCGGAAAAATGAGCCCATGGAATGTGCTTCTTGTCTCCCTTGCTGCCGCCGGAGTCACACTGCTTCTGCGTGCGACGCCCTTTCTTCTTTTTTCCAGCGGGCGTCCCCTGCCGCCGGTGGTCCGGTATATCAGCAGAATGCTCTCCCCGGCGATCATCGCCATGCTGGTGGTCTATTGTTTCGGTTGTTATGCCCGTGACAGCGTCCCTGCAGATCACCTCTACGGTTTTGCCGAACTGGCGGGAACGGTCATTACCGTGGGACTGCAGACCTGGAAACGCAACCCTCTCCTTTCCATCTTATGCGGAACCATTGCTTACATGCTGCTGCTCCAGTTTGCCGGGTGATGAAATTTGTAAAATCTCCGGTTGGAGATATATTATCCGAAAAATGACGAAAAGGCGATCATGACTCATCTGCACTCCGGCACCTGGCACTGGCATTTCAGGGATCCCGCCGACCGGGAAGCGCTGGGATGCACCCCGGAAAAACGCCCGGAAGGGGCCCGGGTCGTCAAAAGCTCGGCCATCCGGGAAGTCTTCACAACAGGCAGATATTTCATCAAAATCGACCGGCTCCGCCGGGAAAATCTCATCGGAAATCTCAAAAAAATATTTTTCCCGAAATGCCGCAGTGAATTTCAGACCCTGACGGACCTCCGTGCGGCCGGGATCCCCGCCGTGGAACCGGTGGCATGGGGGAAGTGCGGTCCCCTTTCGGGACTCATCACCCGGGCCATGCCCGACACCGTTTCCGCCGCAGAATTTTTCCACACCGCCGTAGGACGGGAGGGGCGGCAATGTCCGGAATTTTTCCGGAACTGGTGCAGATTCGTCAGAACCATGCTGGATTCCGGCTTTCACCACCCGGACTTCCATAACGGCAATCTCCTGTACCGGGAATCGGATCACGCCTTTGCGCTGGTGGATGTGTACGGAGTCAAACCTTCCAGGCATCCGAACCGCCGCCGCATGGCCATGATCCTCCGGGAATTTGCGGAGTTTCTGACCGCAAAGGAACTGCTGGGACTGATTTCGGAATGCGGTATTCCGGAACCGGAGGATTTTTACGAAGCGATGTTCCGCTGCGGTGCCGCCATGATCCGGCATGAGTGGCCGCGCAGGGAGAAACAGTTTCTTTCCGGATACGCAAAATTTGTCCGGGCCGAAGGAGACCTGAACCGGACAACCGACGGAGCCGGCAGGCTTCTGGATCTCGAAAATACGGAGAAACATGTCTTCTCCCCGGAAGATGCGGAGAAACTCTGCCGGGAGGATTTCCGGCTCCGGCTCCTGAACCTGCCGCGCTGCAGGGTGGCGGCATGGAAGTCATCCGGAACGATCTGGCTGGAAAAATCTTCCGGACCGGCCTCAAAGGAAGGCATGACGGATCTTGTGCGGAGACTGAAACTCGGCAGTCTCGATCCGGAACGATATGATTTCGGCCGGGATAAGTTCGGCCGGGATGTGATCCGGATGAAACTCCCGGTACCGGAAAAAAACAACCTTTGAAAGGACCTGTTTCATGTCTCAAGCGTCCATGCGTTTCACTCCCTGTCCTTCCCTTCCGGCGGAACCCGGAAGCGCCGTCGTGGTCCTGATGAAAGAAAACTCCATTCTGCTGGATGAAGAGGGGCGTCTTCCCCGGATGGACGATCTGCCCGAAACCATTCACGCATTCCGCATCGGGTATATCGGCAGTTGCCCGTGTCACGGTGCGGTCTTGGCGGAACAGGTGACTTTCGGCAATCTTCACTGGCAGGATACGCGCTCCGCCATGCAGGGACTTCCGGAAGCGGAGCGCATTGCCGCCGGACGGGCCAAAACGCTTCTTTTCTGGCAGGACCGCCGAAAATTCTGCGGGGTCTGCGGAACGGAACTGGAACCCCTCATCTCCGAGTGTGCACGGAAGTGTCCCCGATGCGGTGCGGCATTCTTCCCGGTGCTGGCTCCGGCCATGATCGTGGCGGTCCGCCGGGAGGACCGGATCCTGCTGGCCCACAACGCCCGGTTCAAACCGGGGATTTTCAGTGTGCTGGCGGGCTTTGTGGAAGCAGGGGAGTCCGTGGAGGAGGCCGTTTTCCGGGAAGTCCGGGAGGAAGTGAATATTGAAGTCCGGAACATCCGGTATTTCGGCAGCCAGAGCTGGCCGTATCCCAACTCTCTGATGCTGGGATTTGAAGCGGATTACGCAGGGGGGGAACTTGTTCCAGATGGCGAAGAGATCACCGATGCAGACTGGTTTTCCGCCGACGACCTCCCGTCCATCCCGGCGCCGGGGAGCATCGCCTACCGCCTCATCACGCATTTCCAGCATCAGATGAACCTGAAAAGTTGAAAAAAACAGTTTCTGCATTATATTATTCCATACGGCAGTACATCGGGCACGGCGCATCCTGCCGCTTTCTGTAATCCAAAGGAGGTTTTTATGGGTAAAGTTCAATCGTTCAAGACCGAGGTTTCGCAGCTTCTGAACCTCATGATCAACTCTCTCTATTCCAACAAGGACATTTTCCTGAGGGAACTTGTTGCCAACGCTGCCGATGCCATCGACAAGGCCCGTTTCGAAAGTCTCTCCAAGCCGGAACTGGCCAGGGACTGGAAGATCCGTCTGGCCATTGACAAGGATAAGAAAACCATCTCCATCTCCGACAACGGAATCGGCATGAACGAAAAAGAGGTGATCGAGAATATCGGCACCATCGCCCGCTCCGGAACAAAGATCTTCATGGAGCAGCTGGCGGCAAAAAAAGAGGCAGGAACCGATGCCCCGGAACTCATCGGCCAGTTCGGCGTGGGATTCTACTCCGCCTTCATGGTAGCCGGAGAAGTCACCCTTGTCACCAAAAAATCCGGTACCGATGATCCGGCGGTCCGCTGGTTCAGCAAGGGAGAAGGCTCCTTCGAAACGGATACGGATCCCAGGACCGAACCGGGGACTGAGATCACATTGAAACTCCGTCCGGGGATGGAAATTTATCTCGAAGAGTGGAAATTGGGAGACATTGTCCGCCGTTACAGCGACTTTATCGCCTACCCCATCATCCTGCCTCACATCAAGGTCAATGAGGACAAGACCGAGACCATTGAAGACCGGGTGCTCAATTCCCAGAAGGCCATCTGGCTCCGGAAGTTTGACGAGATCACCGAGGAGGAGCACAAGAGCTTCTTCTCCCATCTCTCCAACTGGGGCGGATCGGAATATCTCCAGGCCATCCCCATTTCCGCCGAAGGCATGCAGGAATTCAAGGCCCTCATCTACATCCCGGCCCAGGCGCCCTTCAACTTTCTGATGCCGGATATCCAGAAAAAAGGTCTGCAGCTGTATGTCCGGAGAGTCTTCATTACGGACGAGTGCAAGGAACTCATCCCCGACTACCTCCGGTTCCTCCGGGGGGTGGTGGATTCCAGCGACCTTCCACTGAATGTCTCCCGGGAGATCCTGCAGGAAAATCCCCAGATGCTCCGCATCCAGAAAGCCGTCACCGGCAAGATCCTCGGCGAACTGCAGAAGATGCTGGACAACGATCCGGAAAAATACAAAAAGTTCTTCAGGGAATTCGGCAAGGTCCTGAAGGAAGGCATCCACACCGACCGGATCAATGAGGAAAAGATCAAGAAGCTGGCCATGTACGAGACCATGAATGGCAAACCAGGCGAGCTTCTGCCTTTGGCGGATTATGTGAAGGCCATGCCGGAGAGCCAGAAGGAAATTTACTACATCACCGGCGAAAACCGCGCCGCCGTTGAAAATTCTCCGGCGCTGGAGTATTACAGGTCCAAGGGCTTCGATGTGCTCTTTATGACCGACCCGGTGGACGAGTGGATCATGCAGTCCATGATCCAGTTCGACAAAAAGAATTTCAAATCCGTCATCCGCGGCGAATTTGAAGCCGATGATGCGGAAAAGAAGATCCTTGAAGATGCTGCCGGAAAGTTCGCAAAACTGGTGGAATTTCTCAAGAAAACCCTGGCCGGCGACATCAGCGAGGTCCGGTTCTCCGGGCGGCTGACTGACAGCCCCTGCTGTCTGGTCATTGAGGGGAACGCCCTGACTCCCCAGATGGAACGGCTCTTCAAAGCCATGAATCAGGCCATTCCCCAGACCAAGCGGATACTGGAACTCAACCCGAAGCACCCGCTGGTAGCAGCGCTGAACGACCGTTGCACCAAGGGGGACAAGGATCTGGAGAAGTTTGCCAGGGTCCTGCTGGATCAGGCTTTTCTGACCGAAGGCAGTCCCATCCCGGATCCGGCAGCCTTCGCCAAAAACGTGACGGAACTGCTGCTGGGCAGCCTGAAATAGGAACTTTCTGACGTGGAAATAAAAATCGACGCCCGGCAGCCTGCTGAACGGCTGCGGCACATTGCCTTTGAGGACATTGTGGAGCGGACGGCAGCATGCTGTTTTGAAGCGGCCACGCAGCTTCCGGCCGATGTGCTGGCAGCCATCCGCAAAGCAGCGGAGGAGGAACATTCCAAACTGGGAAAGAATTTTCTTGCCCAGTATCTTGAAAATGCGAAGATTGCGGAGGAACACCCCCTTCCCCTGTGTCAGGATACCGGTTTTGCGGTGTTCTTTGTGGAAATGGGGGACCGGCTCCTGATCGACGGCGGAACTATTTACGAAGCGCTCACTTCCGGCGTGACCAAAGGATACAAAGATGGATTTCTGCGGAAATCCATTGTCCGGGATCCCCTGTTCGGCAGACCGAATACGGGGGATAATACGCCCCCCATCATCCACCTCGTACTTGTTCCCGGGGACAAACTGAATGTCATCCTCGCCCCCAAAGGCGGCGGCTCGGAAAATATGAGCGCCCTCAAGATGCTGAAACCTTCCGATGGCCGTGAGGGGGTGGTGAAGTTTGTCACCGAAACCGTCATTGCCGCCGGGGGCAATCCCTGCCCGCCCACCATCGTGGGAGTGGGTATTGGAGGGACCTTTGAAAAAGCCGCGTTTCTGGCCAAAAAGGCATTGCTCCGCAAAGTGGGGGAACCCAATGGAGATCCCCGCTATGCCGAACTGGAGCAGGAAATTCTGCAGAAGATCAACGCTTCCGGTGTGGGGCCTCAGGGGCTGGGAGGAGACATCACCAGTTTCGCCGTGCATATCGAGTCCTTCCCCTGCCACATTGCCAGCCTCCCGGTGGCAGTCAATCTGAACTGCCACGCGGCAAGACATGCGGGGTTTGAATTATGAGAAGACTTGTTACTCCGTTAAGTGAAGAAGTCGTCAGAAGTCTCCATGCCGGAGATGAAGTCCTGCTCTCCGGGGTCGTCTGGACCGGGAGGGATCAGGCTCACAAGCGTCTGGTGGCGCTTCTGGACGAGGGGAAACCCCTGCCGGTGGAACTGCGTGACCAGGCCATTTATTTTGTGGGCCCCTGCCCCGCCCGCCCCGGCGAGGTCATCGGCAGTGCAAGCCC
>DCGO01000047.1 GCA_002314605.1 Lentisphaeria bacterium UBA1776 | reverse complement strand
GAGTTCCGGAAAAAAGTTCGGAGGAAAGCCGGTCCTCCGAACTTTTTTCCGGAACTCCCCTGTCCGCGTGGCACAAAGGCCCCAACTTCACGGAAAATTTTTCGCTGGATCATCACGCGTATCTCAATGTCGGCTACATGGTGATCTGCCTCTCCAATCTGGCGTATCTGGAATACCGTTTCCGGAGCCGGGGCGAAACCGCCCCCCCCGAAGCCATGTTCCATGCCGCGGAACTGTGGAATCTGGTCCGCAATCTGATCGCTCCGGACGGACGGCTGCTGCGCATCGGCGGCGATACCAGGAGCCGTTACACCTACTGCCAGTGTTTCCTCCTGCCGTCGCTGGAGTTTGCCGGAAAAGTCCTGCGGGACCCGGAGGCGGAAAAACTGGAAACCGAATATCTGCGCATGATCGAAGAGGAACAGTCCGCCAATCCCGACGGCGGGTTCTACTCTTCCAGGCTGGGGCGGATGAAGCGGGAGAGCTATTTCTACTACTGCCGTCTGGAGTCCGACCCCTTCTGCGCACTCTCTTTTCTGCTGGCCAGTGCCGGGACCCCGTCTCCCGCAGGTCTGAGGGCCCCGCTTCCGGCCAGACCGGAGAATTTTTCCTGGAGCGACGGTTTTCACGGGGCATGCGTTCTTCGCAACGGGAAAAGTTTCCGCTCTTTTGTCTGCCGTGCCAACAAAGGGATGATGACCCTCTGTTTCCCGTCGGACCGGAGCGATTTTGCAGAATGGACCCGGAACATGACCGGCATGCTGCGTTTTCACGAGGAAGAGGACGATCTCAAGACCACCCGGCAGATCTTTCCGGACGGCTTTGTGGCGGACACCGTGGGAACCGCTATGGACTGGCGGCCTTCCGGCGAAGGGGAGACACCGTATCCGTCTCTGGATGTCCGTTATACTGCCGCCGCTCTGCCGGACAACGTTTCCATGCTCTGCCGCCACCGGGTGACGGCGAAGCGGGAAATTGCCATGGGGTACGGTTGGCAGGCACTCCATCTTTGCCTCCCGAATGATCTTTTCAACGGTTTCAAACGGACGTATTGCGGAGAAAATTTCAAGCGGGTCCTGGATGCCCGGAAGGGCATCGGCGAAGTGCTGGAAACGGGGGGGAAGACCCTCGTCTGCGACGGAAGACTGTCATTGCGTGCGCTCTCCGGACACACCTTCAAGATCATCCGTCAGGCAAAACAGAATGTCCTCCTGAACTGCGGTCTGACATCCCTTTATGCCGATGAGATCGAGCTGGACGCTCCGGAAAGTCCGGATCTGCTTGCTCCCGGCGAGGTCCTCTTTGACATCGCGTGGGTCATTTCCGTGCTGCCGCAGCCTTTGGCGCTGCTGGAAAATACGCCCATGACGCCGGACCGGACCCCCGCTGTCCGGGGGGCGGACGGGGCCGGATGGGTGCTTGTCTGGCCGGAAGACGGATCCCCTGCAAAACTGCTCCGCAACGGACAGGAGATCGGTAAATGAGTTCAGAAGCCCCTGCTTTCACGTTCAAATCAGTGCTTGCCGGACTTGCCGGTCTGACGCTGGTGGCCGGACTGGGGAAGATCGCGCCCACGATCTTCCGCCAGACGCTGCTGACCCACCAGTTGGGATGCGGGATCTACTTTTATTTTCTCCTTCTTGCGGCGGTATGGAATCCTCTGGCGTACCGGTTCTGCCGGAAGCTGGTCTTTTCCTTCCGGGAAATGTGTGTGGTCATGATCACGACTCTCTGCGCCGGGTGTTTCGCTTTTTCGGGCATTCTCAAGCAGATCTACACCCAGGGCGTCATGCTGACCCGGGAGGCGGCGGTGAATCCCCGCTATCAGACCTGCGATGTCCTCGGCAGTATCCGCAGGGAACTGCTTCCCGATGGGGGCGTGTACGATGAAGAAGTCATCGGCGGCTTCATCAACGGGCTCTCCCCGGACAAGACATGGCTTGCGTGGGATCAGATCCCGTGGTACGGGTGGAGCAGTATGATCTACTGGGGGATCTTCATCCTTCTGGTGGTCTTTGCCGGGCTGGCGCTGCTGATGGTGGTGCACCGCCAGTGGAGCGGCAATGAACAGCTGAGCTACCCCCTGGCATCCATTACCGAGGTCCTGATCCGGAAAAGCGATGACAAAAGCGTTTTTGCCGATATTTTCCGTTCAGCCGGGTTCCGGATCGCTTTCGGCACGGTGCTTTTCATTCACTTCTACAATTTTCTCGCTCTCTACTATTCCACACTGGGCTTTGAACCGATCCGGCTGAGTTTCTGGCTCCGGGATCTGCAGTACGCCTTTCCGGTCATCGGGACTTCCGGCTGCTGGTCCGTGCGGAATGTCCAGTTTGTCTTTCTCCTGATCGGGCTGGCGTACCTTCTGGCTCCGGCCTTGAGTTTCAGCATCGGAGTCAATGTTTTCATTTACATCTTTTTTGCCGCCGAGGTCCATGCCGTCACCGGACAGGCTCCCGGAGCCCCGGAGTGCCAGCTTCTGCGGCTGGGGGCGTACCTTGCATTTGCGGTGCTTCTTTGTTCTCTCGGGCGGCGCTATTACGGACGGGTGCTGCTGTTTGCGCTGGGCTTCCGGAGGGGGCGCATGCAGGAGGAGGAGCGTCCGGGCGCGTGGGGCTGCCGGATTTTTCTGATCCTCTTTTCCGGGATCATCGGGTTCCTCGTCTGGTCCGGACTTTCGCCGGGGACGGCACTGATTTTTGCGGCGCTTCTCCTGATGACCTGCCTCATTTTCACCCGGATCATCTGCGAATGCGGGATCCCGATGATGACACCGCCCTTTCTGCCGTCCGGGGTGCTCCACTCCCTTTTCGGCGGGGCCGCGCTGGGGCCGAAAAATATCATGGGAACGGGGATGTTCAGCGGGGTGCTCTTTGCTGAGATGAACCAGCTTTTCATGCCTTTCCTCAGTACCGGGCTCAAGATCGCCCGGGATGCCCGGCTCCGTTTCCGGCGCACGCTGGTCTGGATGGCTCTGGCGCTGTCGATGGCCATGCTGATCGCCATTCCGGTGCACCTGAAACAGTACTACAGTTTCGGGATCACCATCAATGAGACCAAGACCACGACCTGGAAGATCGGTATTCAGGAGAGTTTCGCCCACCTTGGAAAGCTGCACATCAACAATCAGGTCCGGGAATCCGCTGCGGCCTCCTTCCGGGAATCGCTGCGAATGATTATGCCGGAGAAAAAGGGCAATTACACCTTTGTCCTCATCGGAATGGGGCTTGTTTTTGCCTGCGGTTTCCTGCGTTCCCGCTTCACCTGGTGGCCGCTGCATGCGGCGGTGTTCTGTCTCTGGAACACGCCTCTGGCGTATGTGGTCTGGCCCAGTTTTCTGCTGGGGGGGATCTGCCGCATGCTGACCGTGCGTCTGGGAGGCGAAAACGGGTATCTGGCCATGAAGCCCTTCTTTTTCGGACTGATTTTCGGCGATGTGGCCGCCTCCGGGATCATTCTCATCATTGGAATGATCCACGTTCTTGCAACCGGGCAGCCGCTGCCCATGACCTATCAGGTGTAAGCCATGGAGATCACAGTCAAAAAACAGCGGCAGATGAGTTTCCGCGAAACACTGGATTTCTGCGTCAGCAGTATTCTTCACCGTTTTTCCCGGTCGCTGCTGACTTTGTCGGTGGTGATCCTGGCGGTGGCGTTCTTCATGTATCTCCAGTGCGACAATTTTTTCCGCCGGGAGATCCGGGGGACGGTCCGGGCGGAAGTGCAGCAGAGCCGGGCCGGAGCAAAGCTGGCGTCACTTCTCTTCTCCCCCTACAGTCACACGGAATTTGTCCGGATGATCGCCGGGTGCGATGATGAACTCCTTTGTCAGCTGGGAAAATCTTTCAGCTGGGATGACTTTGAGGCGAAGCGGATCCGCCGCACTGCCGTTGCCATTGCCGTGCTGGAGGGGTTTTTCAAGGAACTCCCTCCCGGAAAACTGCAGATTTTCCTTGCCGGAGGAAAAGGGCTTTCCGATTTGGAGAAATTTTCTTCCATGCCGGCGGACAGGGTGATCCGGCAGAGCCGGACACTGGGGATCAATCTTCCAATGGAGCGCAAGGACATCGAATTTTTTATGGCGGATTATCCGGCATCCCTGCGGGACCTCCGGCGCGCCGAGGTGCAGTGGAAGGCATTTCAGCGGAAACTCTGCACTTATGCGGGGATCCGCCCTTCCGGGACCGCAGTCCGGTCCGGGCGGAGCTGGATGATCGGTCTCGGGGCGGAACAGGAGCTGAAACTGCAGAAATTTCTTGCCGGGGAAAAGTTTTTGCCGGACCGGATCCGCTGGGAAAAAATGATGGAGTATCTGAAAATTCAGGATGCCCGGGACCGGGTTTCGGCCCATCTTGCACTGCCGGCAGTCCGGCAGCAGTGGCGGCGCACTTTCGGCGCGGAGGCCTACACCCGGCTGGATGAAAAACTTGCCATCCTTGACCGGAAAGAATGTCGCGCTTTTGGCGGAGCTTTGACGGACAGTGAACGCTCCGCCGTGGCCAGGGCAACCCGGGAACGGTTGAGACTCAACGCGCTGCAGGAGTCCTTCATGATCTCGGAAACCGATCTTGCCGAAGAGGATCACTCCCGGCAGATCTATCTCATGACGCTGGCGTTCTTCGTCTGCGTGATCGGGATTACCAATGCCATGCTGATGAGCATTACGGAACGCTTTTCCGAAATTGCCACATTGAAGTGTCTTGGGGCAACGGACTTCTTTATTCTGGTCCAGATCGTACTGGAGTCTCTACTGCAGGGGATCCTTGGCGGTATCGCCGGCATTTTCTTCGGTTTTCTGGCGGCGGTGGCGGCAAATTTCATATCCGCCGGGAGTCTTTTTTTCGGTGCATGGAATTTTGTCGGACCGGCGGAGGCCGCATGCTGGTCTCTGGCGGCGGGGATCGTGCTGGCAATTCTCTCCTCCATTTATCCGGCGGTCAAGGCATCCTGCATGGCGCCCATGGAAGCGATGAGGGTACAGTAAATGGCGTACAATGAATCGGAATACGCGGCAGGCCGCGAGATCCTGGTGAGGGTCTGCAACGTGCAGAAAACCTTTGCCAGGGGGGCGGAAGTCACCCGGGCATTGAAGGATATAACTCTTACCATCTACCGGGGGGAATACGTCTGCATCATGGGGCCTTCCGGCTCCGGCAAGACCACGCTCTTCAACATGATCGGTGCTTTGGATACCCCGACTTCGGGGCGGATTTTCATCGATGCCGTGGATATGGCGCAGATGAAAGCTTCTGAGCTGGCGTTTCTCCGCTGCCGCAAATTGAGTTACGTCTTTCAGCAGTTCAACCTGAATCAGGTCATGACGGCGCTGGAAAATGTGACGTTGCCCATGGTTTTCGCCAATGTCCCGGCGGAAGAGGCCCGGATCCGGGGAATGGCCCTGCTGGAGAAAGTCGGTCTGGAAAAACGCTGGGATCACCGTCCGAAACAGATGTCCGGTGGCCAGCAGCAGCGGGTGGCCATTGCCCGGGCTTTGGCCAACAATCCGGCGCTGATCCTTTGCGATGAGCCCACCGCCAATCTGGATTTCAAAACCGGGCACGACATTCATCAGCTGCTCTATGACCTGAACAAAAAGGACGGTGTGACCATTTTGTGCGTGACCCACGACCACAATATGCTGAATGTCAGCGACCGCATGATCTATCTCTGCGACGGCAGGATCGAACGGATCGAAAAAAGTTCCGATGTGGTCATCCGCAATGCGAGCATCAGCCGCAAGGTTCCGAAGGAGGACCGGAAATGAGAAAAACGATTTTCTTCATGATTCTTCTTTGGCTTGCGGCATGTCTGTGCTGCGGGGCATCCACTTATGAAACCGTGTCCAGAGGATGGGCGGATTTCGCCCACCGCGTCCCCGGAACGGCGGAATATGAACAAGCCGCCAATATTCTGGAAAAAGCCCTGAAGGATGCCGGAATGGATGTCCGCCGTCAGTATTTTCAGACGCCGGTTCCGGAAGTGACGGAGCTTTATTTTTCTTTGAACGGCAAAGAGCTGTCTTTGAAAGCCCTGATGCCGAACAATGCCGGACTCATATCCACCGGGGACCGGCCGATCCGGGCGGAAGCCGTTTATATTCCTTCCGGCCGGGAACTGCCGAAGGTCCGGACGAAGGGCCGGATCGTCCTGACCGACTGGGGCCGGGGGGACTGGGGAGATATCCTTTTCTCCGAAGGAGCGAAGGCGGTGATTTACGTCGGGGATCCGTCGGCTGACCAGTGGGCCTGCGCCAAAGCCCTTCATTCCAGCCAGACCGCCTTTCCTTCCTTCTATATGGAGCGGAGCACGGCGGAGAAAGCCGGAATCCTGAACGGTATCCCGCAGAAGGCAGTTTTGTCAGCTCAAAGCCGCTGGAAAAACGTCCGGGGAATCAACCTCTGGATCCTGTTGCCTGCCAAAGAGGAGAAGAAATTTGTCCTGAACCGTCCGGAGGCGCTGCTGCTGGGGGCCAGAATGGACACCTTCGGCATGGTTCCCGGAGCCTGCCGGGGCGACCGGGAGCGGGAAAATGCGGCTCTCCTGGCCCAGTGTGCCGTGAATCTCTCCAAAATGCCGTTGCCCCGTTCGGTCTTCGTGCTGTTTTACGGCGGGAGTTTCAATGCGTATGACGGGATCCGGAACTTTCTCTTTCCCTTTGCCGAAGCCCGCCGCACGGCTTTCCCATCCATCCGGGATTACGGTCTGGGGGAGGAGGCGGAATTCCGGCATCTCCAGCGGCTTTTTGAAGAACTTCCCCGCTTCAAGCCCGGTTCCGGCAGCCGGAGCGGGATTGTCCTCGGGATATGGCACTATTCTTTTGCAGGGATCCTTCTGGTGATTTATCTCCTGATTGTCGGAGCGGGGTATTTCCGGGAAAAGGAACCGGTAGCCGGTTTTCTGAAACGGTGCGCTGCATGCAGGAAAACATCCTGTATTGCCGGCGGGGTGATCCTCCTTGCAGCAATTCTGATCCCTTTTGCACTGGAAAAGCTTTTTCCCGGGGATATGCGGAAACAGGCGAAGGAAAGCGCTCTGGCCCACGAACTCCGTACCATGGTTCTGGGGGAGGTCATCCGCAGCTATAATGCCGACAACCATGCTCTTTCCGTCCTGAACCGCCGGATCCGCCACGCTTCGGGTCCGGAAAAAGAGGCGATGCTGCTGCGGAAGGAACAGCTGACCGCACAGCGGCTGAAAATCGCGGATCTGCGCCGGGGCATCCGGGAAAATATCTTTCAGGAATCCATGGCCGGAGAACTGGCCCGGATGATTCAACTGGCCCGGGAACGTCTGGCCTGCCGGATGCGGGAACTCAAGGAGGAGCGCCTGACCACGCAGGGGTGGGAAAAGATTGCGGAAACCGCCGCTCCCTATACTGTTACCGGCAGCTTTTTCTTTGACTTCTCTTCAGATGCCGAACCCTTTGCCGCCGCCGTCCGCGGGTACGAAAATATGCACAGTTTCGAGATCTTCGACAGTTCTTTTTACACCAAGAATTTTGCTGTTCTGAAGAAGATCGCCGGGGAGACTCCGGCGCTTCAGAAGAGCCGGTCGCCGCTTCTTCTTTCCGCACTGCAGGGGGGGGCGATCCCGGTGAATATGACAACAAATTCTCTGGCACATCTGCCCTCCAGCGCCGGAATCGTCTTCCGGATCCCCGGCTGGACCTTCCGGAACGTGCCGGGAAAATACCGCTATGACGAACTTCCCGGTACGCGGGAGTACCGTCTGAAGGGACTGGCCGGGCCTTTGACCGCATTTCTTGCCGCCGCGGCCAGGGCTCCGGAAATGTCCATGAATTCCATGCTGCCCAATTCCCCCCGGCTGGACAAATACCTGAATTACTGTTACCGGAACGGGAAATATCACGGCCGCCAGTTTTATCTGCTTGCTCCCGACGGCAAGGAGATGGATGCACCCGCTTCCGGTGCCGTCTATTATCTCGGGCGGAGTGAATACACCCGGACCCTCCCCGTGGCGGGTTTCTCCAATGCGGCGCTGGCGCTGATCAACACCGCCGGGTTCGTCCGGATGCCCGGGGTGACCGTGGGAGGGATCTCCTCGTGGCAGGTTCAGAGTCCAAAGCCCCTCAATTCCGGTGCATTGCTCTATTCTCCCGCCGGAGAGGTCACCTATGCAAGTACCCCGACTTCCAGCGGCTATTTCAAACTTTTCCGCTGTTCGGGTGGCGCGATTCCGGCGTATGCCGCACCCCTCACCACCGACTATGTGGGGCCACTGAGCCTCAACAACGCCCTTACCGGAAACCCCTTCCGGCAGACGCTTTCCTTTGCCTCCGCCGGGGGACGGGAGGCGTATTTCTATACGGACCAGAATGCGCCGGTCCACGCATATGTCAAAAACGAGACTTTTCTGCTGAATCTTCCGGAAAACCCGGAAGCGGAACACGGCGGGATCCTGCCGGCGGCGGAAAATCTCCGCAATCTGAATGTCCAGGAACAGGCGCTTCGCGACACGCTGGCGCTGAACGAAGGGCGTCTTCAGGCGCTTCACAGACGCAACATTTTCAACGGTGCCATCGAGAAACATCATGAAAGCGCCAAACACTACCGGGAAGAGGCGGAGAACGCCCGGCTGGTCCACGACCACGAACTGGCACGGGCCGGGGAGATCTTCGGGCAGACCCTTGCCGTCCGTGCCTACCGGCCCCTGCGGCAGACCATTGACGACATGATCCGGAGCGTTCTGATTTTGCTGATCCTCACCATTCCCTTTGCTTTCGCCATGGAGCGGCTCTTCGTATGCAGCAGCAGCATTTACCGGCAGATCGGCAGTTCCTTCCTGTTTGCGCTGGGAACCTTCGGGGTACTCTATTTCACCCATCCGGCATTCATGCTTTCGCAGACTCCGGTGGTGATCTTCATCGCCTTTTTCATCATCCTGATGAGTCTTTCGGTGATCCACATCGTGATGAGCCGTTTCCAGAGCGAGGTCCAGACCATGCAGAGTTTGAATACCTCCGCCCACCGGATCCAGTCGAACAACAGCACGTTCTTCGCCGCGCTGCTGGTGGGGGTTTCCGGCATGCGGAACCGTCCGGTCAAAACTTTTCTGACCATCATGACGGTAGTCCTTCTGACCTTCACCATCATTTCCTTCGCTTCCTTCGATCAAAATGCTTCGGTCCGGAAAGTCTATTTCGGGGACAATTCCTCCGAGGACCGGATCGAGGTGTTTCTGGGCAACCATGCGGAACACGACCCGGGCATGATGGAGTCGGTCCGGAAACTCTATGACCGGAATTACCAGGTCTTTTTCCGGACCTGCAGTTCCATTTCTCCGGCCATGAAGACGGATATCTGGCCCCTGCAGACCGGCTATCTCTACAATCCGGCAAATCAGAAGTTTGTGAAACTGGATTCTGTCACCGGATTTCAGGAGGAGGAAAAGTCCCGGTCCTCCGCACTGCGGGAGCTGGTCCCGAACCTGAAAACGGTGAAAAAAGGTGAGACTCCCGCCATTTTCATCGCCGACTCTCTGGCGAAACATCTGGACCTTGCCGTCGGGGACACGGTGTATCTCCGGAGCATGAAGACCGTTCTCGGGGGGACTTTCCCCGCATCCCGGCTGGACCAATTCACCTTCCTCGATCACGGCAAGGTCACCGGGCCCAATTTTGCGGACACGGTGGAGCAGAGCGGCAATTCCGGGGACGATGATGCTGGGGTCAATGACAGCTCCCATTTCATCTGGAATGCCCCGGACATGACCGTGATCACCGATCACGACACCGCGCTGAAACTCAACGGCGGGATCCATGCCGCAGTGCTGTACCCCCGTACCGGTGTGGAAGCGGACCTGAACGGGGATGCAATACGCCTTGCCGAAGGGTTCTACGGCATGGTCTATGCGGGGACGGCGGACGGCGTGTACAAATATTTCTTCGGCGAAATCGGAAGCTCTTCCGGACTGGGGCAGATCGTGGTTCCCCTGCTCCTCGGGGCGCTGATCATTTTCAGCAGTCTTCTGGGGTCCATCGCCGACCGGGAAAAAGAGATTTTCACCTACAGCGCGCTGGGGCTCTCTCCCTTTGAAGTGGGAACGCTCTTTTTTGCCGAATCTGCGGTGTATGCGGTGGTGGGGGCGCTGGGGGGATACCTTTTAAGTCAGGTGACCATGAGTGTTCTCACCATGCTTGCCGGATACGGACTGGTGCAGGCTCCGGAGATGAATTACTCCTCCATGAGCACTGTTTATACGCTCCTTACCGTGATGGCGGTGGTGCTTCTTTCCACCATCTACCCGGCCATCAAGGCCTCCCGCTCGGCAACGCCGGATGTGGCCCGGCAGTGGAAAATGCCTCCCATGCAGGGCGATCAGCTGAAATTCCAGTTTCCCTTCACCGTTTCCGCCATGGATTTCGGAGGGATCCTGATTTTCATCGGGGAATTTTTCCGGAACCACGAGGACAGTTCCCTTGGGAGTTTCGCCTGTTCCATGCAGCAGGTACAGGAAGGGGTCCTGACTGCAAAACTGGCGCTGGCGCCCTTTGACCTGGGAGTCTCCGAGACGCTCCGGATGTATTCGTCCCCCTCGGAAATCGAAGGAATTGATGTGGTGACCGTGGAGATCCGTCGGGACGGCGGTTCCGACGGGAATTTCATGCGTGCCAACCGGCGGTTCGTGGATGAAATACGGAACCAGTTCCTCCTGTGGCGCACATTGAGTGCGGAAAGTGCCGCGTGGTACCGGAGCATGGCGGACCGGAACGGGGAGGCCGGATGATGCGGAAAGGATTGGATATGAAGCCGAAAGCGGTTCTGGACAAGGAACTTCAGGAATACCGGGATCTGATGGAGGTCCCATCGCAGTTCGACGAAGGTTTTTCGCTCTCTTCCTTCTGGGGGGCGGTATTCATTGCGATGGTGATGATCCCGGGGGCGATTTACATGGAGCTGATCGCCGGCGTGGGGGTGGGTTCTGCCGCGCAGTGGGTGACGGTGATCCTCTTTGTGGAACTGGCGAAACGGGCCAACCGGCACCTGAAACGGGCGGAGGTCTTCATCCTCTTTTACATGGCAGGCTCCATCCTTGCCGGGGGCAGCACCACACTGCTTTTCCGCCAGTTTTTCTGCCGGAGCGAGGCGGCGGCGTCCTTCGGGTTGTCGGGGCTCTTTCCCTCCTGGGTCGTCCCGGAAAATCTGGATGAGCTGCCCCGGACCTTCTTTACCAAAGAATGGATCTTTCCCCTGCTGCTCTTCGCCTTTCAGCGCCTGATGAGCAAGATCGACACGGATATTCTGGGCTACGGTCTTTTCCGGATGACCAGCGATGTGGAGAAACTGCCGTTCCCCATGGCCCCGATGCAGGCGGAAGGGATGATGACCCTGGCGGAATCCTTTGACGACACGGACCGGAACGGAAAAAAGACGGAATCCTGGCGCTGGCGGTATTTTTCCATCGGAGTTGCCATCGGACTGGGTTTCGGATTTGTTTACATGGGGATCCCGGCGGTGACGGGGCTTTTTCTGCCGGAACCGGTCCAGATCTTTCCCATTCCCTTTGTGGACTGGACCCCCCAGACGGGAGAGTTTCTGCCGGCGGTGGCCACCG
>DCGO01000017.1 GCA_002314605.1 Lentisphaeria bacterium UBA1776 | reverse complement strand
TTGACAAAACCTATCATAGAAGGAGGTTTCGGTTTGGAAAAGATAGATCAGTATATGGCTGTGGAAGCGGAAAAGGCCGGTACGGAGGTTTTTTTCTCTGCGGATGACCCGCGGTTTATTCTGGACGGTTTCTACTGGCGCAGCCCGGGTGGAGCATTCCGGCGCTTGCCGCAATCTTCTGCGCTTCCGTCGAAAGTCGATATTCTTGCCAACGAAGCGACCGGAGGGCTTCTGCGTTTCCGCACGGATGCCGCAAAGATCCAGATCCGGGTCAGGGCACGCGTCATCAACAATAATGCCGACATCATGACATACAGCCGCGTCGGATTCGACCTTTATTGCGACAATGTTTATTCCGCAGTCTCAAGACTCAATTTCGACGAGATTGGATTTCCGGAGTGTGAATATGTTGCGACCTTGCTGGACAATCCGGAAAGTGACTGTGTCATGCACGATTACAAACTCCACTTTCCTCTGTATGCGGAGGTGCTTGATTTCGGCATCGGATTCAACGAAGGGGCGGCATTCGGGAAGCCCGCGCCCTGGGCGGATGAGCGGCCTATTGTGCTTTACGGGACTTCCATTGAGCACGGCTGCTGCGCATCGCGTCCGGGATTGTCCCTTTCCAACATCCTCTCCCGCAGATTGAATATGCCGGTTTTGAATTATGGATTCGCCGGCTCCGGCCGGGGAGAGGCTTCCGTCGCGGAGATGTTAGCATCAATCCGGGATCCGCGGCTCTATATTGTGAGTTATGATGCCAACGTTTCTCCTGCCCAGCTTGGTACGACGTTGCCTGCGTTTGTGAAGATTCTGCGCGAGGCGCATCCTCATGTACCGGTCCTTTCCGTTTCGCATTTGGCCTTTCCCCGGGAAAAGCCGGATTCGGAATTTCATCGGCTTTTCACCCGGACGCACCGGAATGCCGGGACGGATTTTCTCGACGGACTTTCCGTATTGGGGGCGGATTATCCGGAGTGCTACATTGATACGGTACACCCGAATGATCTTGGCATGAGGCGTTTTGCCGATGCCTTGGAAAAGAAAGTAAGAGAGATCCTCGCAAAATAGGACGTGGAGAGCAAAATGAATCTGCATCCTGTATCGGTTGACAATTCATACCGTCCTGCTCCGTTCTGGAGTTGGAACGACAATCTGGATCCGGAGGAACTGCGCCGTCAGATCCGGATGATGCATGAAGCAGGGCTGGGCGGGTTTTTCATGCACGCCCGCGGGGGACTCCAGACGGAATATCTTTCTCCGAAATGGATGGATTGTGTTTCCGTCTGTCTGGAAGAGGCGGGGAAACTAGGAATGCAGGCCTGGCTCTACGACGAAAACGGCTGGCCTTCCGGTTTTGGTGGCGGATTGGTCAACGGACTCGGGCTTGAATACCAGCAGAAATATCTGCGGCATGAGATCCTTGACGCTGCGGAGGTCGCGGGGCGCGAAAACACGATCGCATTCTATACTTCCGACGGGAAAACCCTGCTGGGGCGCGAACTTCCGGGCAAGACAACCGGAAATGTTCTGCGCTGTTTCTTTGAGGTAAATCCCTACTACGTGGACAATCTGAACCCGAAAGTCGTGGCGAAATTTTTGCGCGTCACTCACCAGCGCTATTACGACACGCTCCCCAAAGCGTTGTTGAAGAATCTGCGCGGCATTTTCACCGATGAACCCCAGTTGAGCCGCAAGGGGCTGCTGTGGTCGTTCGTACTGGAAGAAGAATATCGGAAGGCATACGGCCGCGAACTTCTTGTTGAACTTCCGCAGTTATTTATCAGCATGCCGGAAAGCGGAGCCATGCGCATCCGGTTCTGGGGTCTCTGCGCGAGACTTTTTACACAGAACTTCATGAAGCAGATCCGGGACTGGTGCGATGCGCACGGCTGGGAGATCACCGGGCATCATGTTCAGGAGGAAACGTGTCAGATTCAGATCAGCAGCAGCGGCGCCGTCATGCCGCAGTACCGCTATTACCATATCCCCGGGGTGGATCATCTGGGGCGTATCCCGGCATCGGAAGTTGCTGCGATACAGCTGGTGTCCAGCGCGGCACAGTTCGGGCAGAAGCAAATCATGACCGAAAGTTTTGCCATGACCGGCTGGGGATGTCATTTTTCTGGAATGCGCTGGATCTATCTCCAGCAGTTGGCGCACGGCATCAATTTTCTGTGCCCGCATCTGGAAGGTTACACGCTGCGCGGACTTCGCAAGCGGGATTATCCGGCCAGTGCGTTTTATCATCAGCCATGGTGGAAAGATTACCGCAAGTTTACGGACAGCGTTTCCCGTATCGGGATGATCCTTGCGGAGGGAGAGCAGAAGGTCGATGTCCTTGTCATTCATCCCATTTCTTCGGCGTGGAAGGCCTATGCCGGAGACGAACATTACAGTTTGCTGGATACGTATTCAAAATCTCTGGAACGGACGACGCTTGCATTGGATAAGTTGCAGATCGGTCATCACTATGCCGATGAGTATATCGTCAATGAAATCGGGGGCGTTGAGGGGGGCGAGATCCGCATCGGCAGAGGAAAATATCATACGGTCATTGTTCCGCAACTGAGCAACCTCTCGGCGAAAATGGCGGAGATATTGCCGGTCTTTCAGCAGAACGGCGGGACGATTTTTGTTGTCCGGAACCAGAATGAGGACGGGGAGCTGACGATTGACGGAAAGCCTGCATCGCACGAATTTCTCGTATGGTTCCGTGCATTGCCCGCATTCCATTCGGAATATGCCGCAGTGGAAGCGGTCGCCGATAGTCAGACGGACCGGGTCGTGGTGACGGAGAACGGAGTTTCCGCAGGGAGTGTGATCAGTACGAGCCGCACGGTCACACTGGACGGACGTTCCGGGCGCTTTTACTATTTTGTCAATCGCAGTTACCGGAAATCGGCACGGGTCACGATCGAACTGCCGTGCACGGCGGAGCAACTTGATATCCTTGATCCGGTCTCAGGCAGACTTTCCGTGCTGGCCGGTGTGAAAAAGGAAAACAGAACGTTCCGGTTCACATACACCTTTGCCCCGGCTTCCGACGGCTGTTTTTTCGTGGCGGATCCGGCGGAACTTCCGGTTTTCACGGTACGCGATCCCGATGCGGGAACGCCGGCGCTTTTTCAGAAAGAGAGTTTTACACTGAAGAGCTATTCCGGCAATATCCTGACACTTGACCGCTGTGCTTACCGCATTGACGGGGGGACGTGGCTGCATTGCGATGTCATTGATTTGCAGTCACGCTTGCTTTCACGGCGGTGCGACTGCGATCTTGATTTGGAATTTGAGTTCTTCTGCGATGAAGATTGTGACTTCAAACGCCCGATCCAGCTTGTGGCGGAGACGCCGGAACGATTTCGGTTTGCGCTGAACGGAAAGCCGTTTGCGGTTAAAGATCTCGGTTATCTTTTTGACCGGGCTTTCCGGCGGCTTGAACTGCCGGGGGAGCTGAAGATCGGACGGAACGTGATTGGAATGTCTCTCCGTTACACGCAGCCGGAGTTAGTGTACAAAGCGGTCGATGCGGCAAAAAAATTTGAATCCGAACGCAATAAACTGACCTTCGAGACAGAACTGGAAAGCATCTATCTTTACGGGGATTTCCGCGTCAGACACAAGGGAGAAACTGAAACGCTTGAAAAAAATGCGGTTCGATATAACGGAACCTTCTCCTTGGGGGCACCGTTGACGATGGCGCAGGTGGATATTACCGACCTGCTTGCTTCCGGACTGCCTTTTTTCAGCGGAACACTTACCTTGGAAAAGACCTTTGAACTGACGGAGGAAGAGGAGTGTCCCGACAGGACTCTACGGGTGGAACTTGCGGGAGCCAATTCCTGCGAATTAAAACTGAACGGAGCGGATCTTGGCGGCTGTTTCTGGGATCCCTATGCGTGGCATGTCGGGCCGTACTTGAAAAAAGGGCTCAACCGAATTGAATTCAAGCTGACGACTTCGCTGCGGAATACGCTGGGGCCGCACCATTTGGAGGAGGGAGAATGTTATCGAGTTTCCCCCTTGTCCTTCTGCCGCGAACCGGACGTGATTGGACGCGTGCCGCCGCCGTATCGCTCCGGCTACTGCTTTATTCGTTTTTCCTTGGGCTTGCCCTCCGGGGCAACCGCTGTATCACAGAAGACAGAAACACTTTGAATCAATAACATAGAGGGATATATCCCTGAAACAGAAAGAGGTGATTTTATGCAGGTGAAAAGACGCAGACCGCTGACTGGAAATGTCGCGGTGATTTCGGTCGGATTGGATACATACTGGAAACAGTTTTCCGGCTTGCTGGAGGAGATGAAGAAAAAGACGCAGACCCTGATCCGCAAACTGGAAGACAATGCTGTTGTGGTGCAGGATTTCGGGATGGTTGATAATGCGGAAAAAGCCTTTGATGTTCTGCCGCAGGTAAAGGCCGCCGATCCGGATCTTCTTTTCATTGATATGGTGACCTATGCCACCAGTGCGACATTCGGCATGATTGTCCGCGAAATGCAATGCCCGGTGGTTCTGCTCGCGCTGCAGCCTCTTCCTGCCATGGATTATGCCAAAGGAACGACATATATCCAGCTTTGTAATGACGATCTTTGTTCCGTCCCGGAATTTACCGGAGTCGCCATCCGGATGGGAAAACCTGTTTCGGATGTGATCATCGGCACGCTGGAGGGCGACGATCAGGCGGACAGTGCTATCGCAGAATGGTGCCGCATCGCGCATGTCCGGCATGATTTGCGCAATGCCCGTTTCGGTCTCATGGGACACGTGCTGAATACCATGCTGGACATGCAGACCGATCCGGCAGCGGTGACCGCCGCTTTCGGCGCGCACGTTTATCCGGTTGAGCCGGACGAGATCATGGCGGAATATGCCGCACTGCAGTCGGACGATCCTGCGGTCAGGGAGATGTCCAAACGGATCCTTGATTTCTTTGATACTCCCGATCCTGGAGCCGACCCCATTGCGGAAAAACTGAAGCAGGAAGATCTGATTACCGCCTCCCGTGCCGGAGTGGCGCTGGAGCGTTTCATCACAAAACGCGGTCTGGATGGATTTGCGTACTATTATGAAGCGCAGCCCGACTCGGAAATGCGCAAACTGGTCACGAATTTCATCATCGGGAATTCCCTGCTGACGGGGGCGGGATTCCCCATGTGCGGAGAATTCGACATCAAGACCTGCATTGCCATGCTGGTCATGGACCGCTTGGAAATCGGCGGCAGTTTTGCCGAATTTCATCCCATCGATTTCAAGGATGATACGGTTCTGGTGGGACATGATGGACCTCATCATCTGAATATTGCTGACCGGAAACCGGTCATCCGCAGTCTGAAAAAATACCATGGTAAACCGGGAATGGGGGCAGGGGTCGAATTCAACATCAAAACCGGCCCCATCACCATGCTCAGTATCAGCATCGGGGCTGACGGGAAGTTCAAGTTCATTATTGCCGAGGGGGAATCCATGCCCGGTGCAATCCCCTCGACCGGCAATACCAATACCCATGGAAAATTCAAACCGGATATCCGCACCTTCCTGAAACGCTGGTGCATGGCTGGCCCGACACACCACTTCGCGCTGGGAATCGGACATCATGCCGGAAGTCTGGTCAAAATTGCGGAAAGTTTCGGGATCGACTACACTGTAGTCACGGATTAACGGAGGAGATGAAAAATGAAAATCTATATTTTTGCCGACATGGAAGGAATCAGCGGAATTACCGGATCTTCTTTTGTCACATCGGACGGCACCCATCTTCAGGAGGGACGCAGGTATTTTACCGCCGATATCAACACCTGCGCGCAGGCCTGTTTCGATGCCGGTGCCGATGAGGTGATCGTGCGCGATGGTCATGCCCGCGGAATCTCGCTGCTGTGGGATCAGCTGATTCCCGGCGTGAAGGTCGTGCAGGGAACCGTTCCTCACAGACGTTTTTTCAACATTGAAGGGTCTGACGGCATGATCCTGCTTGGGTATCATGCAATGGCCGGAACACAGCGCGCGCATCTGGAGCATACCTACACTTCCAAAGAGATTCAGAATATCTGGCTGAACGGGAAAAAAGCCGGGGAATTCGCCATTGACACGGCAATCGCCGGAGAGTACAATGTCCCCGTCATCATGACCAGCGGCTGCGATAAACTCTGTGCCGAAGCGAAGTCTTTTCTGCCGGAAGTCGTCACCTGTCAGGTGAAGACCTCCATTTCACAGCAGGGAGCCATGTTGCTGGCTTCGGCCGATGCTCATCGGCTGATCCAGGAAAAAACCATGGAAGCAATCGCCATGCTGAAAGCAGGAAAATTTCATCCGGTCAAGTTGTCGCCGGCCACGGTTCGGATCGAGTACATGGAGAGGATGGAGCCCATGCGGGGACTCTTTTCCGATCTTTGCGACGACCGTACGGTCGAGGCGACGGCTGCCACGGTGGAAGAGGCCTTTTTCCGGCTGCGGGGATAAAACAGAGGTTCCGGCGGAAGTTCCCGGCAGATCTCTGATCCTGTTTTGAAATAATTTGTCGGGAGGCATCATCTCTCTTTTTGGTTCTTCGTTGGTTTGTGAAAAACGTGGACATCGGGCTTTCCGCCGAGAAGGATCTGGATCGCTTCTGGCAGATCTTCGATGCGCGCATGGAACTTTGCCACAAAGCCCTTCAGTGCCGCCACGAGCGCCTGACCGGGACAAAGAGCGATGCTGCCCCCATTCTTTGGCAACACGGGGC
>DCGO01000057.1:8825-11582 GCA_002314605.1 Lentisphaeria bacterium UBA1776 | reverse complement strand
CAAACCGACGAAGAACCATTTTTTTCATTGCGGTTATCAAAAAAAACAAAATGGAAGAAACGAACTTTCCGCATAATTGAAAAATCCGTCATGTTCCGTGGCATTTTGCGGAACATGTGCTATATTAGTGGATTATGAAAAGAAGCATTGTTCATAGGTACGGAATCCCGGTTGCAGTATGCGTTTGGAAACCATTCATCTGACCCGTCGTTTCGGCGGTGTTACCGCTCTTGAGGGCGTATCTGCTGCCTTCGAGTCCGGTATCATCACCGGGCTGGTGGGCCCCAATGGTGCCGGCAAAAGCACCATGCTCCGGCTTCTGGCCGGACGGGATGTGCCGGATTGCGGAGAAATCCTCTGCGGCGGCATTCCCCTGTGCGATGAACCGGAAAAGTGCCTTCCCTGTATCGGGTTCATGCCGGATGCTCTTGACGGAAGCCGGAACACTGCTGTGCTGGATCACCTGGATCTGGCGCTTCGGCTCAAGGGGATCCGCAGCCCGGTACGGAAGGGAAAGCTGGACGAGGTGATCGCCCTCACCGGGATCGGACGTCTGGCAGATCAGATGATCTCCGCTCTTTCCAAAGGGGAGCGACAGCGGGTCAGTCTGGCACGGCTTCTGTTGCAGGATGCGGATTTTCTGTTGCTTGACGAACCTGCGGCGGGGCTGGACCCCCGGGCCCGGACGGAGCTCCGGGATATTCTCAGACAGCAGGCGGAAGCCGGCAAGGGGATTCTGATCTCCAGTCACATTCTTTCTGAATTGTCGGAACTCTGCAGCCGCACAATTATCCTGGAAAAGGGCCGGATTGCCGCCGATACGGCAAAGAAAAATGAAAAATCCCCGTCTTTGCTTCTGGCAAGCGCTCTCCCTCCAGCTGAACTGCGGGATCTTCTGCTGAGACGGCCGGAAGTCCATTCGGCGGAGATTTTTGGCTGCAGGGTCCGGGCGGAATTGTGTTCCGGAGATCCTGCGCGTTTTGCCGCCGGACTCATCTCCGACGGCGTTCCGGTTACCGGGTTTGAACTGGATTGCAGGGATCTTGAGGCGATGTACCTTGAAACGGTGGGAAGGGGGGATCCCGAATGATGAAACTTGATTTTCCAGACCGCCTGAACCCGGTATTCGTAAAGGAACTCCGCCAGAGTATCCGGGAGCGGAGTCTCCTGTATTCGGTCCTGGTGATTTTTGCCGCCGAGATTCTGCTGGGTTATTTCAACAGTGTTCTGAATCTGCCTCCCCGGACGGATTTTCAGCTTCCGAGGGTATTTTTTCTTTTTCTGCTGGCTTTGATTCTGATCGGAACTTTGCTGCATCTTGGTCACCGTACCGAATCGGAGCGCGGCAAAGAGGGGATCGACCCGGCGGCCGGGACCGGATTTTCTCCGTGGGGGATCGTTTGCGGAAAAATGATGCTGGCGTGGAGCAGCGTGATCCTGCTTCTGCTGGCGGCATCCCCGGCTCTTGTATGGATTGTGCAGCGTTTCCGCCCGGTTCCCTGGGGGGTGATCGGATGTATTTTCTGCGGGCTCTTTGTACTGCATGAAGTCATCCAGTGTATTTCTGCGTACTCCGGGCTGCACCGGCGCTTTCCCGGCACGGTGCTTCAGCTTTTCTTCATCCTGAGCGCCGGCGGTTTTTTCCTTTCCCTTCTGTCAAAAAACGGGGTCTGGCGCAATTATCCTCTGCTGCTTGGTACGGGACTCCTTCTGGCCGGTATATTCGCAAGTTCCATGCAGGCTGTGCAGTACATGCCCCCCGCTTCCAACCGAGGTTGTGTTCCCAAAGTACTCCTGATCGTTCAGATGCTGTACTGGCTCGGTGTTTTGCAGGCGGTTTATCCCGGCAGCGACTGGCATCCGGTGGTGTGGGGAGGCGCATGGTTTTTCTTCTGGGGCGCCCTCTGCGAGCGGCAGACCCCCTCCCGGCGGCAGTGTTTGACGGCCCCCCGGGATCCGGTACTGCGGGTTTGTTCGCTTCTTTTTGTTTCCGGGACCTTTCCAGGGATGCTGGCTGGAACGGTCCTGTTGGCTGTTTCCATGGCCGGGTGCGGCATGGACCGCATTGCAGCGGTACTGGCCGGGTTCTTTTATATCCAGCTGGCGCATTTCTGGTCGAGACGGTGTCATATTCACCCGCTTGTTGCGTATCTGCTGGTCATGGGGGTGTGCAACCTTCCGGCGGCGGGAGGTTCCATCTGGCCGTGGGGAGCCGTGCTGTCAGGGACCGGGGCCTTTTTTGTGGGAGCGGAGAACGCTCTGATTGCCGCTGCTGCCGCGGCGCTGATTACCGCGATACTGAATCTGTCTGAATACCGGAAGTATATCGAACTTTATTTCAAGGAGGAAAAATGAGATCGGTAATGTTGTTGCTGCTGCTGCTGAACGGCGTATTGCTTTTCAGTGCTGAACCGAAGAAGGCTCCTCCCCTGAAAGCTCCGGCCGGGTGGGGAACGAATCTCGCTCAGGCACAGAAACAGGCGGCATCCCAGCCGCAAAAAGTGTTGGCGATTTTGTTTGCAGGATCCGATCAGGTGAAACTTCAGAAGGAGGTGCTGGAGAGTTCCATGTTCAAGGACTTTGCGGCGTCCCGGCTGATCCTGGTTTATGTCCCGGTGGCGCCTCCCCCCGCAAAAGGGGCTGCCGCCGAAGCAAAGAAGGTTGAACCAAAAAAGGAAGAACCCAAGAAGGTTGAACCGAAAAAAGAAGAGCCCAAGAAGGATTTGAAGAAGGATTCCAAGAAAGATTCCAAGAAAG
>DCGO01000057.1:1581-8772 GCA_002314605.1 Lentisphaeria bacterium UBA1776 | reverse complement strand
AAGATTCCAAGAAAGATTCCAAGAAGGACTCCAGGAAAAAGGATTCGAAGAAGGCCGAGCCGAAGAAGGCCGAGCCGAAGAAAGAAGAGCCGAAGATGGAGGAGCCGAAACCTGCGGCCCCGTCTCCGATGGACCAGAAAAAAACGGATCCGGTAACGGCGATCCGCAGTCAGTACAAAGTCGGCGGAGGAGCCTGTACTCTGGTGCTTGTGGGCGCGAACAATGCTGAATACGGGCGGATCACCCAGTTCATGCCCCGGAGAAATTACATGGCCGCCATCCGCAAACACATCGCCCCGGTTCCGGAAATCATCCGGATCGCCCGGGCCAACAAGCTGCCGGAGCTGACCGCATATCTTGAGGAGAATCCGGACCGGGTCAATACGGCGGATGCTTTCGGGCGGACCGCACTGGCCGTGGCCGTGGAAAAGAACAATACCCAGATGGTGCAGCTCCTGCTGGAAAACCGGGCCCGTCCGAATCAGAGGAGCGATGAAGGCATTGTTCCCCTCATGCTGTGGAGTCAGCGCAATCAGAAGAAGACGGAGATGGGTGAACTTCTGCTGAAATACGGTGCGGCCATTGATGCTCATGATCTTACGGGCAAGACGGCTCTTATGCATGCTTTGCAGAGAAATGCTCCGGACACGGCAAAATTTCTGCTGTCCCGGGGTGCCCGCCCCAATACCTGCGACAAGACCGGAAAGAGTCCCCTGATGTATGCCGCCGAGGGCCGCAACGCCGAAATCGTGCAGATCCTCTGCAACAAGGGCGCCCGGGTCAACATGCCCGATTTTCAGAACAATACGGCACTGCATGCGGCGGCCATGGTGCCTGCGGACAACAGCGCGGTGATCACCTGCCTCCTGAAGAACCGGGCCCGCAAGAATGCCGTGAACAACCAGAAAAAGACTCCGAAGGACGTCGCCCGCAATCCCAGGAACAAGGCCCTTCTGTGAAATTAAGGAATATCAGTTATGACACAGAAAAATGATTACATCAGCGACAATCTGATCACCATCCGGGACCGCCTCCGTGAATCGGCGTCGGCCATGCGTGAGACTCCGGTTCAGGCACCTGCCGCTTCCCCGGCTCCGGCACCGGAAGCAGCAGTTTCCCGCCGTCAGGAAGAGGGAGAACGGGCGAAGCTGGACCTGAGCGGGCGTCTCGCGCACGATCTGGCCGAAATTGAAGGCGATCTGGAGAAACTTTCAAAGAGGAGTGAGGCCCTGCAGCAGCTGCAGAAGAACCTTGTTTCCCTGCAGGAGAAATTACAGGCTGCGACTCCGGCGGCACTGCAAAACGGCTTTGCTGCGGAAACGGACCGTCTCCGTATGGAATATTTCCGGCTCCGGGGAACTTTTGATGCCTGGCTGCGAAAAACGGAAGACCCCGTGCGCGGCGGGACATTTCAGCCGGCCGGGGATTCCCTGGCGGATGCCTGGATTATTGCCGGAGCAATCGTATTGGGGGCCGCCATGGTGGCAGGTGTCACTGCGGCCATTTTCCATTAAGTCCATATTTTGAGGAAATCATGCCATGATCATCAGAACCAGAGCTTTTCCCCGGGCGGCCCTGATCGGGAATCCCTCGGACGGTTACCACGGAAAAACCATTGCTTTCGTTTTCAGCAATTATCATGCTGAAGTCCAGTTGTACGAAAGTCCCGAACTGGACCTGCTGCCGTCCCTCCGGGATCACAGTACATTTGACAGCATTGAACACCTTTGCAATGACGTCAGTACTTACGGGTATTACGGCGGCATCCGGCTTCTGAAGGCTGCCATCCGCAAATTTCACGACTACTGTGTGGAGCACGGGATTGCACTGTCAGGACAGAATTTCACCATGCGTTACCGCACTACCATTCCCAACCGGCTGGGGCTGGCGGGGTCTTCGGCCATCATCACTGCGGCCATGCGGGCATTGTGCCGGTTTTATCACCTGGAGATTCCGCTGCCGGAACTGGCCAATCTGGTGCTGTCGGTGGAGCGCGACGAGCTGGGGATCCCCGCCGGTCTGCAGGACCGGGTGGCCCAGGCCTATAATCACCCGGTCTATATGGATTTCGACCGGGCGTATATGGCCGAACATCATTGCGGAAAATATCAGGAAATCGATCTTCCCCAGAACATGAACCTCTATATCGCCTACCGGACGGACCTTTCCGAGGGATCCGAGATTCTCCACAGCCGTCTGCGGGAGGATTACGAGGCGGGGGTGCCATCAGTCCTGGCGGCCATGGAGGAGTGGGCCAGTCTCACCGATCAGGTCATGGACACCATCCGGTCCCGGGACTTCTCCCTGCTGCCGGGTCTCCTGAACCGGAATTTCGATCTGCGCTGCGAGGTCTGCGGCAAGTCGGTGAGCCCTCAGAACCGGAAGATGGTGGAACTGGCTCGTTCCGCAGGGGCATCCGCCAAATTCACCGGTTCCGGCGGAGCGATCATCGGGACCTACCGCGATCAGGAGATGCTCAAGCGTCTCACCCAGACATTGAAGGTCAATCAGATCAGCGTGCTGCTGCCGCGGATCGTTACCGATCCCAATATTGCTTATCTGTGAAGAAAGGATTTGATTCATGAAAGTCACCAAAGCAGTGATCCCCGCAGCCGGGTTCGGGACCCGTTTCCTTCCTTTCACCCGGGCGGTGCCGAAGGAGATGATCCCCCTTGTGGACAAACCGGTGATTCAGTATGTGGTGGAGGAAGCTTCCGCCGCCGGGATCACGGATATTCTGATTGTGGTCAGTACCGGCAAGGAGGCGATTCAGGAGCATTTCGTTCCCGGCGGTCCCTTGGAAGAACGCCTCGAAAAGACCGGAAAAACGGCGGAACTGGAATCCCTGCGCCGGATCGACAGTCTGGCCCGGATCCATTACGTTTACCAGCCGGAGCTGAAGGGGCTCGGGGATGCGGTGGCTCAGGCCGCCGGATTTACCGGAAATGACCCCTTTGCCGTGCTGCTGGGGGATACGGTCCTCCGGGGGGAGACGGAACCGGTCTGCGCCCAGTTGTGCAGGGCGTTCGAAAGGACCGGCGCTTCGGTGGTGGCTCTGGAGGAGGTGCCCCTTGAAAAAGTGAGCCGCTACGGGATCGCGGAACTTGCCTCTTCCGACGGGCGGCTCCACAAACTGGCCAGTCTGGTGGAGAAGCCGTCGCCCGAAACGGCTCCCAGCCGTCTGGCCATCGCTTCCAGATATGTATTTACTCCGGGGATCTTTGCGGAACTTGCCGTGACCCGGCCGGGGAAAGGCGGCGAGATCCAGCTTACGGACGCCATGAAGAGCCTTCTCAAACGCGAACCCATGTACGGTCTGCAGTTTGAAGGACGCCGCTATGACATCGGCAACAAACTGGAATTTCTGAAGAGTACCGTGGAATTCGGTCTGCGCCGTCCCGAGTTCCACGATGCATTCGCAGCGTATCTGCGTGAAATTGTCAAGGATTGATCATGTTTGAAAAACTTTCTGAAAAACTGCGCCGTTTCTTCGGCGTTCCCGCTGCTGAACCGGCTCCAGCTCCTGCGGCGAAAAAGCCTGTCCGGAAAAAGCCGGACAATTCCCGGCGTCCCTCCGGTCCGAAACCGGGAAATGATCCGGCACGGATTTCCGCGGGAAAACCGCGCCGGAAAAAGCCCGCCGGGCAGAAGCAGGAGGAGGCCGCCTCTTCCCGTTCAGTTGTCAGGTTCGTTCCGGCACGGCCCGAAAATCTTGCGGACGTGCCGGTCTGTGAGGGGAAGACACGGTTTCTGGACCTGCCGATCCACGAGGATGTGCAGTTCGGGATCCAGCACGAGAAATTTAAGTATTGCACGCCCATTCAGGCCATGGCGCTTCCTCCGGCACTGGAGGGCAAGGACATTGCCGGCAAAGCCCAGACCGGCACCGGCAAGACAGCGGCATTTCTCGTATCGATTTTCACCGAATTTCTGAATCACCCCCTTCAGGGGCCCCGGAATCCGGGACAGCCCCGGGCGCTGGTGCTGGCTCCCACCCGGGAACTGGCCATCCAGATCCACAAGGATGCGGAGGCGCTTGGGATCTATACCGGACTGACCAGTGTGGTGGTTTTCGGCGGCATGGACCACGAGAAGCAGCGCCGGGAACTTCTGCAGCCCATTGATCTTCTGATCGGGACGCCCGGTCGGGTCATTGACTACTCCCGGGGCAGCACCCTTAACCTGGGCAAGGTGGAGATCCTGGTCATTGACGAGGCCGACCGCATGCTGGATATGGGCTTCATTCCGGATATCAAGCGCATTGTGGCCCAGCTGCCCAGAAAGGGTGAGCGCCAAACGATGCTCTTTTCCGCCACGTTGGAGGAGAGCATCCTCCGGCTGGCCGGCGGATGGCTGGCGGCCCCGGTGGTGCTGGAGAGCGAACCGGAAAAGATGGTCAGCGAAAACATCAACCAGACATTTTACAGCGTCCTGCGGGAGGAAAAACTGGGGCTTCTGCTCTATATTCTCCGCACCATGCCTTTTGACCGGATGATCATTTTCGGCAACCGCAAGGATGTGAACGCCCGCCTTCAGCACGACCTCCACCGTTACGGTTACGAGGTGCCGCTTCTTTCCGGGGACATCCCTCAGGACAAGCGGCTGAAGATCCTGGAGAAATTCCGCACGGCGGCGGAGAAGATCATCATCGCCACCGATGTGGCGGCCCGGGGAATTCATGTGGACGATGTGTCCATCGTCGTCAATTACGATCTGCCGGAGCGGCCGGAGGACTATGTTCACCGCATCGGGCGGACGGGCCGGGCGGGGCACACCGGGACCAGCATCAGTTTCCTCTGCGAATACGGGGCGTACAACCTTCCTCCCATCGAGGAGCTGCTCGGCTGCCGTTTTTCCAGTGTTCTTCCCACGGAGGAGATGCTCAAGCTGCCGGAAGAGGTCCATCACGATCATTTCCGGGACTCCCGGGGGGAGCGGGGCGACCGCGACGGCCGCAGCAGCCGTTTTCACCGGAAAAAATGGTAGGTCCTTCGGGGAAAGATCAGGCTGATCATGAACGTCGTCGGCATTGCATCCATGCGGGAACTGGAGCGCCGTTCCGGGGTTCCAGGTCCGGAGCTGATGCGCCGGGCGGGACTGGGTGCAGCGGAGGCGATCCGGGAAGAATTCCTCCTTTATCCGTGCCGCCGACGGATCGTGGTGGTGACGGGCAGGGGCAACAATGCGGGGGACGGGATCGTGGCGGCTCTGGCTCTGGCCCGGGAGTCGCAGGCTTTGCCGGTGGTCATTCAGGCGGCGTTTCCTCCGGAGAACCTGACGGGTGAAGCGGGTGTTTTCGCTTCCATGCTGAAGGACTCTCCGGTGGAGGTCTTTGAACGGCCGGATTTCCGGGAGGGCGACCTGATCGTGGACTCCCTTTTCGGTATCGGACTTTCCCGGCCGATAGAAGGCGTTTATCTCGACTGGGTGCGGGCGGTCAATGCTTCCGGGTGTCCGGTGGTTTCGCTGGATCTGCCTTCCGGACTCAACGGGGATACGGGAGAAGTGCATGGGGAGGCGGTCCGGGCGGACGTGACTATTTCCTTCGGTCTTCCGAAAACGGGACTTTTCCGGGGGCAGGGGCCGGCGCTTTGCGGGCGGCTCCGCCATGTCATGATCGGAATCGCGCCGGAGATTTCCGGTTCCGTTCCGGCGGAATTTTCCAGCTTTTACCGGCAGGATGCAGCCGGATTTCTTCCCCGTCTCCAATTTGACGCCTACAAAAATTCCAGGGGGAGGCTGCTGATTGCCGCCGGATCCCCGGATTACCCGGGGGCTCCCCGGCTGACGGCGGCGGCGGCCCTGAAGACCGGAGCCGGATTTGTCCGGCTGGTGACTTCCGCTCCGGGACCTTTTCCTGCGCCGGTGGTTCTGCATCCGGGAACGCCGGAAATGCTGGAGCGGGTTCTCTTTCTTGCGGACGCCGTTGCGGCGGGACCGGGCTGGGGAACGGGGCCGGAAGCACGCAGAATGCTGGAGCTGATCCTGAATTCGCATCTGCCGGCGGTGCTGGATGCAGATGCATTGAATATTCTATCTGAAATGCCGGGAAAAAAACTCTCTTCCCGGATCATCATGACGCCTCATGCCGGCGAGGCAAGGCACCTTTTGGCGGATCTTCCGGCGGACCGGATCGGGGCTGCACAGTCTCTGGCTTCGAAATTCAACTGCATTGCTGTCCTCAAGGGGCCCCGTACGGTCACGGCATTGCCGGATGGGGGGTACTGCATCAATTCCTCCGGTTCCCCCGCACTGGGGATCGCCGGAGCCGGGGATGTCCTTACAGGATGTATTGGGGCCCTGCTGGCCGCCGGACTTGCGTCATGGGATGCTGCCCGGCTTGGCGTATGGCTCCACGGTGCCGCCGGAGAAGCCGTGCCCATGCGGGGACTTTCCTCCGATGAGTTGCCGGACCGGATCCGCCGGGTTATGGGGGAAGCCGCCCCGCTTTCCTGAAACTCTCTCCCCGGCAAAACTTTCTCGAAAAATCAGGAATGGCAGCTGGAAAAATCCTTGTCCGGTGCTATAGTGCGCACCAATGGATTTTTACAGCGGGAGGATCAGGTGTCAAATACAGTATTTCACGAGCTCTTGAAGCTGATGGTGGAGTCGGATGCGTCCGACGTGCATATCCGGACCGGTGTTCCGGCGGTTTTCCGGCTGGGAAACGGCCTCACCGATACGAGTTTTGTTCCGGATGCGGCGGTGATGCGGGCTTTTATCGAAGAAATGGCAACGCCGGAACAGCTTGTTGATTACCGGAAAAACGGGGATCTGGATCTTTCGCTGCTGGAAGACGGCGTGGGCCGTTTCCGGGTGAATGTACACCGACAGCGGAACAGCGACAGTGTCAATATGCGCTGGGTGAAGAATACGGTCCATACTTTTGAGGAACTGGGGCTCCCTGATACGCTGGGAAGGATCGCGGAGGCGGAACGGGGGATCATTTTTGTCGCCGGGACCACCGGTTCCGGCAAATCCACCACCATGGCGGCCATGCTGGAATACATCAATGCCCGGTTCCGCAAGCACATCATCACCATCGAGGATCCGGTGGAGTACGAGTTTACGGACAATCAGTCCCTTTTTGAACAGCGGGAGATCGGGATCGACACTTCCAGTTTCAGCTCTGCGCTGGTGCATGCACTGCGGCAGGATCCGGATATCATCATGGTGGGGGAAATGCGTGAC
>DCGO01000057.1:0-1551 GCA_002314605.1 Lentisphaeria bacterium UBA1776 | reverse complement strand
ACCAGTTTTGATGCGGCGCTGACGGCGGCGGATACCGGGCACATGGTGCTGACCACCCTTCATGCGACCAATGCGTATTTAAGTCTGAACCGTATTCTGGACTTTTACAACAAGGACGAGCAGGAATCCATCCGGGAGTCCCTGGCCAACAATCTCTGCTGCATGATCAGTCAGCGGCTGATCACCAGGGCTCTGGGGGCCGGACGGGTCCCCGCGTGGGAGATCATGCGGAACACCCCGGTGATCTCCCGGCTGATCCGGGAAAACCGTCTGGCGGAACTGCCTGCGGCCATTGCCGCCGGAGTCAACGATGGCATGGCGACTTTCAACCAGAGTCTTCTTGCGCTGGTGAATGCCGGTGTGATCTCGGAAGAGGACGCGCTGGATGCTTCGGACAATCCGGAAGCGCTGAAAATGAATCTTTCCGGGATCTTTCTCTCCGGCAGCGGCGGCGGGATTCCCGGTTGAAACTGATTCAAAGTGTGATATAGTATGCTTCGGCGCAATGCCGCCAGTAAGCGTATGAGTCATGGAAACGGATGGATGAAATGAGATTTTTGTGTTCGGCTTGCAGGACAGTTCTGACGGCTGATCCGGGGCAGGAAGTGGATTGTCCCGTATGCCGTCTTCGGTGCAAGGCTCCGGATTCAGCTGTAGCCCCGGGTGCGGTGGTCGGCGATTTTGCCATAGTCCGGGAGTTGGCCCGGGGGGGGATGGGGATCGTTTTTCTGGCCCGTCAGATTTCGCTGGACCGCATGGTCGCGCTGAAGGTGCTTCAGGATTCCTATGCCGCAGATGCTCAGTTTGTGGAGGATTTCATCCGGGAAGCCCGTGCGGCCGCAAAGATCAGCCATCCGAACATTGTTCAGGCGTATGCTGTCGGTGAAGAAAACAGCGTCTATTATTTTGCCATGGAACTTCTGGACGGCGACACCATGAAATCCGTCCTGAAAAAGGAGACGAAGATCGAGCCTCGCCGGGCAGCAGAGATCATCTGCAAGGTGGCCGATGCGCTGGATTTTGCCTGGACAGAGCAGAGAATGGTCCATCAGGACATCAAACCGGACAACATTATGCTGACCCGGCGAGGACAGGTGAAACTGGCGGATCTGGGGCTGGCCCGGATCGCCACCGGAAGTTCGAACCTGATGGGGGATGATGAAGCCGAGGTCATGGGGACTCCGCAGTACATCAGTCCCGAACAGCTGACCGGGGTGGAAACCGATATCCGCAGCGATTTGTACAGTCTCGGGGCCACTTTTTATCATTTTGTGACCGGAGAATTTCCCTACAAGGGGAAGGACGGCAATGAGATTGCCCGTCAGCATGTGGAAGGCACGCTGATCCCGCCGGCGGAAGAAGTGCCCGGATTGCCGGCGGAGTTGAACCGGATCATTCTCAGGATGATGGAGAAGGACCGCAACAACCGTTATCAGACCGGTGCCGAACTTGTTGCGGATCTGAAAAATTTTCTGGAAGGCAAAAGCTCCGCAGCTTCTCCGGCTGCCGCTCCTGTAAGTACGGCCGCGCCGAAGATCGGATCGCCTGCGG
>DCGO01000101.1:490-3852 GCA_002314605.1 Lentisphaeria bacterium UBA1776 | reverse complement strand
CGGAAGCGGTCGTTTTCCTTGAAGTCATTCAGGTCGCCGGTGGAGCAGAGCTTGGTCGCAATCACAGGCTGTGCTTCGTAGGACTGAAGCAGCTTTTTGTTCGCCACATTGCTCAGAATGCCGGGGAGACTGACGGAACTGAATGCCGCACGGATGGTCTCGTTATCGAAGCCATGGCTGTACGGAATTCCATCCATCTTCATGCACTCGATCAGAAGCTGGCGGAGCGGCATATCCATTTCCTTCATACCGGCTTCCACGGTCTGCGCACCGTAGGATTTTTCCAGTTGATCGGCAGAAACCCCGACACGGAGACACATCGCGGCTTCGACGGTCTGGCGGAGAGCGTCACCCTCCGGCGCGGTCTTGACGCAAATGTTCACGTTGGCGGAGGGACGTTCGGCACGGATGGTTTCAAGGACTTTCCTGGTCACGACCTCCGGAGTCCATCCGGCAGAAATGGCATCCTTTTCAATCTCCGGGAACTCGCCGTTGCAGATGCTCTGAATGGCGCTGACACGCTCACGCTCGGCCTTCACGGCCTCGACAGCTGCGTCACGGGCAGTGGAGGCAACGTCAGTCGCACTCGCCTGAATGACGGGCGGAACAGCGGCTGCTTTAGCCTCTTTTTCCGGGTCGCATTTGGCTTTGGCCGGTTCGGGAGTTCCTTCTTTCTTTTTTTCCGGCTCTTTGGCAGGAACGGGAGCGGGTTCGTTTTTCTTCTCCGGCTCTTTGGCGGGAGGAACGGGCGGAACCGCAGCTTTCTTTTCGGTTTCAGCGGCGGCAGACACATTTTTGTTTTCAGTTTCAGTGGACATACTGTCTCCTTCAATGGTTTTGGAAAGGTTGAATTTTGCGGTAACTTTCATACTGGTGTGTTCATCAGCCCCGACGGCAACGACGGACACTTCACGGAGTGTGGACTTTTTGACGTGGTAGAATGGACCGTCAAACGACTGTCCGTTTACCTCACGTTTGTTCTGCACAAGCTCACACTCCTTCACATCGGCTCCGATGGAAAGCTGCCAGTCAGCCCCGGCTTTGCTTTGAGCCACGATATCTTGTGCATCCTTGCTTTCGGAAATGATCTCTCCGGTGATCTCAAGCTGGTTGTTCTTGATGCTTGCAGAGATCATCCCAACACGGGCATCGGTTTTGTTCTCATGATTGGTGAGAAGCGGAACACTGTCAGGGATCTCCATCCCGGCGAGGTCCACAACAACCTCATGCTTCCAGCCGGGGAGCCTCATCTTTCCGCCCGAATAGGCGACCCCCGCGACCTTGGGCTTGCTCCCGGCCGCCTCAATCAGCGTAAATTCACTCAAAATTTACTCCTTTGGTTCTGAACCGTCATCCGGTTCGGTTGATGTTTCAGGGATTTGCTCCCCGGTGATCGGAATCCCAAGATTCCGCATTAGTTTCAGTTCCTTGGCTCTTTGATGCAGAACGCCCATGTAATCTCGACCGTCCTTGGCACATTCGGCGGCCAGCGTTGTCGTATTGTTGGCGAGCCGCTTTTCCTGTGCAGACGCTTCTTTCGAGGGATCAACATGCGGGAATCCGTCCCAGAACCATGTATGTCTTTCCGTAGAAAAAGGCTGCATGGTGGTCAGCAGATATTCCCGGAACCACACCTCGAAGATCCGGTTCAGGACCTCCGATTCCCAGAACGAGCGGTCAACCAGAATCGACTTGTGGTAGATCTGATTGTCCAATCTTCCGGAAGCGTAATTATGTCCGGAGAAATCTCCGGCAAGCGTTCCGTAGGTCGTAACCGCACAGCGGGCGATTTCGGAAAGAATGATTTTCACGAATTCGCTGTGATTCGCAGCCGGCTGCTTGGGATCCAATTGTCCCATCTTCCATCCGGCCGGAACGGTCAGCATCATATTGCGTTCCAGCGGAATGCTGTCCATCGGTTCCACCTCATCGGTTTCCCCGTTGGGCGGAGCATCCGTGTACAGGATCGCGGCAAAGTCGGCTGCGGCTTCCGCTGCACTCAGCACGGCTAAATTGTAGCGTCGGAGCTGAGCGAAAAGCGGAAGAGCCGCCGTCAACTCCGGTACGCCGCGATGAAGTCCGGGGCGATCCTGACGGAATATATGGATCATGAATTCCGCAGGAACCTGCACCGCCTCGTCTCCGGGCATATAGTGTACATCACCCGGATGGTACTTCAGTACACGGTAGCTTGTGGGATTGCCCCACTGGTCAAAGGTGATACCGTCCACAGAATTATCTCCCTCGAACCATTTCAGTTCGCCGGAAACTCTATCCGCTTCCACCAGCATCAGATCCAGTTTGACCGGATGCCGGACTTTGGGATTCGTTGCCAGAACAGCAAACGACTCGCCGTCCTGACATCTTGCCATCCTCATGGTTCGCAGTTTGGCGGGGAGTTTCACGGACTCCGCCCACCGCATGAAGGCCGTTTCGACCTCATCATTGAAGGTCTCATCGCCGGAGAGCATTTGCAGTCTTGGTCCCGTTCCAATCGTATCGTTGGCGAGCATTTGAACAAGTCCTTTTGCATAGGAATTGTTGGAAATCTCGTACCGGGATCGCATTCTCAATGTTCTTCGCACCTCCGGCGAAGCCTCCATGTCGGCGGACAGGTGATCCGCGGCCGACCAGTGCCGGTGATTGTCCCTCGTTGTCTGCGCGGCATCAAATCGCGCCTGCACAGTTTTGGGCGGTGTTCTTGTTCGGAACAGTGCTTTCAGTTTGTTGATCATGGTAATACCTCACGCCCCCGAATGGCACATTTTTGAAAACTTCAGGCCGCTTGTCCGGGATTTTACAGCCTTTTTCGACGCGAGATATTTATCCGCCTCAATCTGCTCCGAAATGTCATGCTGTTCGACCTTCTGACCGTCGATTTCGGCGGATTTCGGTCCGGACGCATTCTTCCGGATGCTTTCTTCTATTGTATTGTCTGGCATCTTGTCCTTTCAGAAATTAGAGCCAGTTGGCTCTAATTTATTTCTCTGGCATTGCTGGTCACAGTTTCCGCGATAAGCCTCGCATTCGCCGATAATAAATTCGGCGTAACGGCCGCACTTGTGCGTGATCGCACATTCGATTGCGGCAAAGGCTTTCCGCATCTTGCGGATCTGCCTTCTCTGATACCAGTATTCCGACAGCAGCTTGTTGTACTGCTGCGAACATTCCCGGCATTCGGGTTCAGCTTCACTCATCGACACCTCCGTTGTTGTTTTGGATTTCAATTCCCTCACGTGAGGGAATTGTCTTTTCAACTTCATCAATTCTCTCACCGATCCATGCCATGACGTTGACACACATACTGTTGCCGCAGGCTTTGTACCGGGGAGCATCCGGACATTCCTCTTCGGGTTTGCCCT
>DCGO01000101.1:0-362 GCA_002314605.1 Lentisphaeria bacterium UBA1776 | reverse complement strand
TTCATCGGTGCGCCGTCTTCGCCGACACCGACACCCTGTCTGTTCACTTCATCGTGCTTTTCCGGATCACGGGTTGCATTCCGAAGATCAAGCGGGACACATTCCACAACGGAAGGTCCATTCCGTGTCGATGTAGCGCAGGAGTTTGCACTCACCGTTGCCGCAACATCCCCGGTTTCTTTCCCATTGAAGAGGTCTATACCGACTGGTTCTTCGTAGGCTACGGCATGAACATCTTTCACTGTCTGCGTATACATCGCCCCGTCTTCATTGATGCCGAATCCGGAACCGCCCTTGCGTTCAGCCTTTGCCATTTTGTCGCCGTCAAGAGCAATGACGACCGTGTCCGTGTGCGGTCCTTT
>DCGO01000088.1:867-10940 GCA_002314605.1 Lentisphaeria bacterium UBA1776 | reverse complement strand
CAGCCAGCCGGCGTAATCCGCCGTTTCCAGCAGCCGGGCATTTTTGGCTTCATTGTCGCTACGCTCGTCAGCAATGTCGGTGAAGTTCTTCGCCACGTTAAATTCACCGATATCATAGACCGTCGCATTTTTGGCGAAGTTCTTGTTGAGGGCCTCGCCCTTGTCAATGAGCTCGCTGGAGAGATATGCCACGGCGTTCTTGCCGATGGTGAACTTGGTGAGGCTGGAGGCCCCATCCTTATCCGCCTTCAGCACCACTGCGCTGTCATTGCCCTTGCTGCAGGAAGCCACTTCGATCTTGTCCTTGCCGCCGCCGAAGTCGATCCCGTCGTACACGTTGAAATACGCATCCTTGCCGATCTTCAGCGTATCGTTTCCGGCGCCGAAGTCGATGGCTTCGCCCACGAAGATGGAGTCCGTACCGGTGGTGATCTTGTCGTTCCTGGCGCCGAGCGTAATGTCGCCGGAGAAGAACTGCGTGCCCTTGCTGGCGGAAAGGGTGGTGGCCTTGTCCGTACCGGTGATGTCACCGGCGAGGAAGGACTTACCTTCCGCCTTCAGCGTGGCATTGCGACCGAGCTGGAAGGAGATGTCGCCCGTCGTGACGCCTGAACCCTTGGCGGATTTCACCGTGCTCACATTGGCGAGGTTGGAGTTGATCTCCACATCGGCATCCTTGTCGATCTGGACCTTGTTGTTCCCGGCCAGCAGATCGATCGTCCCGCCTTCGGTGCCGAGAGTGATATCGGAATTCTTGGCGAAACGGATCGTATCACCCTTGTCAGTCCCGTAACCGTCTTCGAATCCGACGGTCATGGCCTTGCCGGCATTGAAGGTCATTTTGCCGATATTGATGAGGTTCATGTTGAACTTCACATCGTCCACATTCGCCGTAAGGAAAATGTCGTTGATGTCGTCCGGAGTCAGAGAATTGGCTTCGGAGGCTTCCACGATCAGTTTCCCGGCGGACTGGAAATTGGCGCCGTCCATGAAGCTGTCGTAAAGATCCTTGCTGAGCGTGAGTTCCGCATCCTTCATGGCGATCGCCGCCACGCCGTCCAGATCGCCGCTGATGACATTGCCGGTACCGCTGACAATCAGCTTTTCCGCATCGGCGGAGCCGAAATTCGCCAGCACGTTGCTGCCGTTCATGCTCAAGGTGCCGGCATACAGCGAACCGGTTTCCGTAATTGTCAGAGTGCTGCCGGCTTCGAAGATGACGTTCTTGTGAGACTGTTTATCAACGATCACCTTGTCATCACCGATGACCGTGAAGGTCTCCGCGTTCGGAGCGGTGATGTTGTAGTAAGTGACGGAAGTTTCAGTCTTATTGCCTGCCACATCCTCGGCACGGAAATAGTAGGTCCCGTTGGCATCGACGGTGATCTCCTGCCCGTTGTCGTAATCGGTCCACTCCCCGTCCTCGCCGAACTTATACTGGAACGCCACCACTTTGGTGTGTTCATCGGTCGCATAAGCCGACAGGAACTGCTCTGCGGAAACCGTAGTGTTGTCGAAGTAAAGATCAATTACAGGCGTCCAGAGATCCACGTTGACGACCTGATAGTCTTTTGTCGTCTCATAGCCGACATTATCGACCGCTTTGAAGGTGATGATGCAGGTTTCACCAACGTAATTATCTCCTGTGATCACGACAGAATCATTGTAATCCTGGAAGTCCCCGCCGTTGATGGCGTACTGCTTCGTCTTGATGCCGCTGCCCTCGCCATCATCCATGGCCGCAAAGACCGCCACGCTGCCGGCATACAGCGGAAGATCCGGATCCTGGGTGACCACGATGACCGGAGCGGAGCCGTCCACCGCGTAGGCGTATTTCGGTGAATCACTCTCGTTGCCCACATTGTCAGTGGCAGTAATATTGTATTCCTCGGGTTGTACTTCGACCGTCGTATCAAGGGTGAAGAGCTTCTTGTCCGTGTCGTAGGGGATTTCCGCATAATTTGCGCTCGCGAGGCCGGATTTTGTATCTTTAATTTCGGCAGCCAGCGCGGCAGAGGAGTCCATCTTGAACCAGGTTACGTCAGTAACTTCATCATAATACATCTTGCCCTCATCGCCTACGAAGAACACCTCGGCGATCGTCGGCCCGGTGCCGTCCACGTTGTAGGTGAAGGTGACAACATCTTCGGTCTCGTTTCCGGCAACGTCCTTGGCGCCGAACTCGTATGAAGCCGCCTCGTCCATTTCTTCGGTGAGATACAGAGTCTTGTTGACACCAGCAGCACCCTTCATTTGCGGGATGTCGTCCACGATCATATAGTCAATACCGGAACCGGGATTATCGGTACCCACGGCGGTGATGAAACCATCCTGCTCCCTCTTCGTGTACCAGCTGATGCCGGTCGCTTTATCCACATAATCAGCCTTCGAGGTCATGCTTTCAGCAATCGTGACAGTCGGAGCAACCGTATCGACCTTCAGGAGGTATTGCGCTTTGCCGGTCTGATCATTCTCGTCCGTGGCCGTGAAGGAAAGGTTCGTACCCTCGGTGTCCTTGCCTCCGTAGGTGTAATTCCACTCGTACTCATTACTCGTGCCTACCCGGGTGATCTCGAGTTCCACCGGCTGGGCTCCGCCGACTTCCACCGTGAAGCTCTTGATACCCTTGCCGCTGTGGTCCACGATCGTACCATTGACGGTGACGGTCTTGTCGTCTGCATTGAACCACTCTTTTTCGGTGAGGACGGTGACCTCGGGAGCGATTACGCCGGCTTTCATGATAACAGGATTCTTGATGTTACCCTGATCATCCGTATACGTTCTTACTTCACCGTTGAAGGTCAGCTTGTTGCCCTCCGTATCGGTGACGTCAAGGGTCGTTGGGGTAGATTTTTCAGTATAACGAATAGCGAAAGCATTCTCACCCGTCCCGAGGGTTTTCGCCGTAAGCGTTATGTCGCCATTGATGATCAAATCCTTGACATGGATTCCTTCGCTATAGGAATAATTGCCGGAGGTGACGGAGAAAGTCACATTCTCTCCCTCGCCCTCAATAGTGAGGGGATTAAAGTCGAAACGAAGACCGGAACGGAAAGTATCGCCTTCTGTTCCGGCGGTTATGGTGTTTTCGCCTTTCAAAACAATGGTACTGCAGTTCTTGTCAATAATAGTCAATCCTCTGGCGAAATCGGTTGTGAAGTTGAAATTATTCAGAGTAATGACATAACCCTCTTCCGAGCTGCCGGAAATGCTCAGTGTATCACCGAATGTCGTCTGAACATCAACCGGGGTTTTAGCACTATACCACATTAAAGTTCCATCTTCAAACTTAAGTCCGTCGTTGTAATCTGCCATAATTTTTTTCCTTTTTTTTGTTTTTGTTATGGGTTCAAATTCTTAAAACCGCAATTCTTCGTAAAATCTGGACGCCGGTCAGACTTGTCCGACGGGTCCGACCGGTCTGACAAGACCGATGGACAAACCGGCGCACCGCCCCTGCGGTGACCGTGATCCAGCGCGTAAAGCGACGGGCGGCATGCTCCAAATAAGTGTAGGCCGTCTGCATCGTTTCCTTTACGGTGATGGATCTCTCCCTGACTGCCGGCGGCGGCTCCACCAGAAGCTGACCCTCACGGGTCACCGGACAGCAGTCAAAAAAACTGATGACCTCCCCCGTCATCCCCGTCTCCTTTCTTTGCTGCAAACGTTTTTTTCAGTCTGAATAAAGTACTTCTGCGATAAAGATACATCCGGATTGATGAAAATGCAAGCGGGGATGGAAAATTTTTTCAGAAAACCGGTCCGGCCGGCCCTTCCATACGCTCCGGCGCTTCCGCTTCGCCCTTCAGGACACGCCGCAGAAGTCCCAGCAGCGCCGCCGCAGTCCGGTGCCGGATGGTATCCCGGCTGCCTTTGAAATGACACTCTTCCGCAAATGTTTTCCCACGGAACGATACGGCAATCCACACCAGTCCCACCGGTTTTTCCGGGGTCCCCCCTCCCGGCCCGGCGATCCCCGTCACGGCACCGGCAATATCCCCGTGCAGACGCGCCAATGCCCCTTCGGCCATGGCCCGGGCACAGGGTTCGCTGACGGCGCCGTGATCCCGCAGGATCTCCGGAGCCACTCCCAGAAGATCCCGCTTGACGTCATTGCTGTACGACACCACCCCCCCCAGCAGGACCTCCGATGCACCGGGGATCTCCGTCAGCATGCCGGAAATCATCCCGCCGGTACAGGATTCCGCCAGTGCCAGCTTGAGCTTCCGCTCCCGGAGACGCCGGATGCAGGCCTCCGCCGGACTTGCCGCAGAAGTCAGGGCATTTCCGAAAAGTTTTTCCGCAATGGCCTGCGCCTCATCCAGTTCCGGATCGCTTCCGGTGAAAAAGAGCCGGGTCCCCCCCGGAATGGCACAACAGGCCCGTTCCCCCGGACACCCCGCTTCCCGGAGCCGGGTTTCGGCTTCCAGCTCCCCGACGCCTTCGGCAAGGAAGGCCCGGGTGAGCGTCCCCTTTGCCGCGTCCGCCAGCCGTGGGAGCACCTCGTTCTCAAACATGGGCACCAGTTCATGTGGCGGCCCCGGCAGGAGAAAGACCCGGATCTCACGCCCCCCATAGCAGGTCCGGAAATACAGCCCGGGGGCACTCCCTTCCGTATTGGGCAGGATCTCCGCTCCTTCCGGCACATCCGCCTGGCGGAAAAGCATTTTTGGGACGGGGCCCTCCGGGTGATGTTCCCGGTAGAACCGGCGGAGCCGGGCCGAGAGCTCCGCATCCCGCCGGAGTTCCAGACCGAAAAATTCCGCCGCCGCATCTCTGGTCAGATCGTCCCCGGTACTGCCGAGCCCCCCGGAAATCATCAGTATGTCTGTTTCCCGGACGCCGTCTGCGATGGCGGTCAAAAGCTCCCGGCGGCCGTCTCCGGCCAGAATGGCCCGGGTGACCGGCATCCTGTTTGCCAGAAGCCGCCGGCCCATCTCCGCCAGATTGGTATTGACGACGGCCCCCCGCAGAAGTTCCCTGCCGGTGGAAATAACTGTAATATTCATGATCGATCCCGCTTGAAAAAAGAAATACATAAACTAAATTAACCCGCATATCTTTTAAATGCAAGTCACAAGGACACGTTTCCGATGAATTTACGCGTCAGACCATCCCGGGTCCGCGGTACCGTGGCGGTTCCGGGTTCCAAAAGTCACACCATCCGTGCCCTGACCGCGGCGCTGGCGGCGGAGGGGACCAGCCGGATCATTGCTCCGCTGGAATCCGCCGATACGCTGGCAGTCCGGGCTGCCGCCGTCAGACTGGGGATGAAATATGTTCCGGAGGGCCGGGACTGGCTCTGCACCGGGACCGGCGGGAAATTCTCCTGCCCGGACGGTACCGTGCTTGACCTGGAAAACTCCGGGACGGGGCTCCGGTTCCTTTCCGCCATGGCTGCCGCCGGGGACCGGGAAGTGGTTCTGGACGGGGATGCTTCTCTTCGCACCCGGGTCATGCAGGGACTCCTTGACGCCCTGTCCGGTCTGGGCGCGGAGGTTTCCGGGACCGGCGGCTGCTGTCCGGTCCGGGTCAAAGGTCCCTTCCGGGGAGGGCGGGCCCGGGTGGACGGTTCCACCTCCCAGTTTATTTCGAGCCTCCTCTTCGCCGCACCTCTGGCGGAAGGCGACAGCGATTTCGATCTGGATTTTCTGAATGAGCAGCCCTATGTGGGGATCACGCTGCAGTGGCTCCGGCGACTGAATATCTGCTGTGAAGCCTCGCCGGACCTGCTGCATTTTCATGTACCCGGGAAACAGCGCTGCCGGGCCTTTGAAGCGGTGATCCCGGCGGATTTTTCGACGGCGCTCTTTCCGCTGGCTGCCGGCATGATCGCCGGAGACGGCGTGGAGATCCGGAATCTGGATTTCTCCGACGTGCAGGGGGACAAGGCCTGTTTTGACTTTTTCCGGCGGATGGGAGCCGAAATCAGCGCCGACGGAAGCACGGTATCCCGTACCAGGGAACTCCGGCCCGGGGTCTTCGACCTGAATGCCACGCCGGACGCACTGCCGGTCATGGCGGCGGCGGCGGCGCTGATCCCCGGAGAGACGCGGCTCGTGAACGCCCCTCAGGCGAGGATCAAGGAAACCGACCGGATCCGCTGCATGAGACTGGAACTTGCCGGAATGGGGGCGGATGTCTCCGAACTTGCCGACGGGCTGGTGATCCATGGGGGAAAACTCCATGGTGCGGCGGTGGATGCTCACGGCGATCACCGCATCGCCATGGCTCTGGCCGTGGCGGCCCTGGCGGCGGAAGGGGAGACGGTGATCACCGGCGCGGACGTTTGCAGTGTAACGTACCCGGATTTTGTCCGGGATTTCATGAATATGGGTGCGGACTTTACATGGGAGGAATAAACATGTTCGGCAACCTTGGAGAACTGGCCAGTCTGATGAAGAAGGCCAAAGACATTCAGAACAACATGAAGCAGATGAAAGCCGATATGGCATCGGCGGAATTTGAGGGCTCCGCCCCCGGCAATCAGGTCCGGGCGGTGGTGACCGGGGATTTCATGCTCAAATCCATCCGGATCGCTCCGGAGGCCATGCAGGACCGGGAACTGCTGGAGGACCAGATCCTCTGTGCGGTCCGGGCCGCCACGGAGAGCGCACGGAATTCGGCGGAGAGCAAAATGGCGGAAGTGACCGGCGGGATCAAGATCCCCGGGCTTATCTGATCCGTTTACCGCCCCGATTGTGCCAGTTTGTCCCCCCCTCCGGGACAGACTGGCGCTTTTTTTGTCTCCGGGGAAAGAACCGGAGGAAAAATCCGGGGGACGGAAAACCTGGCACGGATATTGCTGATACTCCGGTTGTGACGCAGAATGCAACCGTAAATCAAAAGGAGGTACAGCATGAAACACATCAATCGTTTTGGCATGATCCCGCAATCCTGGTGGGGGGACACCGTGGCGGAACTGCCCAAGGAGCTTTTCAGCGTATTGAACGACCTGACCGGTCCCATCCGCAACAGTGCCCGCTGGTACGAACTTCCCCGGATGGTGATTTCCGAGAACAGCGACGGCATTGAGGTCCGGGCTTCGCTGCCCGGCTTCGATCCGGAGTCCGTGGACGCGGAGGTGGTGGGCGATTTCCTGACCGTCCGCGGCGAAAAGAAGGCGGTGGAGCTGGGCGAAAATGAGCGTTTCATCCACCGTGAGCGGGAAGCGGACCGTCTGGAAGAGACCATCAAACTGCCCTGCCGGGTGGATGCCCGGAACATCAAGGCCCGGTATGTGGACGGGGTCCTGACCATTACGCTGCCCCGGGAGCGTCCGGAAGAACCGAAAAACATCAAGGTCGCCATTGAGCGCTGAAGAAAGGAGTTCATCATGAATAAAGATACGGAAAAAGTTCAGAACAGTGTTCACGCAATGCCGCCCTGCGATATCATCGAACAGTCCGGCGGAGTCCGGATCCTGATGGATCTGCCCGGCGTTTCTTCCGAAGCGCTGGATGTGGACATCCGCGACCGTCAGCTGAGTGTCTCCGCCGGTATGGCGGGGCTGTGGCAGGGCCGCAAAGTGGAGTTCCGCCGCAGTTTCCAGCTCTCCGAAGACATCGACACGGCGAAGATCTCCGCCCGCATCAAAAACGGCGTGCTGGAGCTGATCCTGCCGAAACTGGAATCGGCCAAACCGCATAAGATCGCCATTGCCAGAGATTAAACGAATCCTCTGACGGGGGGGACGGGGCCGCCGCAGAACCGGAAAGGGACTGCGGCGGCCTTTGTTTTTCTGCAGAACACGGGACACGCTTCCGCACGGACATCAGATTTTTTCCGTTTCCGTGCTAAATTACAGGGTATCTCTGCAGAGGTATCCTATACCCAAAAAGCGGAATTTACAGAGATGAAATTCAAATTTTCGGAAGTTTTTCGGGAGAATACCGGCGCAGGAGCGTTCTTTTTCAGCATTCTCCTCTGGGGGATCGGGATCGGCTGTTTCGCAGCGGCCATGAACAACTTTCTGTCCGATATTTACATCATGGACAGTGTGGAGCGCGGCTGGCTGGAGTTTTTCCGGGAAATGCCGGGACTTTTGCTGGTCTTTATCCTGGCACTCCTGCACCGGGTCAGCGACTGGCGGATCATGCGGATCGGAACACTGTTTTCCATGGTCGGTACAGCACTGCTTTTCCTCTCGGCGAACATGATTTTCGTCACCGTTTTCATCATGATCTGGAGCGTGGGGGAGCACCTGGTCATGCCGGTGCGTCAGGTCATTGCCATGCAGGTCGCCAGGCCGGACCACGCAGGACAGTCTCTGGGGTTTCTGACCGGAGCCATGAATTTCGGCAAAGTTTCCGGCAGTCTGATCGTGGCCGCCATTTTTTTTGCGGGGACCGTGTGGTTCAAAGCACCGGAAATCGTCCTTTTCCGGGTACTCTGGGGCCTGATCATTTTCCTGATGACCTTGAGTGTGATCAGCACCTTCACGAAAAATGCACCGAATGTCCCCTCCCGGCGGCCCCGGCTCTATATGGCGAAAAAGTTTTCCAAATTTTATCTGCTGGAACTTTTTTACGGAGCCAGAAAACAGGTGTTCATAACCTTCGCACCTTATGTTCTCATCCGGGAATACAGGTTCAGCACCGCCGCCATGGCAGCACTGCTGGGGATCTGCGCCTTTGTGAACATCTTTGCCGCACCCTTCATCGGGCGACTGACGGACCGCCTGGGTTACCGGAATATCATGATCTGGGACACGGTTGTGCTGTGTTTCGTCTGCCTCCTGTACGGCTTTGCCGGGAAAATCTTTCCGTTTGAACTGGCGCCGGGGATCCTCTGCATCAATTTCCTTCTGGATGCGGTCATCAGCACCACTTCTCTGGCCACCAATATCTACGTCCGGACGCTGGCGGAAAGTCAGGATGAGCTTACATCCACCTTGTCCACGGGGATCTCCATCAATCACCTGATCTCCATCATCGTCGCTCCGGCGGGAGGCTGGATCTGGATGAAATTCGGGCTGGGGACCCTCTTCAGCTTTGCTGCCATCATGGCCGTCTGCAACTCTCTCTTTGCCATGACGCTTCCGGCGGAGGAAGCGTGTCCTGACGAAGAGAAATCCCGGTAAAAACCTACTTTCTCAATTTGCGGAAAGCCGACGGGGAGACCCCGGTGGTCTCCTTGAAGACTTTGCTGAGGTGAAATTCGTTGGAAAAACCGCACTGTTCCGCAATCGCATGGAGACTGTCGTCGGTGGTGATCAGAAGATTTTTCACATGGTCGATCCGGACGGCCCGCAGAAGCTGGGAAAAGGTCTGCCCGGAAATCTGCTTGATGAAGAAACTGGTGTAGGATTCGGAAAGATGCAGATATCCGGCAATGTCCGGCAGCCCGATATTGCGGCACTTGTTTTCCTGCAGAAAACTGTAGATCCTGCTGACCCGGAAATCGTACTCGTCATTGACGATGTTCTCTTCCTTGAGATAAGTGATGATGCCCCTTGCGAAGATGTGCAGCACGGGGATCAGTTTGCGTATCGTTTCCGGACTGGCTTCCGGCAGTTGGGAATAGGCTTCGTAAAATTTTTCCGGCAGCCCTTCCGGGGGCGCGGTGCCGGGATCCCGGAAATTCCCCGCATAAAGGATCCCGTAACTGAATTTCATGTGGCACAGCGGAACGGCGATCTGCCCGATTCCTTTCCAGCACACAGAATAACACGGGGTCGGAGCGTGGAGAAACATCTGGTTGATCCGGTGGCGGCAGTTCGCCACGCATTTCTCGCAGAACCCGAAACGGCAGCTCGGGTTGGTCTGGTGGGAGTGCCGGGCCTGCCGGAAGACCTCGGATTTCTGCTTGTAATTGAAAAGACCGTCACGGTCAATGACGGTGATCCTCAGATGGAACTGCTGTTCCAGCTGGACCATGGCCTCCTCGATGTACTGATGCTGCTCCATAAAAGTTTGCCTGTCCGGTTGTTCCCAATAATATAAATGTTCCGGAGTGTTTTTCAAGTTCAGGGGACCTCTAAAAATTCAAACGGATGGATTTGCGGGACAATGGGGAAAAAGATGCAAAATGGAATTTTGAGGCTGCCACCCGAAGTGGTAACAGCCGAAAAG
>DCGO01000088.1:0-814 GCA_002314605.1 Lentisphaeria bacterium UBA1776 | reverse complement strand
AAGCCGCCGGAATGAATTTTGAGAGTTACCCTTTGTATTTTTTTTGTGATCAAACGTAAATATATATATGATATTCCAAAAAAAAGGCATTCCAATTTTTCTTTTGTGCAGTATATTACATCCGTTATTGAGATTTTTATGAAACGAAAGCTGAAGGTACATGGGCAATGGAGAATATACTTGTTGAAAAAAGCCGCAGGATGATGACCCGTTTTCTGCCCTGCTTCAAAAAGCTGTTCCGGACCTGTCCGGAAGATCCGGAAGAGGGTTGGTACGGGGTGAATTCCTGTGATTCCTGGGCCATTCAGAGCAATTACAACACCGCCGGGGCGCTGACCATGCTGGCCGAATCCCCGGAGGAGCTGCCCGGCGCGTGCATGACCCGGGAGGAAATGAGGGAATACGCCCTGAAAATTTTCCGCCATAATCTCCACACCCACTGCACCGGATCCCGGCTGGCCCCGGACGGGAACTCGTGGGGCTGCCGCTGGATCAGCGTGCTGGGGCTGGAACGGGCCTTTCACGCACTGGACCCGCTTCAGAAGCACCTGACTGCCGCCGAGCGGGAAGCGTTCCGGAGACTGCGGGAAGCCGAGGCGGATTTTCTCCTGTCCGACAAGTACCCTGTGGTGGGGGCCATCGATGCCTTTTCCGACAAAAACAAGCCGGAATCCAATATCTGGAACGGGAGTTTTCTCCTGCGGTCCGCACTGGATTTTCCGGAACACCCCCGCGCAGAGGAGTGGCGGAAGAAGGGCACGCAGTTTCTGCTGAACGGGATCAGCATCCCGGAGGACCGGCTTTCCTCCGAACT
>DCGO01000083.1 GCA_002314605.1 Lentisphaeria bacterium UBA1776 | reverse complement strand
ATTATGAAAGAACTGCGCGAGATGTACTTTAGCATACAGATGACACTTATTCCAGTGCTGGAGGAAGAAAAAATTGAAATTTCTCGGGCAGTTTCTCAATAAAGAGGATAAAGGGAGGGAAACCTTCAAAGGTCACCTTCCCTTATTCCCGCAGCAGGGGCCAGACCGTTACTTGCCGGACTGATACTCCTGCAGAGACTTCGGCACGATTCTGCCGGTCTTGGCCGCACGGATGCCCAGCGCCGTGGCATGGGCCGCCGCCATGGTGGTCATGTACGGGATCTTGTACTGAATGGCCATCATGCGGATGAAGCTGTCGTCAATCTTGCTCAGGTGCCCCTGAGGCGAATTGATGATCAGCTGGACCGAGCGGTTCTTGATGAGGTCGGCGATATTCGGCCGGCCCTCGTTGAGCTTGTTGACCACTTCGGCCCGGATCCCGTGTTTGGACAGAGCCGCAGCAGTACCGTCGGTGGCAATGAGCTTGAACCCCAGATCCGCCAGTTCTTTGGCAATGGGCACAATGGGCTCACGATCCAGTTCCGAAACGGTGATCAGCGCCGTACCCTCCAGCGGGAGACGCCCGCCGGCGGCTTCCTGAGCCTTGAAGTAGGCCAGTCCGAAATTGTCCGCCAGTCCCATGACTTCGCCGGTGGCCCGCATCTCGGGGCCCAGCACCGGATCGACTTCCGGGAACATGTTGAAGGGGAAGACCGCTTCCTTGACCCCCACATAGCTCTTGTCTTTGCGGCGGAGCTGATCCTTATACTCGGAAAGTTTGTGGCCCAGCATCAGATTGGTGGCGATCCGGGCCAGAGGAACACCCGTCACCTTGGCCACCAGCGGCACCGTGCGGGATGCCCGGGGATTGGCTTCGATAATATAGACCTCACCGTCACAGACAGCGAACTGGACATTCAGGATCCCCACCACCTTGAAGTCCCGGGCGATGGCCGCAGAGTGCTCCTCAATGGTCCTGATCACCTTGTCGCTCAAGGTAATGGGCGGAATGGCGCAGGCGGAGTCGCCGGAGTGAATGCCGGCCAGCTCAATGTGTTCCATGACAGTGGCAAGGAAGGTATCCTTGCCGTCGGACAACGCGTCCACTTCCGTTTCCGTGGCGTTGCTCAGGAACCGGTCGATCAGCATGGGATACTCGGGGCTCACCTGAAGAGATTCCACCGCATAGCGGGTCAGCGTGGTCTCGTCATAGATCACAGCCATGCCGCGGCCGCCCAGCACGAAGGATGGACGCACCATGACCGGATAGCCGATCCGGCGGGCAATGGCCACGGCCTGGTCGAGAGACGTGGCCGTACCGCTCTCCGGCTGCTTGATCCCCAATGCGATCATCCGCTCCCGAAAATATTCGCGATCCTCGGCCAGACGGATGCCTTCCGGCTGGGTACCGATGATCTTCACCCCCAGATCCTTCAGCTGCTGGGCGATATTGAGGGGAGTCTGACCGCCGAACTGGACGATGACGCCCTCGGGTTTCTCCTTCTGATAGACCGCCAGCACGTCTTCCACCGTAAGGGGCTCGAAATAGAGCTTGTCGCTGGTGTCGTAGTCGGTGGACACCGTCTCCGGGTTGCAGTTAATGAGGACGGTTTCATATCCCGCATCCCGGAGGGCAAAGGCCGCATGAACGCAGGTGTAGTCGAATTCAATACCCTGACCGATCCGGTTGGGGCCGCCGCCCAGGATCAGAATCTTTTTGTGATCCGACACCGGGACCTCGTCCGGGGCGCCGGAGTAGGTGGAGAAGTAATAATCCTCGTCGGTGGCCGTGCCGCTCACCGGGACCCGGCGGTAGGTGACCACGCAGCCGAGTTTCGTGCGGCGGTCGCGGATCTCGTTCTCGCTCACATTGAAGATCTTCGCCAGATACTTGTCCGAGAAGCCGTCCTTCTTGGCCTGAATGAGCAGATCGTCATCCAGACTCATCCAGTTGGATTTCAGCATCTTGAGTTCCAGATCGGCGATCTCTTTGATCTGCGTGAGGAAATAACGGTTGACTCTGGTGAGTTTCCAGATCTCTTCCACGGCCACGCCGCGCTTGAAGGCCTCATAAAGCAGGAAATACCGCTTGCTGGAGGGCGTACGCAATGCATCCCGGATGGCGTCGGTGGTCATGGCCTCGATCTTCTTGTCCATGCCGAGGCCCATTTTGCCGATTTCCAGCGAACGGATGGCCTTCTGCATGGCCTCCTTGAAATTTCTGCCGATGGACATGACTTCGCCCACCGCCTTCATCTGAGTCCCGAGAGCGTCCTTGGCCTGGGGGAATTTCTCGAAGGCCCAGCGGGCAAACTTGACCACCACATAATCCCCGCAGGGAGTGTATTTATCCAGGGACCCGTCCCGCCAGTAGGGCATCTCGTCCAGATTCACGCCGGAAGCCATCTGGGTGGAAACGTAGGCAATGGGAAACCCGGTGGCCTTGCTGGCCAGGGCACTGGAGCGGGAGGTCCGGGGATTGATCTCGATCACAATGATCCGGTCATCCACGGGGTTGTGGGCGAACTGGACGTTGCAGCCGCCGATCACCCCGACAGCATCGATGATCCGGTAAGCGTAATCCTGGAGACGCTCCTGCACACTCTCCGGCACGGTGATCATGGGGGCCACACAGAAGCTGTCCCCGGTATGGACGCCCATGGGATCCACGTTTTCAATGAAGCATACGGTGATCTTCCTGCCCTTGGCGTCCCGGACGACTTCCAGTTCCAGCTCTTCCCAGCCGCAGACGCACTCTTCCACCAGCACCTGCCCGATCAGACTGGCGTTGAGGCCCCGGGCGCAGACGGTGCGGAGCTCCTCCACATTATAGACGATGCCGCCGCCGGTGCCGCCCATGGTGTAGGCGGGACGGAGGACCACCGGATAGCCCAGTTCACCGGCGATCTTTTCGGCCTCTTCCAGAGAATAGGAGGGTTCGGACTTGGCCATGGGCACGCCGATGGAGTTCATGGTCTCCTTGAAGGCGATCCGGTCCTCGCCGCGCTCAATGGCGTTCAGGTCAACACCGATGACCTGCACGTTGTACTTCTTGAGAATGCCCTCCTTGTTGAGGGCAATGGCCAGATTGAGGGCGGTCTGCCCGCCCAGATTCGGAAGCAGGGCATCCGGCTTTTCCCTGGCGATGATCCGCTCGAGGCTCTCGGGATTCAGGGGTTCGATGTAGGTGTGGTCGGCGGTACTCGGGTCGGTCATGATCGTGGCGGGATTGCTGTTCACCAGAACGATCTCATAGCCTTCCTTCCGCAGTGCTTTGCATGCCTGTGTTCCGGAGTAGTCAAATTCACAGGCTTGCCCGATCACAATCGGTCCGGAACCGATGATCAGGATTTTGTTGATGTCGGTGCGTTTCGGCATGATGCATCCTTTCTTGTCTCATCACCATAAATTGCAGGGAGGGAATACCTCCTAATCAGACCGGAATGTAATATACACCTGAATCGGCAAAAAAACAAGCCTGGATTCAAAATTTCTGCCGATCGGAGCCGGCGGCAAAAACAGATGGAAAAACCTTTGGAAGTCTGTTCAAATCCATGACGGACCGGACGGATGCCTGAACCCGGAGGATTGAGGATAAAAAAAGCGGCAGCTCCATACCGGAAATCCCGGAACAAAGGCAAAAAAAATGGTACACCCGTTGCGACTCGAACGCAAGACCTTCTACTCCGGAGGCAGACGCTCTATCCAACTGAGCTACGGGTGCATCACGATGTTACTATATCACGCAATCCGTTTTTTGCAACTTAATTTCCAAAAATAAATGCAACAACTTACAGCCACTCATCCGCAACCGCATCGGAAGGCATTTTCCAGTCCCCCCGGGCAGAGAGTCCGAAGGGCGTGACTTTCGCCCCGTCCGGCCCGGCATTCCGCTTGAACTGCTGACCGAAAAAGCGTTTCACGAATTTCTCCAGCACCGGGCGGATCTCCGCCCCGTCCAGCGGGGCAAACGCCTTGGCCGCCAGCACAAGCAAAGTTTCCGGATCAGCGCCGTAACGCATAAAGTAATAAAGGAAGAAGTCGTGGAGCTCATAACTGCCGATCAGCTCCTCCGTGTACTGCTTCCCCGGCAGAAGTTCCGGCGAGACCGGCGTATCGAGGATGTCGAGCAGGACCGCCGCCGCCTCCGGCAGAATCTCCGCATAATACGCCACCACCTTGCGGATCAGGGTCTTCGGAAGCGACCCGTTGATGCCGTACATCGACATGTGGTCGCCATTGTAGGTACACCACCCGAGAGCGATCTCCGAGAGATCCCCCGTCCCAAGCACCAGTCCGCCGCAACCGTTGGCCACATCCATCAGCACCTGCGTGCGCTCGCGTGCCTGAGCGTTCTCATAGACCACATCCAGCTTTTCCGGATCGTGACCGATGTCCCGGAAGTGCCCCATCACCGCATCTCCGATGGGAATGGTGCGGTAAGGCACATGCAGAATCTCCGAGAGCTTCTCCGCATTGGTTTTGGTCCTGCCGGAAGTTCCGAATCCGGGCATCCCGACTGCCTCCACCGCATCCGGCGGCAGCTTCAGCTGATCCCTGCAGGCAGCAGCCGCCAGCAGTGCCAGCGTGGAATCCAACCCCCCGGAGAGTCCCACCACCCACTTTGCGTGAGTGTGTTCCATCCGCTTGGCTAAAGCCGACACCTGAATGGCGGCGATCCCGGCGCAGTAATCCCGGCACTCCCGGGGATCTTCCGGGACAAACGGCAGACGATGGACCGGAAAATACGTCAGATCCGGCGATTCCGGAAGAGCATCCAGCACCTGTTCCGGTACTGCAATCCCCCCCTCTTCCATGCTTCCATCCGTCCGGCGCACATGGTCGGTCCAGCGGGGATTCATGTCCGCATAAATAATGGACTGTGTCCGTTCAAGGGGACTGTTTTCCGCAAGGACGTCGCCATGGCGGGCGATCACCGCCTGCCCGGAATACACCGCATCGGCGGTGGATTCGAGGCACCCTGCCCCGACGGAAACAATCACGCCCCGCATCCGGGAACTGAATTCCCGCAGGGCCTCCCGGCGGCGGCGGATCGTTCCAGCCAGCGCAAGAGCGGCAGAGGGATTGAAAATCACCTGCGCCCCGGCCATGACCAGTTCCGCCGAGGAAGGCACAAGAGCGGAACCGTCATCGCCGATCTCCACCCCGAAAGTCAATTCTCCGGCCCGGAAGATCTGCGGCCCGGCAAAACCGTCAGCAGTCTCCCGGACGCTGGAAAAATAACGGCACTCCTCTTTCCCTTGACCGCGTCCGGGGAAAACTTTGCCGGCGAAACCGCAGATCCGGCCGTGCTGAAGGACAGCGGCACAGTTCAGGAGCCGTCCGCCCCGGCGCACCGGGACCCCGACGACCATGACCGTCCTGCCGCACCGGGCGGCCAGACGGTCCAGTCCGGCTTCCGCCGCGTCCAGCAGACGGTCCTGAAAAAACAGATCGCCGCAGCTGCAGCCGGTGACCGCCAGTTCCGGAAAGACCACGACGGAGGCGCCGCATGAGACCGCCTCGTCATAGCACTGCAGAATGGCATTGCAGTTGAAAGATACCCCGCCGACCCGCAATTCAGGGACGGCGGCCGCCAGCCGGACAAAATGTTTCATTCCTCAGGCCTCCATGTCAGCAGCGGCAGCAGAAAAAGGACGCGCAAAATCCTGCCGGTTTATTATTTGGTCCCCGTGGCGGAAACTTCCACCGACTTGATGGACAAGAGCAGCGGCAGATGGAAAGTGCGGGTATTGCTCTTGAGATCGTAGATCCGGGTGCAGGAATACTGGGTCCGGGCTTCCCGGGTCAGAACGGATACGGCATGTTCGACCTTCACAGTGTTTTTGAAGAGGGCGCATTTGTCAACACTGCCGACACTGCCGGTAATGATGGGCAGGCACCCGAAGAAATAAAATCCGGTCATGGAAACATTCATATGCACCGTCGGCGGAGTGGCGGCCTTTTCGCTGACCGGCAGACCGTTGAACTTCTGAGCGACTTCCATGGTGGTGCATCCGGCCGTCAGCACAACCGCCGCTGCCGCAGCCGCAGTCCGCAAAAACTTCTTCATCGTGAATTCTCCTTCGTTTCACAGGTCCATTGTTTCCAACACGGGTATTGCTGTTAAAGATAGCACAAAATGCGTTTTTTGCAATCCTTGAAACATAAATCGGCAAAAAAAAAGGGAATCGGACCAAACGACTTGAAACCCGCTGCCGCCGTGCTATATTTCTGAAGGCGGAAAAGGGTTCCGCAGTCCAGTACAACGAAGGAGAGTCCGTCATGCTGATCCCGGGTCTTGTGTCCATTTCTTTCCGCAGCCGTACAGCGGAGGAACTGATTTCCGAATGTGTCCGTCTCGGACTGAAAACCGTGGAATGGGGGGGCGACGTCCATGTTCCGCACGGCGATGAAAAACGTGCCGGGGAAGTTGCCGGACGCATGGCGGAGGCGGGCCTGACAACCGCAGCCTACGGCAGCTATTTCCGGGCGGGGAATGAAAATCAGCCGGATTTCGGCGGGATCATCGCCTGCGCCCGGATACTGCACGCCCCCACCATCCGGGTCTGGGCGGGGTCCCAAGGATCGGAAGAGTGCACAAACCGCAAACCCGTGTGGTCCTGTTTGAAGGAGTGCTGCAGAATGGCCGCCGGTCACGGACTCACCCTGACGCTGGAGTGCCACAATAAAACACTGACCGACACCGTGGAATCCACGCTGCAGCTTCTTGAAGAGGTCGATCACCCTGCCCTGCGCTGCGGCTGGCAACCGCAGTTCAAACGCACGGAGGCCTGCCGTATGGACTGGCTCCGGAAGGTTCTCCCGTGGCTCTCCACTGTCCATGCTTTCAGCTGGACCGGCAACGGTCACAGACTGGCCCTGGCGGAAAATGCGGCCGAGTGGATCCGGTTCTTATCCATTCTCAGGGAAAGGACTCAGGATATACCGGTGATGCTTGAATTTGTCAAAGACGACACTTTGGAACAACTGGCTGACGATGCGGAAACTCTGAAGAAGCTTCTGGCATGAATGAAGAGACAAAACGAAAAAAAACTGTTTTTTTGCTTTTTAGATTTGTATATCCGGAAAACCGGGGCATATTTAAACCCTGCTTTTTCGGATTTTGCAGAAGTCCCGGAAACGGGAACATCAGGAACAGGTTTGCCTTTCAGGAAAGGGAAGAGGACCCATGCGGATCAATGTTCTGGATTACTACGATGCGGCGGATTGGAAACTCGTTCGGACCGAAGCGGACCGGCACGAAACTCCGTTTATAGTGGTGGATCTCAACATCATCAAGCAGAAATACCTTGAACTCAAGGAACATTTCAACTTTGCCAAGATCTATTTTGCGGTCAAGGCCAACCCGGCTCCGGAAGTCATCACGCTTCTGCGGGATCTGGGGGCAAATTTCGACATTGCATCGCGCTACGAGTTGGATCTGGTACTTTCTCTGGGGATCACGCCGGACCGCATCAGCTACGGCAACACCATCAAAAAAGCCAGGGATATCCGGTACTTTTACGAAAAGGGCGTCCGCCTCTTCGCCACGGACAGCGAGCACGATCTGCGCAATTTGGCCAAGGAAGCCCCCGGCTCCCGGGTGTTCTGCCGGATCCTGACGGAAGGATCCGACACTGCGGACTGGCCTCTTTCCAGAAAATTCGGCTGCCATCCCGACATGTCCATCGACCTCATCATGCTGGCGAAGGAACTGAATCTGGAGCCCTGCGGCATCTCCTTTCACGTAGGCTCCCAGCAGCGGGACATCGGCACCTGGGACTCGGCCATCGCCAAGGTCCGGTACATCTTTGACTATCTGAAGAGCGAAGGGATCACTCTCTCCCTCATCAATATGGGAGGCGGCTTCCCGGCCAACTACATTTCCAAGACCAACCCGCTGACTGTCTATGCCGAGGAGATCACCCGGTATCTCAAGGAAGACTTTGAAGAAGACAATCCGGAGATCATTCTGGAACCGGGCCGATCCCTGGTGGCCGAGGCGGGGATCCTGGTCACCGAAGTGGTGCTGATCTCCCAGAAATCCTCCACCGGACTGGACAAGTGGCTCTATGTGGACACCGGCAAATTCAACGGTCTCATCGAGACCTTTGACGAAAGCATCCGCTATCCCCTGTACTGCGAAGCCCGGGGGGACCTCTCGGAAGATTTCATCATCGCTGGTCCCACCTGCGACAGTCAGGACATCATGTACGAGTATTTCCGGAATCCGCTGCCGGCGTACATCAAGCCGGGAGACCGGATCTACTGGCTTTCCGCCGGAGCCTACACCTCGAGCTACTGCTCCGTGGACTTCAACGGATTCCCGCCCCTGAAAACCTATTTCGTCCCGGTGGAATCCGGAAAAAAGTCTGAAAGACGGGCCTGATTCCGTAAAAAACTTGAAAAAAAAAGAATTGCGGCTATATTAAGTGGAATTGAAAACGACCGGCTGGTAGGAAAAGCGTCACAAGGATGCTTTTGAGCGCTGTCCGGCACGAAAAAAGGAAATCATCATGGAAAAGTGCAGCAAAAGTTCGATCATCGCCAAGTATGCGCGCAAAGACGGCGACACCGGCTCTCCGGAGGTTCAGATCGCCCTTCTGACCAACCGGATCCAGGCGCTGACCGAGCACCTCCGCAGCAATCCCAAGGATCACAGCACCCGCCGCGGTCTGCTGGCTCTGGTTGCGCAGCGCAAAAAGCAGCTGGCTTATCTGCAGCGCGAAAATCACGCCAAGTACATTGAGATTACCGATACGCTCGCGATTCGCCGCGTAAAGTAATTGGATAAAACCATCGCGGTTCTGGTCAATGAGCCGCACGTGCGGAGAGATGGCTGAGTGGCCGAAAGCACAAGTTTGCTAAACTTGCGAGGGGGAAACCTCTCCGAGGGTTCGAATCCCTCTCTCTCCGCCATTTTTTTTACTCT
>DCGO01000002.1:154-10221 GCA_002314605.1 Lentisphaeria bacterium UBA1776 | reverse complement strand
GCTTCACCCTGTCAAAAAAGGCTTGAAAATTCGCATTTTTGAGCAGAAAGTCAGCCTGCCAGAGGGTCGCGGCTGCTAATTGGCGCGACCTCCAAGATTTCCTGCGTAAAGGAGGTGTGAGTTGTGTCATATACCGTCGAAGAGGCAAAAAATGGCGTTTCCAACGGGAGTCGAACCCGTGTTGCCGGGATGAGAACCCGGTGTCCTAGGCCACTAGACGATGGAAACGCATCATAAACGTGTCTATACTATACATCAGTTTTCCTGGAATGCAAATCCGGTTTCTCAAAAAAACGGAAAAGCGGCTGTTTTACCCTGGTTGCCCAAGGTGTCTGTATGAGGATCCGGGAATAAATTTTCCAGAAACCGGCTTGACAATGTCATGGAAACATGCTATACTAAACGTAGAGCTTTTTTGACATTCAAGGTGGTTCTGTTTTCTTTCCCTGCGGCTTGAGCCGTTTCGGGAGCGGAAAACTATACAGAATACAGTATTCGGTGTAAAGTGAAGCCATATGCGAAAAAACTGCCCCGCAAGGTGGAATTCGCCCGGGACGCCATCGTTGCCTACGTCAGCGACCACTCGCTGACGGCAGGGGACCGTATGCCGTCCTATGCGGCCCTGAGGCAGCTTCTGGGGGTTGGCAGTTTGACCATCGCCCAGGCCGTCGAAAACCTCTGCGAACTCGGGATCCTGGAGGTTCAGGACAAGATCGGCATTTTTGTCAAGGATCCCAGGTGCGGGCTTCTGACGGGCAGGACCATCGGTGTTGCCATCCGGAACCTTGCCGGAAGCGCCTACGCCGCGACACTGGCCGGATATATCCAGAAACTCCTGAACGCCCGGAACTGCCGCTGTCTTGCTTTTTTCCAGACCTCGGATCCGGTGCATGTCCCCAATCCCGGACTGCAGGATTTTCCCGGGTTGGAACAGGCGGTCACGGAACACCGCTGCGACGGGATCATCAGCTGCTGTCCCTTTGACGAGCGGGCGCAGAAGGTCCTGAAGGAGGCGGATATTCCCTGCTGTTTCATCGGGGACCGGGACCAGAATACCATGGACCATGCCGTGGTGATCGATGTGGATGCCTTTCTTGCGCAGGCGGTCAGGACCCTTTCCGGGGCAGGATGCGGGAAGCTGGTTCAGCTGTGTGTTTCGCCGGAACAGGCGGAAAAACGCTCCTGCGGCATCCGTCCCCTGATCGGGGCCGGTTATTCCGGCGGTGTGGAAATTGCCAGAAAATTATTGCAGACCCCCGCTGCCGGACGCCCGGACGGAATCGTCAGCGATGATGATACCGTGGTGAGCGGACTTCTTGCGGAACTTATCAAGGAACAGCTGCCGGAGGTTCACTACCTGCCCTGCATCGCGACCATTATTCACCGGGAGCTTGACGAGTGTTATCCTTCCGGGAGCATGCTGCTTTTTGAGCAGAGTATTGAGGATTTCGCACTGCTGGCGGTGGATCTTCTGCTGCGTCTCACCCAGGACCGGAAGACGGCCGGTAAACAGATCATCTACCGTTTCAATCCCATTGCCGGGGCGGCCCCGAAGCAGAAACCGGAACGAAAAAGTGGAACCCGGAGAGATCACAAGGATCTCTCCACAAAATAAGGAGAATGAAAATGGCTAATGACAAAATCGCAAAGCTCGCTATCAACGGCGGCGCAAAAACCATCAGCGAGGCCTTCCCCCCGTGGCCCCAGTTCAACCCCGCGACTTTCGACAAGGTCGTCGATATCCTGAAGAGCGGCAAGGTCAACTACTGGACCGGCAAAGTCGGCATGAAGTTCGAGCAGGAGTGGTCCAAGTGGCTGGGCATCCGCAACTCCATCAGCGTGAGCAACGGGACCGCCGCGCTTCACACCGCCCTTGCCAGCCTCGGCATCGGTTCCGGTGATGAGGTCATCTGCACCAGCTACAGCTTCATCGCTTCCAGTTTCTGCGCCCTGCAGGCCGGCGCGCTCCCGGTGTTCGTGGATGTCGGGACGGACCACCTGCTGGACCCGAACCTCATCGAAGCGGCCATCACCGAGCGCACCAAGGCCATCGTGGTGGTGCATCTGTACGGTACCGTGGCGGACATGGATCCGATTATGGCTATCGCCAAAAAACACAATCTGTACGTCATTGAAGACTGCGCCCAGTGCTTCGGCGGCATCTACAAAGGCAAGAAGGCCGGTACCATCGGCCATGTGGGCTGCTTCAGCTTCTGCCAGAGCAAACATTTCACCACCGGCGGCGAAGGCGGCATGGTCTGCACCAATGATGATGAACTGGCCTGGGAGTGCCGCAGCTTCCGCGATCACGGCTATGACGTCCGCGCCAAACTCAATCTGCTGGAAATGGAGGGCAAGCAGCTCTACATCCACCGCCGCGTCGGCTTCAACTTCCGCATGACGGAAATGCAGAGCCAGATCGGTCTGGGCGAACTGGAGCGCTTTGACTCCTGGAACATGCCGAACCGCATCCGCAACGGCAAGATGCTGCTCAAGGCTCTGGCCAATCACCCGCTGGTCAAATATCCGCCGGTGGACACCCAGGACCGTCAGAACGCCTTCTGGCTGGTGCCCTTCGTGCTGGATACGGACAAGCTGACCTGCACCTGCAAGGAGTTCATCGCGGCAGTTCAGGCCGAAGGCGCCTGCGCCTACAGCGTGCTGTGGCCGGAGATGTACAAGGAAGAGGCCTATACCGGACGCAAGGGCTTCGGCATTGTCGGGTATCCTTTCAATGATCCCCGCGCCCGCAATATCGACTACTCCAAGTTCAACTGCAAGATGGCGAACTGGCTTACCGACCGCACCATCAGCTTCTGGGTCCATCCGACTTACGAAGAAAAGCATATCCAGGCCGACATCGATGCCTTCAACAAGGTTGCCGATGCCTATATGAAGTAAGCCCCGGGGGCTGATCCAACATGCCGCCGTCAGCGCAAACCCGCTGACGGCGGTTTTGACAAGGAGATTCTGCAAAATGATTCGTTTCGGTTTCGGAAAAGAAGACATCACGCCGGTACGGGGGATCCCGCTGTGCGGATATTTCGAGCCCCGGCCGAACCGGGGTGCCTATGACCGTCTGGCGGTCAAGGCGGCCCTGTTTGAAAAAGACGGCTCAGTCTTCGGTATTGTCAGCTACGACCTCTGTCTCATGGGGAAGGAGCTGATCCTGCGTTTTCAGGAAGCCGTTGCTCAAGCCGGCATGAAGTTTGCCGACAAACTTTTTTTCTGCGCGACCCACACTCATACCGGACCCTATGCTTCTGAACTTTTCGGCGGCGGGTGTGTCAATGCCGAATATATTGGTTCTGTGGTTGCCAAGACAGTTCTGGCTGTCAAAAGCGCTTATGCCAATCTGGCGGAAGCCGAACTTCTGACCGGCAGAAGCAGCTGTTCGAACCTTGCTTTCAACCGCCGTTTCTGGATGAAGGACGGTACCGTGCTGACCAATCCCGGCAAACTCAATCCCGATATTGTCAAACCGGAAGGTTCGATCGATCCAGAGATCCCGTTGCTGGCGGTGCGTCAGGACGGCCAGCTGCGTCTTCTGGTGGCCAATATCTCCAACCACACCGACACCATCGGCGGAGATATGGTCAGCGCCGACTGGCCGGGACGCATGGAAAAGGAGATCCAGCATGTCATGGGTTACGACCTTCCGGTCATCATGCTGCTGGCCTGTCAGGGCAATATCAACCACTTCAATGTGGAGAACGATGTTGACCAGACCAATTACGCGGAAGCCTGCCGCATCGGCAAGGGCTACGCGGCGGCGGTCCTGTCCCAGCTCTATGCCCTGAAACCCGTTGCCCCGGCGGAACTCCGTGCGGAAAGCGTGCAGTTCGAGGCGCCGGCGGTGCAGATCACCGATGAGGAGTATGCCGCAGCCAAAGCCATTGTGGAGAAATACGGCGATGTGAAGGCTGCCAGCGCCGATGACCTCACCAGCGAGGGCATTGCCAAGGGGAACGCCTATGTCAAGTGCTTCTTTGCCCGCCGGGTGATGGACTGCCGGGACAATCCCATGAAGGAAAAACGCATCGAGACCATGCTTGCGCTGAAATTCGGCAAGGATCTCGGCATCATCGGGATCCCCGGGGAACCCTTTATCGAGATCCAGCAGGCCATCAAGGCGGCATCGACCTACCGTCTCACCATGGTGGGAGCGCTGGCCATGGGCTCCATCGGCTATATCGGGATGCCCGAATCCTACGGGCGCGGCGGCGGTTATGAGACACGTCCGTCGCCCACGGCGCCAGCTCACGATCTGGCACCGAAGGTCATTGCAGCGGCCAATGCGCTGTTGAATAAGTGAATTTTATGCAAGGAGGTTGCAAATGAACAAAATCAGATATGCGATCATCGGTTTCGGCGGCATTGCCGAGAACCGCGTGGCCAAGGAGGGTTTCGGCTGCGATACCAGCCGTTTCAACGGTCTGGAACACGGTGTTCTGGTGGGTGCCACCGACCTGAACCCGGCCCGCAAGGCCGCCGCCGAAACGCTGAAGCTCAAATGGTACGATTCCATCGATGCGGTCCTGGCCGACCCGTCCATTCAGGCGGTCTATATTGCCACCAACAATGCCAGCCATGCCCAGCTGACCATCAAGGCTCTGGAAGCCGGCAAGCATGTGATTGTGGAGAAGCCCGTGGCCACCAGCGTCAAGGATGCGCAGAAGATGTGCAAACTGGCCGCCAAAAAGAAGCTCTCCCTCTCGGTGGACCACATGATGGTCTATAACGCCTACAACCAGATGGCGAAGAAGAACGTTGCCGCCGGCAAACTCGGGACCGTCAACGACTGCTGTTTCCACATGGAATTCGCCTTCGGCTACGATCCGGCGGAAGCCGCCACCTGGCGCTGCTCCAAAGTCGAGGAGATGGGTGGCCCCATCGGCGATGTGGCCAGCCACTGTTTTTATGTGGCGGAGCATATTTTCGGCAGCCGGGTCAAGGCGGTCAGCGCGGTGTATCTGCCGAAGCTGATGACCATCCGGGCCGAAGACGGCGCGTACATCAAATTCGAGATGGAAAACGGGATCAGGGGATCCGTGAAAGTCGCTTTCAGCGAGCTTCGCGGCGGTCTGGTTGGGACCCTCTCCAATCTGGGGTACGAGATCTACGGCGATCAAGCCGTGCTCCGGGGCTACGGGACCATGTTCCAGCTTTCCGGCCGGGAGGATGAACCCTATCACATCCGTCTGGAACTGGAAGGCGCGTCCGGAGTGAAATCTCTCCGGCCCCGCAAGTTCCCCAATATCTACCAGTCCCTCATTGATCACCACGCGGAGTCGGTCCTGAAAGGCAAACGGCTCAATGCGCTGGACGGTGTTCACAACCTTCAGCTTTGCGAAGCGGCTCACCGTTCCGCCAAAGCCGGCGGCAAGACGATCACCGTGGATTGATCCGGTCCCCTGCCGGAACCGGTCCGGCAAAGTCGATCACGCATATCCGGCGGGTCATGTTTCTGACCGTGTCCGGGTATGCGTTCCTGTTTTTTCCGGCAGCTTCAGTATCCGGCCAGCAGCAAAAAGAAGACCACGATGGTGGCGATCAGGCAGTACAGAAAACAGGGCAGAAGATTGGTGCGGATCAGCCGGCCCTCTTTGCCTGCCGTGCCGGTAGTGGCGCAGACGGCGACGACATTGTTGATGCAGATCATATTGCCCGCCGCCGCGCCGATATTCTGCAGAACCAGGATCAGGACGGGGGAAAGCTTTACCATGCAGGCGGTTTCGTACTGCAGTCCGGCGAAAAGCGTGTTGGACACCGTGTTGGATCCCGACATGAAAGCTCCGAGAACGCCGATCGGGGATGCCACGGCAAGATACGCGGAATGAAAGGCGTTTGCGGCAGTCATTGCCAGTATCTGAAGCATGGAAACACTTTGTCCGGACTGGAAGTTGGTATTCCGGTAGAGATAGACCATGGAAACGCCGAGACCGAGCGTCAGGGCCGCGCCGCTGCACTGTTTCAAGGTCGCCCTGACGGTCTCCCTGACAACTTTCCGGGGCATGCGCAGGATCCAAAAGGAAAGCACACAGACCAGAAGAAACGGGATGAACCCGGGGCACCACCCCCAGTTCCAGCGCCAGTTGATGCCGGAAATCCCCAGCAGACCCGACCATGAAAAAGTCACCCATGAAGATGTCAGCAAGGTCTTGACCCCGAAAAGATTCAGCCTGGTTGCAGCCAGCAGGATTCCGATGAGGATGTAGGGGATCCACGCCCGTTTGAGACTCATTGTGCTGACAACGGTCCCGGGCGTTCCGGAACCCGGTGCTGCATCTCTGCCGGCGGGAAAATCCCAGGTACCCCGGGGGCACAGCAGGCGCTTTCTGGCGGCGGGAATGGTGATGGCCAGAGTAAGGAGCGAACTGCAGAGCGTTGGAAATTCCGGACCGAAGAACACGGCGGCAAAGATGGAGAATGCATCAAAAACAAACGCCGTGAAGAGGAGAAAAGGGAGCACTGCAAAGGCATCGCGTCCCCTGCGTTTTTCCCCGAAAAATCGGCACATCAGGAAGAGGCCGGCCAGAATGACGAAGGGGCAGCATACCGCATTGCAGACGGCACACCATGAGGTCAGAAAATGCAGAAACCCCTCGGCATCTCCGCCGGAATTGATGACCCCGTTCCGGACCACCTGCATGGCGGTGAGCGTCGGGATGCCCACCGCACCGAAATTGACCGGAACGGAGTTGAAGATGAGGCAGAGCATGGCCGCACAGAGGGGGGGAAAACCCAGTCCGATCAGGAGCGGCGCCGCAATGGCGGCGGGAGTACCGAATCCGGCGGCCCCTTCCAGAAATGCGGAGAAAACAAATCCGATCAGGATCGCCTGGATCCGGCGGTCCGGATTGATGTTGTTGAACATCTTCTCTATGGACCTCATGGCCCCGGAGACCTTCAAGGTGTTCATGATCAGGATCGCGCCGAAGATGATGACGATGATCCCGACGGCATCCAGAAATCCATCCAGCGCCCAGGCCAGCGAGGCGTGCACTTTCTGGTGCCAGACCAGAAGCGCCATGACCAGCGTGAGGACCCAGCCGAGAAGCATTGCTTCCTTGGCCGGGCGGTTGAAAAAGAGCATGCAGACAATGGCTGCCAGCAGGGGGATCAGTGCAGCGAAGAATAAAAGGACTTCCATATTTTCCCGTTGGTTGAGGGGGGTCTGTACAACTGTTTTCTGTTCCGCACCTGTTTAAGGCAGGAAAGATACGATATCTTCGAAGAGCTCCTTCTGCTGACGGCGTGTCAGTTCGTAGAAAAATCCGTGCTCCATATTTTTATAGACTTTCCACTCCGACCGGATCCCCCATTCCCGGTGCTGCTGAACGATCTCCCGGTTTTTTTCCGGGGGAAACATGTGTTCATTCTGGGCTTCGGCAAAGAAGATCGGCGGATTGTCCCGGCGGATGTAGTTCCGGAGGGAGAGTTTCTCGTAGCGATCCGGCTCCTGGGCAAAGGGGACCCCGGCAATATTCTGCATGTTTCTCCAGATCGCCGGAAAAATATCCTCCCACGGCGTGAATTCGGACGGAGTCGATTGCAGGACGCCGCGGACCGGGGGGATCCACGGATTGACAAGTTCCGTCTTTTCGCCGCATTCTCCGGGGGCGGCGCAGAGGAGGAGGGAGGCCAGATGGGCCCCGGCGGACTCGCCGTAAACGCAGACCTTCAGCGGCCGGTGATGTTCAGCAAGACAGGAGAGAAAGCGGTCATAGCTTGTCCGGATGTCCTGCAATTGCTCCAGCGCGGAAGGCGCGGTCAGCCGGTAGTCGGTGGAGGCGCACAGGATCCCCCGCTGATTGAAAGCTTCCATGATCCCGTGAAAACTGCCGCGGGTCCCGGCGCGCCAGCCGCCGCCGTGAACGAAAAAAAGCGCCGTGTCACGGGTTATTTTTTCCGGCGAAAAGACGTCGAAACAGCGGCCCTTTACAATGGGAGAATCCAAATAGAAGGACTGAAACTGAAACATGAGAACCTCTTTCATCTGAAAATCGTTATCTGGAACCGGCAGGGAGATAATATATCCCCTTTTTCCCGGTTTTCAACTTGCCGGATTCAGACGGATCATCCCAGACTCCTGGCATAGGATTTTGGCGTCATTCCGGTATGGCGCTTGAAGATCCGGAAGAAAAATGCGGGACTTTCGAAGCCGACTTTCAAGGCGATTTCGGAGAAGGTATATCCCTCTTCCCGGATCAGGTGTTTGGCCGCCTCCACCCTGTGCTCATGGAGGAGCGTAGTGAAATTTTTTCCCGTATTCTGCCGGAGGAGCATCCGCAGATGGGAGGCGCTTATCCGGACTGCTGCCGCCACTTCCTCCACCCGCAGGAGAGTGTTGTAGTGTTTCCGGATGACGGTCATCGCTTTCTCGATCCGGTCGGATTCGTAATGGATCCGGTTGGAGAGGTCGGCTGTCCGGACCGGGAACGGTACCGGTATGGTATTGTTCTGGCGGATCAGCAGGATCACCAGTTCCGTCAGGAGACTGCCCATCATTTCCAGATAGTTCTCCGGCCGGCATTCCGCCTCCTGTTTCAGCAGAAGGAGGAGCTCCCGCATCCGCCGGGTCACCGGAAAACTGCGGTTGAACATGAAATCCGGCAGCGTCCCCCGGAACATGACGTTGAGGTAGTCAAACGGGATATTGTTCTCTCCCTGAAAGGTATGGAAGACCTTTCCCCGGATGAAGATGATCTCACCCGTGTTCAGTTTGACAGGCTGTCCGTCCAGCATCAGATTGAGACTTCCGTAATCAAGGTAGATGATCTCGTGCCCGTAGGAGGCATGGGCGTGACTGTGCTGGATAAAACCCCGCTTCATATTGTGGTGGTCAATGCTGGAAACCCTCCGGATAAGTTTGGGGCGGAAAGAATATTTGAGTTCCATTGAGGGGTTCCTGTGTTCCGGTCAGCGGTCAAGGGACGTTTCCGGGATCTTTGCCGTATCGTCGGATGACACCGTACAGTAAGAGAGAAAAGACTTTCCCGTCAGAACGGTATTCCGTGCGGTGTCTGCCCCCGTCTGAATGCTGAAAAGCCCCTTCCGGTTGGTGTGGGGGACGTAATAGGGGTAGCAGGAGGAGGAGATGTCCAGACGGATCCTGTCTCCTTGGGCGAGGAGAAACGCATTTTCCGTCATCACCAGATCCAGCGCGGCCTCCTGTCCCGGGACGTAATCGGGGTATTGCCGGGAGATGGCGGTGATCCCGTCCCGCATTCCCAGCGTCTTCCCCTGCCGGACCAGACTCATCCGGATGTAGAAGCAGCTGTCCGGACAGCTGGAACGGACAAAGAGACGGACTTTCATGGCTCCACGGATCAGCTGTTTTTCCGGGAAAGGCGCCGTCAGGAAACTTGCAATGTCTTCACGGGAATCCGGGGGATCCTGTTCCCGCATCCCTGCCGCGTGAGCGCATCCCCCCCGGAACATTGCCGGGACGCGGGGGTCATAGGTATAGGAGCGCTCCTGAACGGGCCCCGCTTCGGGGGAGAGCCCCGCGGCATTGATGTAAAGGATTTTCCGCTCTTTCCCTTCCTGCAGAAAAGGGGCATGGCGCCATACGCCCTCAAACTGGGAATACCAGACCGTCTCCCCGGGGCGGACGAAGCGCAGTTTTTCCCGGCCCCGGGCGGCGTTGAACCAGTTGATCCGGTAATCTTTCCAGACTTCATCCAGTACCCCGTCCGGGAAGGTCACCGGACAATCCTTATCCCTTGTCCCGTGGGCGTAGGGGGTGATGACCAGAGCGCAGCGTGATCGGTTTGCCTCCGGAAGATTTTCCCACATCCGGAAGACCCCGTCCGTGTAGATGTCGTAAAAAGAAGTTGCCAATAAAACGGGGATCCGCAGCGGTTCCAGCGCATGAAGGTACTCGGAGCCGCCGGCAGGGGTCTTCCAGTAAGGGTCTTCGGGGTCCGGGTGGGAAATTTCTTCGGAAAACTCCGGGACCTCCCGCCCGAATACCTTCCGGGCAAAAGCGGAAAGGGGCAGGGTCAGAAAACTCTCTCCGTTGAAATTCTTTTCCGGCATGGTGTTTCTGCAGTAATGTCCGG
>DCGO01000002.1:0-130 GCA_002314605.1 Lentisphaeria bacterium UBA1776 | reverse complement strand
GAACCAGCCGCCGTGTCCGCACTTGTAGAACCCATTGCGGTACAGAATGTTGTAGCGGTTGACGTCCTGAAAGGTCAGGATCGCGGCCCTGATGTCCGCAGGGTTGGTGTCCAGATACGCAAAGTGGGCC
>DCGO01000137.1 GCA_002314605.1 Lentisphaeria bacterium UBA1776 | reverse complement strand
TTTCCGGCGGCGAAGAGGGCGCTCTTCTCGGACCTGCCATCATGCCCGGCGGAGCCCCGGAAGCCTGGCCGGCCGTGAAGCCGGTTTTCCAGGCCATTGCCGCCAAGGTCGCCGGCGGTCACCCCTGCTGCGAATGGGTGGGCAGTGACGGTGCCGGACACTATGTCAAAATGGTTCACAACGGCATCGAATACGGCGATATGCAGATGATCTGCGAAGCCTACTGGATATTGAAGAACATCCTGAAGCTGGACGCCAAAGAACTTCACGATGTCTTCGCCAAATGGTACGAGGGTGAACTCAACAGCTACCTCATTGAGATCACCCGCAATATTTTCACCAAGGTCGATCCCGATACCGGCAAGCCGGTGGTGGACATCATCCTCGACACTGCCGGGCAGAAGGGTACCGGCAAGTGGACCAGCCAGAGCGCGCTGGATCTGGGATGCGCCGCTCCCACCGTGGCGGAAGCGGTGTTTGCCCGCTGTATTTCTGCCATCAAGGGCGAGCGCGTCGAGGCCGCCAAGGTCCTGACCGGGCCCGCTGCCTCCTTCTCCGGCGACAAAGCCGCCTTTATCGAGAAGGTCCGCAAGGCGCTCTATGCCTCCAAGATCTGCAGTTATGCTCAGGGTTATCAGCTTATGAAGATGGCCGCCAGGGAATACGGCTGGGATCTGCACTTCGGCGAGATCGCCCTTCTGTGGCGCGGCGGCTGCATCATTCGTGCCCAGTTCCTCGACAAGATCAAGGAAGCCTTTGACAAGAACCCGAATCTGGCCAATCTGCTGCTGGACGACTATTTTAAGAAAGCCATCGACGATTGTCAGACTGCCTGGCGTGAAGTGGTGGCCGCCGCCGTGATGAACGGTGTTCCGGTGCCGGCTTTCTCCAGCGCCCTCTGCTACTTTGACAGCTACCGTTCGGCCAATCTCCCGGCCAATCTGCTGCAGGCTCAGCGTGACTATTTCGGCGCGCACACCTACGAGCGGGTGGACCGTCCCCGGGGCGAGATCTACCACACAGAGTGGACCGAGACCAGCGGAAAGACGGTTTCCGGTACTTACATCGCATAAATTTGTGACGGGACCTGAAAAGGCGGGACAAGGCAGCTTCTCCCGCCTTTTTTCATGAAAAGAGGAACGGGTATGAGCAAAATCACTGTGGCGTTTGCCCGGAATGCAGGTTACGGTGCCGGTTTGCGGCCTGCACTGGAGAAAGTCTTTGCCCCGCAGCTGGCGGCGTACGGAGATCTGCACGACCGTTCCGTCATGCTGAAACCGAACCTCCTGACTTACCGGGGGGAGGGGAGTGTCATCAGCGTCCATCCCCGCTTCATTGTGGAAACGGCGGCCATGTTTCTGGATCACGGGGCTGCCAAAGTCGCCATTCTGGAAAATCCGGCGGTCCAGTCCGCTCCCGCCGTTCTCCGCTCCATGGGGATTGCCGAAGATTTGAAGAAGATGGGGGTGGAAATGGCCAACTTTGCCGACTACCGGCCATGCTTCACCCCGGCGGAAGCCCGTTTCCGGAGTGTGGAAATCGCTCAGGAATACCGTACATTCGATGTGACGGCGGATCTGGCCAAAGCCAAGACCCATGCCATGATGACTCTGACCCTTTGCGTCAAAAATCTCTTCGGTTTCATCAGCGGACAGAACCGTTTGGGCTGGCACTTGGCCGCCGGGCAGGAATTCAGCCGCTTCGCCGATCTCCTGCTGGATCTTTATCTCACGATCCGTCCTCAATTCAACTTTCTGGACGCGATCACCGGCATGGAAGGCAACGGCCCGGGCAGCGGCACGCCGGTTGAACTCGGGTTTGTGGCCGGTTCGGCGGACGCTCTGGCGCTGGATGCGGAAGTCGCACCTCTTCTCGGGGTTCCGGAACTTCTGATTCTCCGGAGGGCCCGCGAGCGTGGTATTCTGCCGGAGACGGAGCGGGCCGGAGAGGTTCCGGCTGCCCACGCCATCAAGCTCCCGGATCCTCCCGGTATTGTAAGCAGTTGGGGACTCCCGCTGCCGCCGCTGCTGCGAAAGGGGATGAAGCGGTTCCTCATCAGCCGCCCGGAACTGGATCCGGAACGCTGTATCGGCTGCGGACTGTGTGCAAAGATGTGTCCTCCCCAGTCGCTCAAAATCGTGAACGGCAAGGCGAGATTCACCCTTTCCCGCTGCATCCGCTGCTACTGCTGTCAGGAACATTGTCCCCAGGGGGCCATTCGCCCGGTAAAGCCCCTTTCCATGAAAATGGCGGAGCATCTGGATGCGGTTCTGCACCGGCTTCTGCGGCGGCGTTAGTTTCCTCTGGAATATGGACGAATCCGCTTGCATTTCCGGGAAACGGATGTAAGTTAGGGGAGCGTAAATATTCCGGCAGAATTGCCGAAAGTCATCTAAACAAGGAGTTGTGAAAATGGATGTCATCATTCGCCCCACCGCCGCCGAAGCGGAAGAACTGACTGCCCGCATGATCGCGGACGCCATCAATGCCAAACCCGAGTTCCGTCTGGGGCTGGCCACCGGCGCCACCATGGAAAATGTGTATGCGAATCTCTCGAAGATGAACAAGGCCGGCAAGGTGGATTTCTCCCAGGTCCGCACCTGGAACCTTGACGAGTATGTCGGACTTCCCCCGGAACACGATCAGAGTTATCGCTACTATATGAACAAGAACCTGTTCAACAACATCAACATCGACATCCGCAACACCCATCTGCCCGATGGCATGGCCGCCGATGAAGTGGCGGAAGCCGAGCGCTATGATGATTCCATTGAGGAAGCCGGCGGCATCGACCTCTGGCTGGTGGGCATCGGCTGCTCCGGACATGTCGGATTCAATGACCCGGGCACCAGTTTCTCCAGCCGGACCCATGTGGCTTACCTCACCAATACCACTTATGAGCAGAACAAGATCTATTTCAATCCGCCGGAATCCATGCCCCGCCGCGCCTTCACCGCCGGCGTCGGCACCGTGCTGGATGCCAAGAAGGTCGTTCAGCTCATCACCGGCAAGCGCAAAGCCGGCATCGCCGCCGCTGCCATCGAAGGCCCCATGACGGCCATGATTTCTTCCAGCGCCCTGCAGCTGCATCCGGACACCGTGGTGATCTTGGATGCCGAAGCGGCCGCCCAGCTGAAGCTCCGGGACTTCTATGATGAAGTCTTTATGAACGATCCCAAGTGGGAAGCCTACCGCTGAGAAGGCGGCTTTTTCTCTCATGAAGCGTGCCGGCAGGGGAGCTGACGTCCCCGGCCAGGCTTGCTGCAGGGGAGGTGTTGCAGTTCTTTTTTCACTTTTTCCCAAAAAAAAGGAAAACCGGGCTGGATTTTTTTTAAAAGCGTGATATATTGTATTTCATCACGAGGCGTGATAGCCAAGCGGTTAGGCAGCGGTCTGCAAAATCGCGTAGATCGGTCCGACTCCGATTCACGCCTCCATTTCGATTTCCAGACACCCGAATCCGGGTGTTTTTTTATCCTCAATATCTTGTTCAGACATGGGCAGTTTCCGTTCCGGGCCGCCGCCCCAGGTTCTCCGCAGGGTGTACAGGAACCGAGTGACGGCGAAGCACGTAGCGCAATGCCCATGGAGGGAGCGGAGACGGGGACGCAGGCGACCGGGACTCAGGAGAGTGCGGCCGGTACGCCCGAGGCGCGCGATGCACAGGATACCTCGGGGCCCCCAGTCGCCTTCGCTGCCCATATCGCCTTCGTCGCCTGACACCGCTCATAGTATGGGTTCTGCGCAAAGTGCATCTCCGACCAACGGAACCGAAGCGCAGGTCCCCCAGTCGTCTTCGTCGCCTATGTCGCCTCCTCCGCTCGCTTTACCGGGAGGCGGCGGCGGCATGGCTCGCGGAGTCGGCTGCCTGCACAAAATAAGCAAAAAAAAAGCGAGTCGTTTTCCCCGGGCTCCCGTTTTCCCGTAATGCGCTCGCTATATAGTGTCTGCTCAATAAGGCATGATTTTTTCGGTAAATGCAAACATTTCTGCGCAAAAGACTACTTTTCCCATGCGGGGATGATATGGAAAAAATCGCTGTGTGCATTCACCGGATTTCAGAAAAAACGTCATCGTCATCGAAAAACGTCAGAATATCCTAATTCCGTGCACTACTGTCCGGTAATTTTTACCGGACAGTAGTGGGCTGGATTCACTGCTCAAATTCCTCCTTTTGAAGATGCTGCGGCATCCTTTGCCGCAGCCGATGATGATCTGTTCCTCTCTGTCCTGCCGCACACCGCAGGTGCGGAGAACGGAAAAATCCCTCAGAAAAGGTCCGGCGCCGAGCGGAACTGCGGATTCTGTTTCTTGATCCGGTCCGCCCAGCGGACGACTTCAAAGGCTTCTTCCGGTTTGACCGGAAAGGGTTTTCCTTTCCGGATCGTATCAAAGACCGCTGCATAGATCATGTTGAGGTGCCGGCCGTTGGCAGGCTCCACCATGATCGTTTTCCGGATCCAGACCGGAGCGTTTTTCGACCCCCACGGATTTTCGATGGGAGCCCAGTTCCGGCTGGGTTTGCTGGTCGGCCACTTGAATTCCGGACGCAGATACTGCAGTTTGATGTCCTGCTCGTCTTCGGAGATCAGCGTCCCCCGCGTCCCGTAAACAGCATAGAATGGTGAGCGCAAAATGATCCCGCCGGAGATCTCCACGTCAATGATGCGTCCGTTCTTTCCACGGAAAACGAGTTTGAGATGGTCTTCCGCATCCCCACGGGCCGCAATCCGTTTGAGATCGCTCCACAGATCCGCAATGGGGGCGTCCATCAGCCGGAGGGCGTGGTCAATCAGATGGGGCCCCCAGTTGTTCAGCTGGCCTCCGCCGAACTCCTTCAACGTCTGCCAGTCGTCCCGGAACTGATAGCTGTGGCGGCAGAGTTTGATCTCGAAAATATCTCCGAGAATGCCGCTGTCCATGATTTCCCGGACATGGTTGAAGCACGGCTCGAATCTGCGGTTCTGGCGGCAGAACAGTTTTCCCGGGTATTTTCTGCAGGCATTTTCCAGTTTTCTGAGGGCGGGCAGTTCCAGGGCAACCGGTTTTTCCGCAAACACATATTTCCCCGCTTTCAGGGCGCGGATGTCGCAGTCCACGTGGTACAAAGACGGCACAGCCACCGCAGCCAGCTCAACATTTTTATCTTTCAGAAAAGCGTCGCCGTCCGTATAGACTTTCGCCTTCGGATAGCGTTTTTTGAATCCGTCAAACCGGGCCCGGTCAATATCGCAGCCCGCGACGATCTCAAATTTGTCTGCAAACATGTCCAGTTCCGGACAGTGCATTCCCATCCCGGCGCGGCCGAGCCCCCAGATCCCCACCCTGATTTTCTTTTCCATAAAAACTTACTCCTTTGCAAATTCCTGTTTCAGAAGGTCCAGACTGAGCTTCAGTTCCCTGACCGGTTCATCCGTATGGGTGTCATGTTCAACAAAGCACCAGCCGTCAAAACCGGTTTTCTTCAGTGCCCTGACACATTCCCGCCAAGGGGTACCGCCGTCCCCCCCGTCCAGTTCGCAGAAACGGATGCGCTTGAACCACTCATCCAGCCCCTTGGAACGGTCCTTGAAGGTGAAGTCCTTGAAATGAACGGCGGCAAGGCGGCTGCCGTATTTTCCGATGGTCCCGGCGGGATCCCCGCCTGCGCAGAAAAGGTGTCCGATATCCAACAGCAGTTTTGCCCCGGGGACGTCTTTCATGAAGAGGTCCAGTTCTTCCTGATTCTCGATCCGCGCCCCCAGATGATTGTGCAGAGCTGTATCCACATGCATGGAGTTCGCCACTGCCGTGAGTTTCCGCGCCCGGCGGAGAAAATCCTCCATGGGGACATCCCGGCTGCAGGAGCCTGGTGTCAGCCAGATGTAGGACTTGCCGAAGGCGGAGGTCCATTCCAGACTGCAGTTGAGCCGGCTGTTCCGGACCGTGGCGAAATCCATGCCGATGCGGTGGAATTTTGCCGCCTGATACACGGCGTCCGACGGGCTGGCGGCCTCCAGCCGCTCGATTCCGTCAAATCCGATTCCCTTCAGTTCCAGGAGACGGGTTTCCAGATCGTACAGATCCCCGTCCCACACGTTCATTCCGTAATCCGCGACTCCGAATTTCATTTCAGTCAAGCCTCCCTTCTGCCAAGCCATCGTGATTTTCCAAAGCAACTTGTTTTTTCATGCAGGAATATTATATTACAGAATCCGGAAAACGCAAGACCTCTCTTTGAAAAAACAGCATTGTCTGCGGCAGAATACCGTATCCCCCTGCGGGGAGAAAAGGAGAATGAACATGCATTACTGTGAAATGAATCCGTCCCTGATCCGTGACGCCATCGCCCAAAAAGTGCCGGTGATCCTCCCCATCGGTACCCTGGAATTTCATTCCGAACATCTTCCGGTGGGCACGGACGGCATGAATGCGGAAGGGATCGCAAAGCGGGTGGATGCCCGTCATCCGGAAATCGTTCTTCTCCCCACATTCTACTACGGAACCGCCAGTTATGCCGTGGCCGGGCCGGAAAACGGGCAGGGGACCATCAGCATTGATTCCATGAATGTCTGCCGTTTCGCCGAGGATCTGTTCACCAATCTGCTGGAGGTGGGGTTCCGGAACATCCACGGGATCATTTATCATCAGACCGAGAATTTCACGCAGGGAATGCCCACCGATCTGGCCTTCCGTTTTGCCGGGTGCCGGGCCATCTTCGCTTTTCTGGAACGCACCATGGGCCGGGGCTGGTGGGGCAGTCCGAAAATGAAAGAATACTACCGGGACCCGGAGAGCAACTTTTTCGACTGGATTCAGGTTCACACGACCTCCGAGGAATTTCAGCGGAAGAATCCCGGCGACCACGCGGGAAAAGTGGAGACATCCGAGATCATGGAGCTGCACCCGGATCTGGTCCGCATGGAAAAACTTACCGATCAGGTCATTGACCGTGACTGGTTCGCTGCGGACGCAAGGGAAGCGACCCGGGAATACGGCAAACGGCGTCTGGACGAGGCCGTAGAGGATCTTGAGAAACTTCTGAAACTCTGAAGTGAGGCGGATCATGACGGAACGGAATTACGATTTTCTCCGCCGCCACTGGCAGTACCACAAGCCGGGGATGCGCGATCCGGAGCGGAAACCTGCCGCAAAGGAGTGCATGCTGGACCGCTCCTGGAAGCTCGGCTGTCCCGAAGATGCGCCGGACATCCTTTTCCGGGCGCTGCTGGATTTTCAGAATTATCTCCTGATCAGCATGGGTCTTTCCCTTGCCGTGGTCCGCAGAAACGGAGCGAAAACCCTTTGGATGGAGCAGAATGCGGTGCTGAAAAAAGGGTTCGCTTTGGAGGTGAAAAAGGAGACGGTCCGCCTCTCCGTTGCGCAGGAGGACATGGCTTTTCCCGCTGTGGTTTATCTGGAGGACTGCATGAATCTGGAAGGAGCGCCGGTCCTGACGCTGGGAAAAACGGTGCGCAAACCCATGTTCGATACCCGTTCAGTTCATTCCGGCTGTTTCATCGACAAATACCCGGACGAAGAGCTTGCCGCCACTATCCATGCCGGATACAATCAGATCTATATTTTCCTGAACGGCGAGGACGTTGTCGGGGCGAAACAGTGCTGTATCATCAGCGACCTGATTGAACGGGCCGGGCGTTTCGGGATCAAAGTCTTTTTTCTGAACTACATCAACACCTGGGTGCATCCCGACGATCCGGATGCACAGCGCAAATTTGACGAGTGTTACGGCAGAATCTTCAGCTTTTACCCCAAGGCAGGCGGTCTGGCGCTCTGCGGGGAATCGCTGGAATTTCCCAGCAAAGATCCCCATACCACCGGCCGGAAACACAACGAAAGCACCATCGACGGCATTCCGGATACAAGACCGGCCCCCGGCTGGTATCCCTGTTATGACTATCCGGCCTACATTCAGGGTATTGAAAGAGCGGTCCACCGGGTTGCGCCGGAAGCATCGGTGCAGTTCAGCACCTACAACTGTGGCTGGGCCCCCTTTGAGGAACGCAGAAAGTTTCTGCGGAATTATCCGGAGAACGTATCCCTCAGCGTCTGTTATGAGATCTTTTCGGAAAAAACGCTGGAAGGACTCTGCACCCCGGTTATGGATTACACCATTTCCGAAACCGAACCGGGGTATTATTTCACCAGTGAATGTGCCGAAGCGCATCAAAACGGGATTCCACTCTGTGCCAATGCGAATATTGCGGGGATCAGCTGGTCCTTCGGCGCGGTTCCCTTCGTGCCGGTTCCCCGGCGGTGGCTGCACCGGGATCTGGTCTTGCGGGAGGCCTGGAAAAAATGGGATCTGCGCGACATCTACTGCACGCACCATTACGGCTGGTGGGCGTGCGTGGCATCCGACCTTGTCAAATGGAACGGGTGGGAAGATTTTGAACCGGATTACGACGAGCTTCTTCGTAAAATCGCCATCCGCGATTACGGAAAAAAAGCGGCTCCACATGTGCTGAAGGCGTGGCGGCTTTTCAGCGATGCGATGGATCACTACAGGAAATGATCATGCACGAATTACAGGAACTGTACAGGAAACAGATCACGGAACTGGCCGAGATTTCCGTAAAATGCGGACGGCTCGGATTTGTGGCTTCTCATGGGGGCAACCTTTCCATGAAGGCGGTACCCGGCATCATTTTGATCACCCCGACCAAAGTCGCAAAGGAAACGATCGGCTTCGAGGATATCTGCATTGTGGACGAGGACGGAAAGACCATTTTTGCATCTCCGGGCCGCAAACCCACCGGTGAAACACCGATGCATACTTTTATCTACCGGAAACGTCCGGATCTGAAAAGTCTGGTTCACGCTCATCCGCCGGTTCTGACGGGATTCGCCATTGCGGGGGATAATGTTCTGGAACGGCCGATCCTTCCGGAACCCTGCATTGAGCTGGGACCGATTCTTTCGATCCCGTATGCGGAACCCATCTCGCAGGCACTGGCAAACTGTTTTGAAAGTGTTTTGCCCCTTTCCAATGCGTGGCTCATGAAGAATCACGGGATCACCATCGGCTCGGATCAGGGGGTCGCACGGACGCTGGGTCTGCTGCAGATGGCGGAAGCCATGGCCCAGTCGGCAGTTGTTGCCAGACAGTGCGGCGGTATCAAAGAGATTTCCCGGGAAGAGGTGGAAAACCTGAGCAGGGTACTCGCCATTCGGAACCTTCCCTGTCCCGGTGATCCCCGGAGAAAACACACTCTGGCCTCACTTTATTTCAAGGGAGAAAAATAACATGTACGAACAGGAACGGGAACAGGTCGCGTATTTCATGCGGCGGCTGTATCGTCAGTTTCTGACGACCACCAGCGGTGGAAACATCTCATGCCGTCTGCCGGATGGAAACATTCTCATCACGGCATCGCAGTCGGATAAATGCAATCAGAGCAAAGAAACCGTGGGGATTCTCACGCCGGACGGGAAAAATCTGACGCCGGAACTGAAACTCAGCATTGAGTCGGGTATTCACCTGTCCATTTACCGAAACCGTCCGGATGTTGCGGCGATTGTCCATGCTCATCCGGTCACGGCGACTTTCTTCTGCACAACGGAAGTTCCGCTGAACATGCACCTGACCGCCGAAGCGTATGCTGTAGCCGGTGACGTGGTCAGGATCCCTTACGCACTGATGGGATCGCCGGAACTGGCACGCATTGTGGCCGGGTATATGAAGGAACATGACTGCGGTCTCATGGAAAATCACGGGGTCATCGCTTTGGGAAAAAGTCTGCTGAATGCGTTTGACAAAATGGAACTGCTGGAAAATGCAGCCAAGCAGACCCTGTGGTCGCACTCCATTCAGACCCGCAGTCTGGATGCGGATCAGCTGCTGGAACTGGATCATTTCATGAACCGTAAATGAAAGTCCTTTGAACTTTCAGAAGAGGGACGCAAAGTCACTGCCGACCTTCAAAAGAAGTCAAAAATGAAGTACATTGATATTCACGCACACGCTTACCGCAAACCGGCCCCGTTTGTCACACGGTTCTGTACGGCGGAGGAACTGGTGGAACGGTATGACAGCAACGGTATCGAAATGGGAGCCGTCCTGCCCGTGGTCAACTCGGAAATCTATCTGCCGCAGGCAAACGAGGATATCCTTGACATGGCGGAAAAATATCCGGGCCGGCTCTTCCCGTTCTGCAACGTGGACCCCCGCGCCCTGATCAACCGCTCCGATGCCCCGCTGGATACGGTCCTGCAGTACTACAAGGACCTGGGATGCAAAGGCGTGGGCGAGATCATGCCGAATATGCGGTTCGATGATGAACGGGTGCAAAATCTCTTTGCCTGCGCTGAAAAAGTGGGGCTGCCCGTGACGACCGACGGTTCGGACCGGGTCGGAGGGGACTTCGGCCTTTGCGATGATCCCGGCCTGCCGTGTCTGGAGCACACCCTTCAGCGGTTCCCCATGCTGAAGTTCATCGCCCACGGCCCGGTCTTCTGGGCGGAGATCACCCGCAGGACACGTCCGGCACTCTGCAAGCCGGTTTTCGGACGGGACGGTCTGCAGCATGGTTCACCCGACCGCAATACCGGCAGGATCACCGGAGAAGGCGCTGCACAGGAACTGCTGCGTGCTTTCCCGAATCTCTACGGCGAACTTTCCGATGGGTACTGGCAGCTCAAGCGGGATGAAGATTTCGCAGTCAGGTTCCTGATCGAATTTCAGGACCGGCTTTTCTTCGGCACGGACTGCTGCAATGCGGAATGCCAGAAAGTCTTCCGGATCAAACTCTGGTTCGATCATCTGCACGAATCCGGAAAGCTCCCCGAGGAGGCGTGGAAGAAGATCTGCCGGAACAATGCCATTGATTTCTTCGGTTTGAATTTAGAGAAAGCGTAAGGATAGAAAATGAATCAGTATCAGATGGGAAAAGGAGCGTTTTGCCGGTTCGGTTCGCTGGAATTTTTCAACCGGGTCCTGTACGGCGGACACGCAAACGATGCAGGGACCGGACGCTTCTTCACCTTTGCCGGGGATACCCCGCTGTTTATGGGTGCCTCCAGCGACTATCAGCGGGATACATGGTGCTGCCAGGCCAAAAACGGCGTGCTGATGAGCGGTCTTGCTCTGACTCCAGGACACGTGGAAGGCGGTTCCCGGGATCTCTTTTCTCACTGGTTCCATCAGTGCGGGGATATCACGTCCCGCTGGACTCACGGGTACATGGAATACGAGATGACCCAGTTCTCCAGTTACTTTCCGGATGTCCATGCAAAGATCACCGTGCTTCCGCTGAATCCCGATGAGGGTTTTCTGGTCCATTACGACATTACCACCGACCAGCGCGTCATCTGGTGCGCCGGTTTTGGCGGCATCACACCGTTTTTCGGGCGCTTTGAGTATCACCACTCCGTCCGGCGTGATTTTTCTCCTGAGGACTGCGCGGACAATCAGGCGGAATGTTTCGGAAATTACGCATCCCTCAAGGGGCCGCTGGGTGTGGAACTGCTGATCGGAGACGATTTCCATGCGGAATATTCCGCGGATGCCCCTGAGGCCATGACCGAGGCGCATCCTTCCATGTTCCTGACAGATCATGCCGGAGAAAAGAAAATCATCAAACTGAAACGTGTTCTTCAGGCAAATGAACATTTTCAGGGGACCGTTGTTGTATTGAAAAACGGGACCCAGGAACGGTTGAAGGAACTGCTGACTTCCGGGACCATGGCAAGCCTGAAATCCGCGATCCGGGAGAAATACGTTTCCGTGGCATTCCATACTCCCGATCAGGCATTGGATATGACCGTTCCCGATACGCTGATCGCGCTGGATGCTTCGTTCCACGGCAACAGCTTCTACCACGGAGCCATTGGCTATCATGCCCCGTTCCTCGGTTGGCGCGGCTGGTATGCCCCCGCACTGGCCGGCTGGCATGACCGGGTAAAATCGGCGATCCTTGCTCACTTCGATACGATCCTGCACTCGGATAAACCGGAAAAAGTCTGGTGGGACGGTGCGGACCGTCCGGATCTGGACCACGAAGGGACCCAGTATCATCATCTTGCCAATACCTCCGGTCGCCTGACCGCACTTCTGCCCCGGGACGACATCTACGATATGCAGGAAGTCGCCGTCGACATGACGCTGTACTACTTCGATCATTCGCGCGATCTGGAAACAGCTTCTCTCATGTACGACCGGCTTCTTGAGGTGCTGGACTGGCAGGAGCGGGTCCTCGACCCGGATCACGACGGGCTCTATCAGAACTTTCTCAACACCTGGATCTCCGACGGCCATAGCTGCAACGGCGGCGGATGCGCTCAGGCCAGCAGCTACAATCTGCGTGCCAATCTGCGGACCGCCGCGCTGGGGCGGCTCCTCGGGAAAGACGTCTCGAAACTGGAAGCGCGGGCGCAGAAGATCCGGCAGGCGCTGCAGAGCCGTTTGTGGCTCAATAACGAGGGCGTGCTGGCGGAGTTCGTCGACACCGTCGGAAACAAACTCATCCACCCCTCTCCGGAACTTCCCACCATTTATCTCGCCGTGGAATGCGGCGCAGTGGACCAGCTTCAGGCGGCCCGGATGATCCGCTGGGCCCTGCGCCATCTCCGTCAGGTGACGACGCAGGGGACCCGGCAGGGGAAACTCTACTATTCCTCTGGGTGGCTACCAAAAAAATACTCGACCTGCGGTCTTTTCCCGGCGGAAAACGCGGCCTTTGCGCTCGCGATGTTCAGGACCGGCTTTGACACGGAGGCCATGGAGGTGCTGAACGGCCTCGTCGATGCGTTTGAACTTTCGCTCTATCCCGGTTCGCTTTGTCATGTGCTGTGCGACACGGGGGGCCCGGATGCGGGCGACATCGACTTCACCGATGTGTCAAGCTGTTACTTGCGGCTGGTTTTCGAGGGGTTGTGGGGCGTGGAATTTTCCCGTCTCGACCACAGGATCACTTTGTCTCCGCGGATCCCCGACCATTGGCCCGAAGCATCGCTTTCGCTGCCGGAAGTTTCGCTCTCGCTGCGGCATGAAGCATTCCTGGATCTTTTCCGTATTGTGTGCGGATGCGACGATGAAAAAACGATCCTGCTGCCGCTGCGGTACGGCAAAGTGGAGCAGCTTTTCATCAACGGGAAAGAGCACGATTTCGAGATCGTTCCTTCGATTGGGCGGGGCAAAATCAAAGTCGTGACCTCACTCTGCGGCCGGATCGAAGTCAAGGTGTTCTATGCCGATCTGCCGCTGCCGCAGCTGAAGCAGAAACAGCTGCGGGTCTATCCCGGGGAACATGCCTTTGCGGAACTCGAAAACGGGGAAATCTCCTCCATGAACCTGCCGCCGGGATTTGCGGGGCAGGGGGGGCTGATCCAAACGTCGGCATCCTTCGATGCCGCCAGCGACTGTTTCATACAATCGGGCAGTTCGATCCTGGCGTTGGAACTTTCACCCGTTTCCGTGCCGGTCACGGGAAAAGAATTTCAGGGAACTCTTGAGCACGTGGACCTCACTCCCTTTTTCAACTGCGCTCTCACGGAGGTCCACAACGGGAAATTTCTTTCGCCGCGGCCCGCGGGATACTCCATCGGGGTCCAGATCAACGGCCGTTATGCGTGGGAGTGGAACCATTACGGCCACAACGCGTTGCGCATTGAGGACACGCTGCTCCGACAGGCGCACGGGGTCTTCACGCTCCCCTCGGGCGTTTCGTTCCGCACGCCGGAACAGGGGAACAACGCACTCGCCGTTTCGGTGTGGGACAATTTTCCCACGCAAACGGAGATCTCGCTCACGGGAAAAGCGGGAAAAATTCATCTCTTTTTCTGCGGCAGCACCAACGCCATGCAGAGTTTCGTCGTCAACGCCCGTTTCACGCTCTGCTATCAGAACGGAAAGGAAACGGTGCTGGACCTCGTGCAGCCGGAGAACTTCGGTGATTTTCTGCTTGCCGCGTATGAAAAACATGCGGAAAGTTTCTAT
>DCGO01000086.1 GCA_002314605.1 Lentisphaeria bacterium UBA1776 | reverse complement strand
TGGATGTGCTGACCCTTTCCGCCACCCCCATCCCCCGGACGCTGTATCTGGCCATGGCTGGAGCAAGGGATCTCTCCACATTGCAGACCCCGCCCCGGGACCGTCTGCCGGTACGGACCATTGTGGCGCCGGAAGACACAGGGCTGATCGCTTCCGCCATCCGGGCGGAGGTGGCCCGGGGCGGGCAGGTCTATTACCTCCACAACCGGGTCCGGACCATTCTGGACTGCCGGGACAAACTTGTCCGGCTCCTTCCCGGCGTGAAATTCGGCGTGGCCCACGGCCAGCTTCCCGAGGAAGAACTGGGGGAGGTGATGCACGCTTTTGCGGAAGGCACCATCGACTGCCTCATCTGCAGCACCATCATCGAATCCGGGATTGATATGCCGAATGCCAATACCATTATCATTGAACGGGCGGACCGCTTCGGGCTCTCCCAGCTTTATCAGCTCAGGGGCAGGGTGGGACGGCGGAACCATCAGGCTTACGCCTATATGCTGCTTCCCCGGAGCAGTGTGCTTACAGGGGACGCCCGCAAACGGATCGCCGCCATCCGCCGCTGTTCCAATCTGGGGGCCGGACTGCAGCTCTCTCTTCACGATCTGGAGATCCGGGGATCCGGGAATCTCTTGGGACCGGAGCAGAGCGGACACCTGAACCTCATCGGCTTTGAGCTTTACTGTTATCTCCTGAAACGGGAGATCGCGCTTTTGAAAGGGGAGGTCCCGGAGGTGATGGTCAATGCGGAAGTCACCATTGATTTTGTGGTTTACGGCTATCAGGCCCCGGAGGGACTGCTGCCCGCCGGGTTTCCGCCGGATTACATCGAAGGGGAACGGCCCCGGTTAAGCGCCTACCGCCGGCTGGACCGGATCAATTCGGTGGAGAGACTGCAGGATTTCCGGGCGGAACTGACGGACCGTTACGGCAAACTGCCGCCGGCAGCGGATGTGCTGCTGCAGCTGGCGGAGATCCGGATCATCGTGTCGCTGGCCGGGTTTGAGGAACTGACCCTTGCCGAGGGAAAACTCCTGATCCGCCGGGGGCACGGCGCCTACCGTCTGCCGGACGGGCGGATCCCGGTCATCGATGCCCGGAATCCGGCGTTCCTTCGGCTTGCTCTTGTCAAAAAATACGCCAAAGACGCGGCATTATCGGTCCCGCAGGAGGCGATGCCGCGCAGGCGGGAGGGAAAAATATGATCGATCTTCATGTCCACAGTACGGCCTCCGACGGGAGGACCCCACCGGGGGAACTGCCGGGAATAGCCGTACAAATCGGCCTGAGCGCGGTGGCTCTGACGGACCACGACTCGGTCTCAGGGATCCCCGAATTCATGGCGGCCGCCCGGGCTTTTCCGCAGCTGGAAGCGATTCCGGGGGTGGAACTTTCCACGCAGTACTGCAGCAGGGAAATGCATATTGTGGGGCTCTGGGTGGAGCCGGAAGAGCCGGATTTTCAGGAATATCTCGCCGCCCAGCGCCGGGAACGGGCGGACCGGGCCGAAAAGCTGCGGGCGAAACTGACTGCGCTTGGGTATCCCGTTTCTCAGGAGGAATTGTATGACGTCTGCGGCAACGAGAGTCCCGGACGGCCTCATTTTGCGGAGATCCTGGTGAAGAAATTCGGGATCCCGGATTTCCAGACGGCCTTTGCAAAATTCCTGAAAAACGGTGCCCCCGGGTATGTCCCCCGGCAGCTGCCTCCTCCAGTGGCGGCCATCCGGGCCATTCACGGGGCTGGGGGGATCGCGGTCTGGACTCATCCGGTCTATCGGGAGCGGAACGAGCACGCTTTTGCAAGGCGCATCATCCGCAAATTTTCCGCACCGGAGACCGGACTGGATGCGGTGGAGGGGTATTACAGTCTTTTCGGGCCCAATGAGACCGGCATGATCCTTGGTCTGGCGGCGGATTACGGTCTGGCGGTGTCGGGGGGGAGCGATTTTCACGGCCGGGAGGAGCAGGGGATCTTTCTGGGCATCGGCGCCGGAAAGCTCAAGGTCCCCGATGAACTTCTGAAGGGACTGAAAATGCGCCTCGAATCCCGCCGGAACGGGACCTTGCCGGAAAAGATTTGAAAAATTCTCCCGAAAAAACTTGCAATCCCCCGGAATGCATTTATGGTATGCAAAGGAACCGAAGACGGTTCAGAAAACAAAAGGAGTATATCGTTATGGTCACAGGAATCGTTCTCGTCAATGTGGATCGTCCCCAGCTGCGCCAGGTCATCACCGACATCATGGCTCTGGACGGCGTGTCTGAAGTCTATGCCGTGGCCGGCGAATACGATCTGGTGGTCATGATCCGCGTCAATACCAATGCGGAACTGGCCGATATCATCGCCACCAAGATGACCCGCGACATCAGCGGCATCATCCATACCAAGACACTGGTCACCTTGAAGGCCGAGGCCAAGGTGGAGCTCGAGAAAGTTTTCAATCTGCAGGCCTGACGCCTGCTTTTTCCGGAGATGAATCGCGATGGGCATGACACTTGTAATTGTGGTGGTCGCTGCAGTCCTGGTGCTGTGGGTGATCGGGATGTACAATCACCTGGTCCGTTCCCGCAAACAGGTGGACAACGCCTGGGCGCAGATCGATGTCCAGCTGAAACGCCGCTGTGACCTGATCCCGAACCTGGTGGAGTCCGTCAAGGGTTACGCCAAGCATGAGTCCGGCGTTTTCGAGCGGGTGACGGCCGCCCGGACCCGGGCCATGGCCGCCGTCGGCGGTTCGGCGGAGCGGATCGCTGCGGAAACGGAACTTTCCGGCGCATTGAAGGCGCTGAATGTTCAGGTGGAAGCGTATCCGGAACTGAAGGCCAATGCCAATTTTCTGCAGCTGCAGGAAGAGCTTTCCAGTACCGAGAACAAGATCGCTTTCGCCCGGCAGCACTACAATGACTCCGCCACCAATTTCAACACGGCCATCGCGGTCTTTCCGTCCAACATCCTTGCAGGGATGTTCCACTTTCAGGATGCTCCCCTCTGGCAGATCACGGATCCAGCGGAACGGGCGGTCCCGAAGGTATCTTTTTAACGGCAAAGGGGGCGTCAGCGAATGGTTCGGGCTACTTTTCAGGACCTGATCCGCGCCAACAAACGCAACAGCGTCATCCTGATGATCGGGATGGCGCTTCTTTTGCTGGTGCTGGGATATGTTCTCGGTTCCATGTGGGGCGACATGGAAGTCGGTATCGCCGTGGCGGTGATCGCGACGCTTTTTGTCCTGCTTTTCGCCTGGGGGATGGGGTCATCCGTGGTGATGGCGTTTGCCGGAGCGGAACCGGTGGCCAAGGAGGATGCTCCCCAGCTTTATAACGTGGTGGAGGAAATGGCCATTGCGGCGGGTCTTCCCATGCCGAAGGTGTACCTTATTGACGAGGATGCCCCCAATGCCTTTGCCACCGGCATATCGCCGGAAAGCGCCTCCGTGGCCGTGACCCGGGGCCTTTTGTCCAAACTCAACCGGGATCAGCTGCAGGGGGTGATCGCCCACGAAATGGGCCACATCCGGAACTTCGATATCCGTTTTTCGCTGCTGATGGCCGTCATGGCCGGCGGGATCGTGATCTTGAGCGACATGGTGCTCAGGTCCGCCTTTTTTGCAGGCGGCAGCCGCCGGAGGGACAACAAAGACAACGGCGGACAGATTCTGATCCTGCTGATCGGGATGGTGCTGGCGATCCTGGCGCCGCTTTTTGCGGCTCTGATCCAGATGGCCATCAGCCGTCAGCGGGAGTATCTGGCGGACGCATCGGCAGTGGAGTTCACCCGCAATCCCAACGGACTTGCTGAAGCTCTGCAGATCCTTGCCGGGGACCAGGCGCCCATGCAGGGCAGCAAAGCTACGGAAAACATGTACATCGTCAATCCCAAACTGGGGCTCCGGGGCGGTTCCGACGATCTCTTCAGCACCCACCCGCCCATCCATGAACGGATCGAACGGCTTCAAAAGCTTCTTTGAAAAAGTTTTGTTTATCTAAACTTTTTCCTTGCAAAAATCAATTCAAGAGCTATATTTTCTGCGTAATAATTCGGAAAAGGAGAAAGTATGGCCGAAGAATTGATTTTGACCGCCATTCAGGAAGATTACCTGGAGGCAATTCTGGAGCTGAGTGCCAGTGAAGAACATGCACACAGCAAGGATATTGCAGCCAGACTGAATGTGGCGGTCCCCACTGTCAGCAGCGCGCTGAAGAGTCTTGCCGAAAAAGGGCTGGTCCGCTACGAGAGCTACCAGCCCATCACCTTGACGCCCGCCGGGAGAACCAAAGCCCTGGCGGTGCGGGAGCGCCACGAGGCGCTGCGCCGTTTTTTTGTGGAGATCCTTCAGGTGCCGTGGGCGGAGGCGGACAGCGCCGCCTGCCGGATCGAGCATGACATCAGCCCGGAGATCGTGGGCCGGATGCAGGCGCTCTTTGCCGCCGTGATCCAGTGTCCCCGCTGTTCCCGCTGGTTCAGTACCGAGCGCCAGAAAACTTCCGCGTCCATGCCGCTTCCCAAACTTCCGGTGGGGGCTGCCGCCCGGATCTCGGCGGTCCGGCAGGAATTTGTCGGCAAACAGCGCCTGACGGATCTGGGGTTGGTGGTGGGGGCGGAATTGAAAATGGAACACCCCGCTCCCTTCGGGGATCCCCTGCGGATCCGGCTGAAGGGCGGGTCGCTGGCTCTCCGCAAGCATGAGGCTGCCAATATTTTTGTTATTCCGGTGATGGAGGGGAGCCATGAGTGAGCGGTTTTTCCGTGTGGCGCTTGCCGGAAATCCCAACTGCGGCAAGACGACGCTTCTCAATCTCCTGACCGGGGCCCATCAGCATGTAGGAAACTACCCCGGGGTCACGGTGGAAAAAAAGACCGGGGCCTTTTACTGTCATGGGGCGAAAATAGAACTCATTGATCTGCCCGGTGTTTACAGCTTAAGTTCCTCCTCGCCGGAAGAGCGCGTTGCCCAGCGGGAACTTCTTGAGAATCCCCCGGATCTTATCATGAATGTCCTTGATTCCTCCATGGCGGAGCGGGGGCTTTATCTCTCCATCCAGCTGGCCGGACTGGAACTGCCCATGCTGGTGGTGCTCAATATTTTCGACGAGGCGGAAAAAAACGGTCTGAAGTTCGATCTTGACAATTTTGCCAAACTTCTGCGCTGCCGGGTCGTTACCGCTGCCGCTGCTCACGGACAGGGGGCGGCGGAGGTCCGGCGGGCCATGATGGATATCCTTGAAGGCCGCACGGAGTCCCGCCCGGGACATGTGGGCTGGCACGGCGATCTGGAGAAATCCATGGAGGAGGTCCGGAAGATGCTGGATGCTCCCGGAGCCCCCGTTCCCGATTATCCCCATGCATTTCTTGCGGAAAAACTGCTGGAATGGGGCCCGGTGATCCGGAACGAGGTGGCTGCCATCCCTGGCGGAAGCAGGCTTCTGGCGGATATTGAGCCCATCCGGGCGGCATACAAGCAGCATACCGGGGTGGATATTGAAACCGCCCTGCCGGAGAACCGTTACGCTCATGTATCCGGGATCTGCCGGGAGACCATTCACCGGCTCCCGAAGGCAAACCGGCAGCAGATCTCGGACATGATCGACCGGGTGGCAACCCATCCCGTGCTGGGGATCCCTGTGTTTCTCTTCCTCATGTTTATTATCTTCAAGCTGACCTTTGCGGTGGGGGATCCTCTGGCGGAAGTGCTGGAGAGCTGCTTCGGCCTGCTGGGCAAAGGCGTTTCCGCCGTGTGGCCCGCCGGACATGCCGTGTGGCTTCATGACCTCATCACCGACGGGATCATCGCCGGGGTAGGGGGCGTACTGGTGTTTCTTCCCAATATTCTGATGCTTTTTCTGGCCATTGCAGTTCTGGAAGGTACCGGCTATATGGCCCGGGCGGCTTTCATTATGGACCAGCTGATGCACCGTTTCGGACTCCACGGCAAAAGTTTCATTCCCATGCTCATCGGATTCGGCTGTACGGTGCCGGCCATTATGGCCACGCGCACCATCGAATCCAAACGGGACCGGCTGACCACCATTATGGTCCTGCCTCTTATGAGCTGCGGGGCGCGGCTTCCCATTTATTCTCTCCTGATCCCGGTGTTTTTCCCAGTCCGGTATCAGGCTCCGGTGCTGTGGCTCATTTATCTGATCGGGATCCTGCTGGCAGTGGGGGGGGCACGGATCCTCAAGTCCACACTGTTCAAGGGGGAGGACGAGATCTTCATCATGGAACTTCCCCCGTACAGGCTGCCCACATTGCGGACGATCCTGATCCACATGTGGGAACGGGCGGTGCTTTATCTCAAGAAAGCGGGGACGGTGATCCTCTTCGCCTCCATTCTCCTGTGGTTGGCCGGCAATTATCCGAGACCGGAGACGCTGAGCCGGGATTACGAAGGGGAGATCGCTTCGGTCGCCGCCATGACGGTCCTGCCGGAATCCACCCGCAGCGCCCGGATCGAACAGCTGCGGGCCGCCCGGTATATGGAGATCTCCCGGACCACCATCATGGGCCGTGCCGGACGGGCGCTGGCCGTGGTGATGAAACCCGCCGGGTTCGACTGGAGGACCAGTTCCTCCCTCATTGGCGCAGCGGCCGGCAAAGAGCTCTTTGTTTCCCAGCTTGGGATTATTTTCGCATCGGACGGCAATGTGACGCTGGATCAGCTGCGGGCCTCGCTCCGCAAGGCCTACACCCCCTTGCAGGGATTCTGCATCATGCTCTTCTGTCTTGTCACGCTTCCCTGTGCGGCGACCTTCGCCATTGTCGGAAAAGAAACGGGGTCGTGGGGGCTGGCAATTCTTCAAGCGGCCGGGCTGACAGTGCTGGCATGGGTCCTCACTGCTGCGGTCTATCAGCTGGGAAGTCTTATCCTCTGAGTTTATGCAAGACTCAGCCGGGTACGGCGGATTTTGACGGAGAACCGGTTTCTGATCACGACCTCTACCAGTTCAAAGCGCCATGGTGTTTTGTCGGAAGCGAATTTTTCCCGGAATGCCGCAGCCGCCCGCAGGTCCCGGCGCAGCTGCTTCCGGGAGAGGTTGTCCCGGGGAGTGTAGATGCTTTCGCGGCGCAGTGTTTTGACTTCGGCAAAGACCAGCACTCCGCCGTCCCTGGCCACAATGTCCAGTTCCCCATAGCTGCACCGCCAGTTCCGGGCCAGGATCCCGTATCCCCTGCGCAGATACAGGAGGGTCGCAATACGTTCTCCTGCCGCACCCAGCTTCATATGGGCCCGGCGGCCGTGGCCGGTAAGTTTCACCGGAACCGGATTCCGGCATAGCCCACGCAGTGGGTCCAGTTTCCGGTCTGCTTGCCGCAGTTGGTGTATTCGGCAAGTTCGCCTTGAATCTTCCCGTCCGGATCCAGTTTCTGGAGAATTTTGAGGTAAAGGAGGATCACGAACATCCCGCAGATGGTGGCCCGGGTCCTTTGAAGAAAGGCGATAAATCCATTGAGATCCCGTTTGACAATGAGGTTCGCCGCTTCCAGATCCAGCTTATAGAGGTTCTCCTCCACGTTTTCCGTGAAGGGTACATACCCGAAATTCCGGCCGTAATGGGTGAAGTCGGAACTGATGACCCAAAGGGTGTCCTTTCCCGCCTCCGCCAGCAGGGCTTCCGCCATGGCGTCCAGTTCATTCAGGGGGATTTCACCGCAGACGACGGGAAGGATCTCCGGATCCTTGAAGAAATACTGAAGCAGGGGCAGCTGGACTTCCACCGCATGTTCCTGCCGGTGGGCGTCTTCCCGGAAGACGAATTTTCCAGGGTACGCTTCCGCGAGGCGCCTGTTCGCGGTCTGGTCGAGCAGCAGGTCCCCGAAGGGCGTCCGCATAACATCAGATTCCGTCAGGGCTCCGCCCCGGAACGCCACCCGGTGGGAGGGGGCCAGAATGACCGCCTTGCGGATATCCTGTCCGGCGGCCGGACGCAGAGTCTTCATGGCGGCAGGCATGGAGAAAACGTATCCTGCGTGAGGCAGGATCACTCCCTGAACCGGGGCTTCGTCTTTGGGAATTTCCGGTAGTTTTGCTTCCGCTGCCATCAGCTGCCGTCGCAGTTCCAGCGGGTTGGCATCATAAAACATTCCGGCCACAGCGGGCATGCGGACCTTGCGGGTATCCAGAATCGGCATAGGAAATCCTTTCGTTTGATTGACACGGGATAACTATATCCCGTATTTCCGGAAAAACCAGGCTCTTTCCGTGATTTTTCAGGGAATCTCCGGTTCGTCGGAATCTTCCTCTGTTTCCTGAGGAGGGATCTGCCAGAATTCCGGTTTCCAGAATCCGGATGCCGGGTTGCTGAAATCCGTGTGCTGGTGCGGAAAATCTCCCGGATTGATGTTGGTGCCAGGATCCTGAATGCCGAATCCTTTGATGGTGACCTGTTTTTCCACACCGGTCATCTGCCGTGGGAGACTGGCCATGGCAACATCCCAGATCCCGATGGTGTAGTCTTCTTTTGAAAGAGGTTCCGTCAAGTGAATATTGACCCATTCCAGCACACTTCCACAGGGAAGAACGCAGTAATCCATCATGTCAAACCAGTCAATCCACGGGTGCAGACAGAGATTGTAGAAATGTGCTTTCGGATGACTCAAAAGATAGGGTCTGACCACGGCCGTCGTTTCCTGAACCGAAGAAGCTGCGGCCATGAAAACGATGTTTCGGATCGGCAGTTCCTGGAAACGGCTCAGAAATTCCGTGGCGATAATGGTCCCCATGCAGTGGCCTATCAGCGTGATTTCCGTATCGGGATGGTTTTTGGTATAGGCAATCAGCATTCTGGCAAAACGCGAAAACACCCCGTCCGGTTCTGTGGCGAACATGCTCACAAAATTGCCGTAAGGCGAAGACTGGTCCGGCTCTTTATTGAAACACAGTCTGGCCCGGCGGCGCATTTCACGCCAGCCCCGGGACCCGAAGGTGTCGATAAGGGCCGTGGTCCCCACCCGGGCCGGAAAACCGACTACATAACCGAACCGGGAGAGTTTCCGCCATTTGTGTTCAGACAGATCCTTGCCGAGGTGCCAGGCAATGTCGGTGGACCGTTTCTGCAGCTCTTTGGAAATCTCCTCATACTGCACCTGCTTTTTGGTATCTTCCCGTCCGATAGTCTGGTAGAGCATGCCGGCAGGGAGTTTGCAGAGCGCTTCCAGAAGGTGTGTCACAAAAAGCAGCGGCGCCGTCATCGGCCCCATCCAGTAGTTGGCAATCCCCTGCCGTACTACAAGCAGATCCTCCAGATAACAGCCGAAAAGCTCCGAATCCCAGTTGATGAAAATGGGATATACATCCGGACTGTCTTTCATGATGATCCGGGCGTTTCTGGCCGAGGCTTCGATGGTTTCTCCAAGGGTATTCATGCCGCCGAAGCAGTAGATCATGATTTTTTTCCGTCTGCTCCTGCGGATGCTTTCCGACATGTCCTCCAGATACTTGTCGAATTTGAAACTTTTTTTCTGATGCACCACTTCCCCGGCGGGGTCCACCGTGTCAAAAAAGGTCGGATTCCCCCGGTAGTCCGCCGCGATGATGTGGTTTTCCATGCCGTCAGGGATCACCGTCGCGCATCCGGCGAGGAAAAGTCCCGCCAGAACTGCGGCAGAACGACTGCACCGCCGGAGAAGAAATGTTCCGCAATACAGCGGAAAAAGATTTTTACTCATGTTTTTCAGTTCCTGCCGTGGACCCGGAGTGTTTATCACGCGGTTCCGGGGGGGAGACTACGCCTGATAACGGCAGTCGCCGTCCACAAAGACTTTCCGGACCTTGAAATTCTGATCCAGAAGCACGATGTCTGCCTGATAACCGGGAGCCAGTTTTCCGATGCCGGGGAGGTTCAGCGCCTGTGCCTGGTTCCAGCTGGAACACTTGACCGTATCTTTCAACGGAAGACCGGTGACCTCGGTGATGTTTCTGAGGGCCGTGGCCATCTGCAGTGTACTGCCGGCCAAGGCTCCGTTGGAGGCCAGACGTGCTTCACCGTTTTGGACGATCACGGGGAGTCCCCCGAGATCCGAGGGGCCGTCCGGCAGGCCGGAAGCGCGCATGGCATCGGTAATGAGCTGGATATGATCCACGCCTTTGACCTGAAACACCAGCTTGATCATATCCGGACAGATGTGGAGCTTGTCGCAGATGAATTCAATATAGATGTCCTGATGCATCAGCCCGGCACCCACCAGACCGATATCCCGGTGATGCAGTGCGGTCATCTGATTGCAGAAGTGACTCAAGTTCCGCAATCCGTACCGGTAGGCGGCCAGAAAGTCCGCATATCTGGCTGCGCTGTGAACGCAGCTCGGGACAATCCCATGCTCCAGGAGTTCTTCGGCGAAGCGCGGTCCGTTCTCCATTTCCACAGCGTAGGAGACTTTTTTAACCGGATAAATGGCGTTGAGCCGCAGAACTTCTTTGACGTCCGGGGTGCGGACGAAATCCGGATTCTGGGCCCCGAGGCACTTGGGGTTGATGAAAGGGCCTTCCAGGTGGACTGCCGGGATCTTGCAACCGGGGGCGCCGGATTCCGTATAGTTTCTGGCGGTACGCAGTGCCGCAGCCAGCTGGGATTCCGGCAGGGTCAAGGTGGTGGGAAGGAGCGTGGTGACTCCTTCGGAAAGTTTGTCTGCGGCAATGGTTTTGATCGCCTCATTTTTTGCATCGCTGAAATCCACGCCGCTGCGGCCGTGACAGTGGATATCCACAAAGCCGGGGACGGCGGTCAGTCCGGCCCCGTCTATCTCGGATGCGGCGGCGGGGAGGGGATCTCCGCTGTGGCAAATTTGAGCGATCCTGCCGTTTTCCACCAGAATTGCGGCATCGGATTCATCGACATCCGGAGAAACGATCCGGACATTTTTCAGCAGCATACCCATGATATATGTCCTTTAATGAATGAACTGTTGCGATGAAAGAAATGTAGCATTTTTTTCCTTTTTTTCAAGATTTCCGGGCAGGGAATCCTGTTTTTTTTGCCGGAAAATTGTAAAAAAAGAAAAAGAGTTTATATTATTAAGATTGCTTTGAAGTCAAAAAAACAGGAGAAAAAATGAAAAACATCATGGAGATGTCGGATGCAGAGCTTTCTGCACTGCACCAGACGCTGCAGGCGGAGTACCGTCGTTACCAGGACCGGAAGCTTAAGCTGGATCTTTCCCGGGGAAAGCCCGCAGGGGCCCAGCTGGATCTCAATAACGCGCTTCTCGAAAAAATGGAGACTTACCGGACACCCGGCGGGCTGGATACCCGGAATTACGGACTTCTGGAAGGGATTCCGGAACTTCGGGCGCTTTTTGCGGAACTTCTGAACATCCCGGTTGAGCGGATCGTGCTCGGCGGAAATTCCAGTCTGAATCTGATGTACGATGCCATTGCCCGCTGCATGCTTTTCGGCACCTGCGGACATACCCCCTGGTGCAAGCTGAATGAGGTGAAATTCCTCTGTCCCGCCCCCGGATATGACCGTCACTTCGCAGTGACGGAGGATATGGGGATCGGGATGATCCCCGTGACGATGACACCAACCGGCCCGGATATGGACCAGGTGGAGAAACTGGTCGCAGAGGACCCCTCGATCAAGGGGATTTGGTGTGTGCCTCTGTATTCCAACCCCCAGGGAATCTGTTACAGCGCTGAGACGGTGGACCGGCTGGGGGCCATGAAGTGCGCCGCGCCGGATTTCCGGATCTTCTGGGATAACGCTTACGGGGTGCATCACCTGTACAGGGAACACCAACTCAAGGATATTTTCGGTGCCTGCGAGGCAGGCGGAAATCCGGACCGTCCGTTTTATTTCTTCTCGACATCCAAAATCACGTTTCCGGGGGCAGGGGTGGCCATGGTCGCCGCCAGTCCGGCCAATATCCTGGATATCCGCAAGCGGATGAGCGTTCAGACCATCGGCCATGACAAGGTCAACCAGCTGCGGACACTGCAGTTTCTCGGCAGTGCGGAAGGGGTGCGCGCCCACATGCGCAACCTTGCGGCGGCTCTGCGTCCCAAATTCGACATGGTGCTGGAGATTCTCGAGCGGGAGCTGGGCGGCACCGGTCTGGCCGGCTGGACCCGGCCGGACGGCGGATATTTTGTTGCACTGGATACCATGGATCACTGCGCCCGGGAAACGGTGCGTCTGGCTCAGGATGCCGGCGTGAAATTCACCGGGGCCGGTGCGACCTTCCCGTACAAAAAGGACCCGAATGACCGGAACCTGCGGATCGCCCCGTCCTTCCCGACGCTGGAGGAACTGAAACCTGCCATGGAGATCTTCTGTCTGTCTGTCAAGCTTGCCGGCGTGGAAAAAATTCTTGCCGGCCGCTGACGCTCTTTTTTGGGGAGAGGGAAACTCCCGTCGGGAAAAGCTGCGGCAGAGTTCCCATTCCAGAACGGGAAAGAATTTTTTCCCACCGCTTTCTGCAGCTTCAGACTTCCGAGGACGGCAGAACGCGGGGCCTCTTATGCATTCTGTGCCGTTCCGGACGGGATCAGAAGCTCTTCAAGTTTCCGGCAGTCTTCGCTGTCTCCGGCCGCGGCAAGCATGTCCCCGGACTGCATACGGAATTCCCCGGTCGGATTACGCATGAGTTTCCCGTCCCGCTGAACGGCCACGATCAGCACGCCGGTGCGGCGCCGCAAATCGGCTTCCGCCAGACTGATTCCCTCCAGCGGACAGCCGTCAGGGAGCCGGATCCAGAAGATGATGGAGCGGAAAGTCTCCAGCTGGATCTCCGAAAGCGGTTCCCCATCGTGATCCTGATAGTGATCGATACGCGCCTGATCCAGCGCCATCTGGATGGTGCCGACACTCACGTCCATTCCCAGAAGCGCCCGGCGCGACATTTCCAGCGCTTCTTCAAATCCCGGCTGGATGATCCCGTTGAGCCGGTGGGGCAAAAGTCGCCGGGCTTCCTCCGGAGAGCCGGCTCGGGAAATGACCGGGAGGTCCGGACGGACGCTTCTTACGGCACGGATGGCTGTCAGATTTTCCTCCGGGTTGAAAGAGGTGGCCAGCAGGATCCGGGCGGAAGCCAGTCCCGCCGCCTGCTGGATCACCTCGTGGGGAAGATCCCCGTAAATGACGCTCAAACGTTCTTTTTCCGCCAGCTGGAAATCCCGGTATTTCGGTTCGATCAGGATATAGGGCTGTTCCCACTGTCGCATCAGCCGGGCGACCTCTCTGCCGATGGGGCTGCCGCCGGAAATGATGACATGCCCGCTCAGATCCGGGTCCGGGAGGGCAATGTCGTCTTTCGTTTTTTTGGAGCCGAAAGAATGTTTCAGCAGATCATAGACCGGAGCCGTCAGACTGTCCACCGCAGGTCCGATGATCATGGTGCAGACCGTAATGCAGAGGATGAGGGAGTATGCCGCGTGGCTGATGACGCCTCCGTCCAGCGTGAGCCGCCCGACGACAAAGGCCATTTCCGAGGTGGGGACCATGCCGAAAAGCATGGCCAGCGGAATCACGTTCCTGTAGCCTCCTGCCCAGGTGATTGCCGCCAGTACCAGTGTTCTTGAGAGCGCCGTCGCTGCGACCAGTGAGGTCACCAGCAGGAAGTTGTTGAAGAGGTAATCCACATCCAGCATCATGCCGATGGAAACAAAAAAAAGCATGGCGAAGAGATCCCGTACCGGAATCAGTTCCGTCAGCGCTTTTTTCCCGTAAGGGGAACTGCTCAGGGCAATTCCAGCAAGAAAGGCGCCGAAGGAAAAGGAAAGCGACATCCATTCGGAGACGTATCCGGTACCCAGCGCGGTGACGATCACCGCCAGAAGATAGAGCTCCCGGACCCCCTGACTGGCCGCCCGTTTGAGCAGGAGCGGCAGAAACCGCTTGCCCGCCAGCAGGATCAGCAGGATACCGGTTCCGCCGATGATCAGCTGTCGCAGTGCCAGACCTGCGCCATTGGACAATTCTCCCATGCGGGTTGCCAGCAGCATCAGCGGGATGACCGTAAGGTCCTGCACAATGGACATGCCGATCATGACCCGGCCGGACAGGGCGTTGTTCATGCCCTTGCCTGTGAGGGTCTTCAATATAACGGCAGTGCTCGTGGAAACAAAAGCAATCCCGAAGACAATACGGGCGGGCCAGTTCGGGAACCAGCCGTTCCGCCGGTCCAGCAGCCATGCCAGCAATGCGGCGGTGATCATGGTGAAGAGAACCTGCGCCAGCGTCCCCCATACGGCGATTCTCCGGATGGGGAGGAGGTCTTTCGGTGAAAATTCCAGCCCCATGGCGAAGAGCAGCAGCGCGACCCCGATGTTGGCCAGAGAGTCCAGCGCATTGTTGGCGGCAAGGCCGAATCCTGCTTTGAAAAGGATCCCCACCAGGACTCCGGCCAGAATATAGCCGAGGATCAGGGGCTGTTTCAGCCGTCTCACGATCATACCGCCGAAAAGTCCGGTGACAACAATCACCAGAACGGCCGTTACCAGCATCTGACCGGAATTGGCAATGATCGCTTTGGCAAGGTTCCGCATCAGCAGTTCCATATCGGTGATGCAGTCCGCCAGCGCGGGGTCAAAATTTCTCAAGTGTTTCCAAAGTGCCGCCATGGGCATGCCGTTTCATCCAAAGGGATCTGAAATCTTCTGTCCGTCAGCGGGCAAATGCATCCGCGCCGGAGGCAAATGCAGCCAGATGTTTGGCCAGTGCCGGTACCGTGAAGTCATCGGCAAGTTTCTGCCCCGGGGCATTCATCTCCGTTCCGGCCAGCAGCGGGAGATTCCGGGCCGCAGCGGCAGCAACGAAAGCATCCAGCTCCGGCACCGTCTGGAGATTCCGGTCGGGGATGAGCGTGACCGCACCGCAGCCGTATTTCCTGTGGAGATCCAGCAGTGCACCCGGATTCGCTTCTCCGGCGGACTTGCCGTTCAGCCACGCCATGGTGGACACGGCTCCGCACTGGCGGATAAAGCGGTTCAGCTCTTCCAGCAGCGGGAAATTTTTCGGGTCCGGCTGTACATAGCCAACGCCGCCGCGCTTCATCAGTTTGGAGCGGATCTTTGCTTCCAGTCTGGCTGGATCGGATTCGTAGGCTCCGATTTTTTCCTGCCAGTATCCGGCCGGATCGGAGATTTTCTTTTCCGCCTGCATCCGGTAGGCGCAGCAGACATGTCGCTCGGTCACGTTTCCTGCAGGGGTGAATTCTTTGGCCACCGCGTCAAAGTCCAGCGCGATTTCCGGGAGGACGGTATTGACTTTTTCCACCAGTGTCCGGGTCCGGGCCGCGGCCTTCCTGCGCAACTCCTCGGCGAAGGGCCGGGCCGCATCCGGTACCCTGCCGGAAGAAAACCCCATTCCCAGGTGATAGGCGATCCCTGGTTCACCGGGGGAGTTGATTTCCTTGTCCGCCAGTTCCGGGATGAATACCCTGGTTTCCAGTCCGGCGGTGCAGCGAACCCCGGCCCGGCGGCAGGCTGCCTGAAACTCATCCACCCCGTCCAGCACGTCAAAATCCACCAGTCCAACGGCACGCCAGCCGGAAGTTTTTGCCAGCAGCGCCAGATGGGTTGGAGAGTAGCCGTAACCATTGTAGGAAAAGATGCTGTGGCAGTGCATGTTGAAAACCACCGGACCCAGCGCATTTTCGAGGGTTTCCCTGCGGGCGGCGGCATCAAAACAGTCAATATTGTTCATGTTGATTCTCCATGGTTGAAAAGACTCTCCGAAATAATCTACACGGACTTTTCAGAAATGCAAAGTCGAATCGCTGTTTTCCCACGGAAATGTTGATGAACTCTGATTGCAGAACGTCAGCCTTGAAATTTGCGCTGCAGGGTGTATATTACATGAAATGGCCGTTGACCCGGGCTTCTTTAACAGTGAGTGAGAAGAGTCCGGAAATGGTTGTCCGGAACGGTTTCAGAGTGTTAATTTTTGCCAATGAAAGGTATTTTATGGCTATTGACCAAGGACAGACTGGACTGAAGGCGCTTCAGCTTCTGTTCAGCAAGTATCGGCATGCCGTCAATTTTGCCGCACTGATCACCAATGAGCTGCTGGCGGAATACCAGAAGGAGCCTTCCTCTGTATTGTCCAGGCTTTCCGGTGAGCAGCAGATGCGGCCGGAGCCGGTTCACACGGTGGAGGATTTCAGCGTTTACTCCGGTCCGGCGCTGCTTCAGCTGAAAAACGGCGGCTGGGTGCTGGTTTTTGATACCCGTCAGTTCGGTTCGGATGAACTGCAGATTGTGGATCCTGCGGCCGGGCAGAAGCTGATTGCCGTCAAAAAGGAAGAACTGCTTGACAAATGGAGCGGGGAGGGACTCATTTTCCGCAACCTTGCTCAGGTGGATTCCCGGCAGCAGACCCGTCTGACCTGTTTTGTTCTGCTGGCCCAGCATCATAATGTTCACGCCGACATTCGCGAGATCATGCATGAATATGCGGTGGGCGAGGAAGAGGTCAAGGAAAACCTTTTCCGGGAGATCGCCTCCAACTACCAGTTCAAGAGCCGCCGTGTCCGGCTGACTTGGGAAAAACTGCAGCAGAGCAGTTCCGTGTTTCCCTGCATTGCAGTCAAAAAAAACGGCAAATACGCCGTCCTGTGCGGTTTCCGGGCTGTCCCGGACAAGGAGCCCGAAGCGGTCATGGTGGAGCCGGATTCGGATCAGTACAATACCCCGAACCGTTTCATCTTTTATACCAGGGAGAAGTTTGAGGAGGAATATTCAGGGGAAGTCATTCTGCTGAAAAAACTTTACAGGCTTTCGGACGAAAATCAGCCCTTCAGTCTCCGCTGGTTCATTCCTGAGTTCATCAAAAACCGGGCGATTTTCGGCGAGATCGCGCTGATGGTGGTCATGTTGACGGTTTTTTCACTGGTAATCCCGCTCTTCTTCCAGATCGTTGTGGACAAGGTGCTGGTCAACCAGGCCTACAATACTCTGAACGTGCTTGGCATCGGGATCCTTGCGGTGGTGATCTTCAATGCGCTGGTGAATTTTGTGCGCAGCTATCTGCTCCTCTTTGCCACCAACAAAATCGACATTTCCACCGCTACCAAGACTTTTACGCACCTGATGAAACTTCCGGTGGATTTCTTTGACCGTGTTCCGTCCGGGGTGCTGTTGAAGCACATGCAGCAGACGGAAAAGATCCGGGGATTTCTTTCCGGGAACCTTTTCTTTACGATCCTGGATATTTTTGCCCTGTGCATTTTTGTCCCGTTCCTGCTTCTTTACAGTCCGGTTCTGACTTTGATCGTGCTGGGGTTCTCCGCGCTGATGGCACTGGTGATTGCCTGTCTCATCAAGCCCTTCCAGCGTCGGCTGGATGAGCTGTATCAGGCCGAAGGAAAACGTCAGAGCATGCTGGTGGAATCCATCCACGGGGTGAAAACGGTCAAGGCTCTGGCGCTGGAACCGGTGGAGCGGAAAATATGGGATGACTCCACGGCTTATGCCATCAAGTCCTATTTCCGGGTTGGTAAGATCTCCATGACCGCCCAGAGCATCAGTCAGATGCTGGAAATGATGATGACCATCTGCGTGATCTGGGTGGGGGCGCACATGGTGTTTGAACACACGCTTTCCATCGGAGCCCTGATCGCTTTTCAGATGCTGGCCGGCCGGGTCACCGGGCCATTGGTGAAGATGGTGGGGCTGATCCATGAATATCAGCAGATCGCCCTTTCTGTCCGGATGCTGGGCGTGGTCATGAATACTCCTCCGGAACCCATGGGAGGAGGGGTGCGCAATCCCATCAGGGGCGCGGTGGATTTTGAGAATATATCTTTCCGGTATCGTCCGGATCTGCCCATGGTCATTTCGGACTTTTCTTTGAGCATCAAACCCGGACAGACCATCGGTTTTGTCGGCCGGTCCGGTTCCGGCAAGACCACCGTCACCAAACTTCTGCAGGCACTTTACAGCGTTCAGCAGGGGGTGATCAAAATTGACGGGATTGACATCCGGGAGCTGGACAAGAACCATCTGCGCCGCAATATCGGCGTGGTGCTGCAGGAAAATTATTTCTTCAGCGGAACCGTTCGGCAGAATATTTCATTGCCGAAGCAGAGCGCCGGACTGGAAGAGATTATCTATGCCTCCAAGCTTGCCGGTGCCGATGAGTTCGTCCAGAAGCTCCCCAAAGGGTATGATACCATGCTGGAGGAGAATGCCGCCAACCTTTCCGGCGGACAGAAACAGCGTTTGGCCATTGCCCGTGCGCTTCTGACGAATCCGCCGATCCTGATTTTTGATGAGGCCACCAGTGCCCTCGACCCGGAAAGCGAAGAGGTCATCCGCCGCAATCTGAAGGCCATTGCCCGGGGCCGCACGGTGCTGATTGTTTCTCACCGGCTTTCCATTATCAGCCATGCAGATCAGATTGTGGTCATCGACGGCGGCAGGATCTCCGCTACCGGAACCCATAAGGAACTGGTGGCGCGGCCCGGCATTTACCAGGATTTCTGGAAGCAGCAGATGAGTGTGGAGGATTGATCATGAACAAGGCTGAATTCATTTCCCGGGTCAAAAAAAACCGGGAGGATCTGAAGTGTTTTGTCAAAAAATACTGGACCATGCTGGATCAGCGGGTCTGCGCCTTTTTTTCCCGGTTCAACAAGCCCAAAATGCCGGGGGAGATCATCGCGTTTCAGAACGATGCGCTGGAGATCAAAAATCAGCGTCTTCCCCTTGCCATCAAGTTTGGCATCTGGTTTCCCTTCGTTGCACTGGTCCTGGCCGTTCTCTGGGCGTGTCTCGCAAAAACCGACATGGTGGTGCAGGGGGGCGGCAAGCTGGTGACGGACCTGCCGACCATTATCATGAAACCGCTGGAACGGACGGTCATCAAGAAGATCAACGTAAAAATCGGCGATGTGGTTCAGAAAGATCAGATCCTGATCACTTTTGACCCGGAAATCAACAAGGCCGAGGCAGACCGGATCCGCAATGAGATCGTGGCGATGGAAGCCCATTTGTACCGGCTGCAGGCGGAATTTGAAGACAAGACTTATACCGGGACCGATGAGCAGTTCTCCCGCTGGCAGCGGTCTATTTTCCAGCGGCGGAGTGCGTACTATCAGGAAAAGATCAATTATTTTGAGGAAGCTCTGAAACAGATCGCCGCGTCCAAAAAGAACAAGCAGGACAATCTGCGGAAACAGCAGGAACGTCTGGCGGCGGTGCGGAAACTGGAAAAGATGTATGAAACTCTTGCCCGCAGTCAGGCCGCTTCACTGAAGGAGCTGATCGAAATGTCCATTACCCGTATGGAAATGGAAGCTGCCGTGGATCAGCTCGGCAACGATCTCCTGGAACTGGAACACCGCCGCGGCAGCACCATTGCCGACAAGAACTCCTTCATCCAGGAGTGGCGTAAACAGATCTCCGAGGATATGGTTTCGGTGGAGCGGAACCTGTCTTCCGCCCGCAAGGAATACGAGAAACAGGCTCAGCTTCTGGAATATGTTTATCTGCGTGCTCCCTGTACTGCCGTGGTCCATGAGATCGCTGCCTTCTCCCCCGGTTCCGCCGTGCGCGAGGCGGAGGCGCTGATCACGCTGATCCCGCTGGACGGCAAAATCGAGCTGGAGGGTGAGATCCGTCCGGAGGACATCGGCAAGGTGAAGATCGGTGCCATGGCCCGTGTCAAGCTTACGGCCTATCCCTTCCAGAAACACGGTACGCTGGACGGCAAGGTCCGCAATATTTCCGAAGACACGCTGGAGCGCTCCGAAGGTCCCTCCAAGCAGAAATACTATCGGGCCAGACTGGTCATCAGCGGTAAACTCCGCGGTGTGAAAAGCAATTTCCGCCTGATCCCCGGCATGGAGACCCAGTGCGAGATCAAGTGCGGCCGCCGCCGGGTCATCGAATACGTTCTCTATCCGTTGATCAAGGCTCTGGACGAAACGGCCAGAGAACCCTGATTGCACGGTATGCTGCACCTTCGGCCCGGTCCGGCAGGGATGTGATGCCTGCCTGTCCGGGCTTTCTCTTATCCGTAACTTTTAGTTTTCCGATACGGGCGTATTTCCGGTAGGGGAAAATTTTGTCATTGCCACTTGAAAAATCAGGCAG
>DCGO01000004.1 GCA_002314605.1 Lentisphaeria bacterium UBA1776 | reverse complement strand
GGGGCGGCCCCAAAGGCGGCAATTCCGGAATCGCCGGGGACCGCTACCGGTGCTGTTTCTCCCCGGCGGGGTTCACCCTGACGCTGGACAAGATGCTGATGGAAGCCGGGGCGGAGCTGTGGCTTGACACCGCCGTCATCGGCGCGGAGCGGGACGGAGACCGTATCGCGTCGGTGGACGTCTTCAACAACTCCGGCCTGATCCGTATTTCCGGAAAATGTTTCGTGGATGCCACCGGCTGTGCGCTGGCGGCAAAACTTGCCGGGGCGAAGGTCCTTTCCGAAGTCAATCATGTGACGCCGTGGATGATGGAAATGGCGGAAGACCCGTCTTTTTTCCACTTTACGGAATCTCTGCATATCCAGCCTTACGGGGAACATACCGAAGCCTATGCAATGGAGCCGGAATACGATGGGAGAAAGACCACCGAATTTGTCCGCCGGTGCTGGAGCCTCATGCGGGAGCGCTACGACAAATTCACCCGGGAAGAGCGCAAAAAGAATTATCCCGTCCACCTGCCGGCCATGCCCCAGATCCGCAAGATCGCCCACATCGATGCCCTGTACAATCTCTCGGAAACGGATCTTGAGAAACATTTTGACCATCCCGTCGGCAAGGCGGCCAACTGGTACCGGCCCGATCCCGGCTGGGAGGCCCCCTATGAATCATTGATCCCCCGGGATCTCAAGGGCCTGCTGGCGGCAGGGCGGTGCATGGGGGCAGGAGGCTTTGCCTGGGAGATCTTCCGGGTGATCCCGGCGGCCGCCATGACCGGGGAAGCGGCAGGGACCGCCGCGGCCCTCTGCGCAGACGGGGGGATTTTGCCCCACGAACTGGAGTACAAAGAACTGATAAAGGCCTTGAATCGTTGAAGTAAATGCGGTCCGCCATTGGCGGATCCGGTCAATAAAACCCACCATATAAGGAAAGGATCTGATGATGAAAAAGACTACCATGGTCACCGCACTCTTCGCCGCCGCCATGCTGTCCGTATCCGGGCAGGAACTGAATTTTGACCAGGCGCTGGCAAAAATGGAGGCGGGGCAGAAGAAGGTCATTGCCGCCGACAATCAGTGCAAAGTGAGCAAAGATCACAGTATCCGCGTGGGCAAGAAGGGTATGCTCCGTACCGTCGTCAAGCTGGAACCGAATGCAAAGTATGTGCTGACCTTCTCGGTAAAGGGCGAAGGTCTGGCCGATCGAGCAAAGGCGGCAGAATCATGGTCAACAACGGAAAACACTGGCAGCGGATCACCTGTTCCCCAAAAAACGATCCGGAAACCGGCACCTTCGACTGGCGTGAGGGCAAGGGTGTCATCAACACCAAAAATTTCAAGGAGGAAACGACCGCTTTCATCCTCTCCTGCGGCGCCGAAGGCACCATCTGGTACGACAAGCTTGAACTGAAGAAGATGGACGCTTCTCCGGTCAGAAAGTAAAAAAGGGACATACCGCGATGTCAGGCATTTTTCCATTTTACAACAAAGGTGTTGTCGGACCTCTGAAATCATCCCCTGCGATCAAACGGTTTGCAGGGAATCCCGTGCTGACGGCCGCTCAGGTCCCGTTCCCCTGCGACCTGGCGATGAATGCCGGTACCGCCAAATACAAGGGACGCTACTACATGGCGTACCGTTACGACCGGTTCACCAATCACGATAAGGATCTGGGGCCGGAATTTTCCGGAACCGGACTGGCCGAAAGTGAAGACGGCATCCACTGGGTGTCCCACGAACAGCCGATCAAGTTCCACTGGAAGGGACAGGAACTCGACTGGGTCAATGATGCAAGACTGACCGTTCTTGAGGACAAGCTGTATCTCAGTTTCTGCTACAACTGCGAACATGGGGAACGTCCCGGTTTTGCGGAATGGAAAGGCGGTGATGATTTTGAGGTGACCTGCCTGGGGATCCCTGCTCAGCGCAACATGGTCCTCTGTCCGGGCAGGATCCGTGGAAAATACTGGCGCATGGAGCGTCCTATGACCAGACGTCCCGTGATGGATATCTGGATGTCCTATTCCGAAGACCTGATCCACTGGGGGGAATCGGAACTGCTTCTGGGCGTGGAGGACGTTCCGTTTGCCACGTTCAAGATCGGGGCCGGGGCGCCTCCGCTGAAAACGGACCGCGGATACGTTCTTTTCTTCCACTCCGTCGACGACGATCCCGCCCGGGATGTCTTTTACACGAAGCCCAGGGAATGCCACTGGACCTCACGGTACACCATGGGTGCCGTTCTGCTGGATGCGGACGATCCCTTCAAGGTGCTTGCCATGACCCGCAAGCCGCTGCTTGTTCCGGAAACTTCGTATGAAACCGGAAATATGAAACTCTTCTGGCGCGAGAACGTGATCTTCCCCTGCGGCGCCATCCTTGAAGACAATAACGTGATCCGCGTGTACTACGGTGCCGGAGACTACAGCACCTGTATGGCGGAAATCGCTCTGGATGATCTCTGGAATGAGATGACCCCGTATCAGCGGCTCACTCCAACGGCGACCGTTGACGTCACCATGATCGTCCAGGGATTCTACACCCGGAGAAATCCGGAAAAATAAGGAAAAAAGGCATGGAACACAACATTGTCATCACCGGAACGTTTCTGGATGAGATCACCACGGATATTCCTTCGAACAACTGGGGCCCGGAGGAGTGGGACCGGGATTTTGCCTCCATGCGGGAGATGGGGATCAAGCGGGTCTTCATGATCCGGGCGGGCTTCAACCGGTTTCTGGCGTATCCCTCCCGGTTCATTCCGCAAAAAAGGAAAACCTATCCGGTCCATCAGGATTTCATCCGGCTGTTTCTTCAGCTTGCGGAAAAACACGGCATGGAATTCTGGCCGGGAAATTATGTCGGGCACAACACCAGGGGGGAATATTTCAATGATCTTGACTTTGACAAAACCGTGGCGGATGAGATCTGGGAGCATTACGGCCAAAGGTCCCCGGCGTTCGGCGGATGGTATTTCTCCAAAGAGATCGGCCGGTGCGAAGCCCGGGAAACGGAGATTTTTCTGAAACTTGCGAGTCACTGCAAAAAGATCTCCGGAAACAAACCAATCATGGTCTCCCCCTACATTTCCCTGCTGCCGGATGTTCCCCGCAATGCAGGCGGACACATTCCGGAATGGATGGAGCCCCCCATGGATTTCAGTCTCTTCCGGGAGGAGTGGGACAAGCTGTTCCGCAGCCTTGCAGGCGGCGTGGACATTCTGGCTTTTCAGGACGGCTACATCCCGTATCTCTATTTCGGGGAGATCTGCCGGATCATGAAGGAACTGGGGGAAAAGCACGGGATCAAGGTCTGGATGAACTGCGAATCCTTTGACAGGGACAAGCCCTTCCGGTTTCCCCCCATCAACTGGAACACCATGCGCTGCAAGCTGGAGTCGGCGGCGGAAGCGGGAATCCGGGAAGCCATCACCTTCGAGTATTCCCATTTCATGAGTCCGTACTCCTTGTGGCCGTCGGCAGGTCACCTCCGAAAGCGCTACATGGAGTGGAAAAATCAACCGGAACAGCCGGTCGGACTGCCGTAACAGGGTTGACGTTCAAGGTTTAATGTTGGAAAAGAGTTCAAAAATGCAGAGAAAACATTGCGTATCCTCCCGCCGCTCCATTTCAACACTGCAATTCAGGGAACGTTTCACGCTCATTGAATTGCTGGTGGTGATCGCCATCATCGCGATCCTGGCAAGCATGCTTCTGCCGGCACTGGACAATGCCCGGAAAAAAGTGAAGAACGCCGCCTGCGCCTCCAATCTGAAGCAGATCGCCACGGGAGCGGCCATGTACACGGACAGTTACGGGGAGTGGATCCTCCCCTCCAAACTGCCCGGAGAATCCAAATACTACAATCAGATCCTTTCCAATGTGGAAGGGTCCCTGAAATTCTATTATGACTCGACCACGCAGAAAGCACTGACCAAAGGGGTTTGGTATTGTCCCGGTTCCAATGCGAATGGTGCTTACATTGGCGGCTGGTACGGCACCAACAAAGCCCTCTCCGGCACCGCCGACAGCGGGGCGACCACCCTGTGGCACAAAACCAGCAGTGTTCGTTCGGCTTCCTCGGTGCTGCTGGTCCTGGACGGTGGCGGCAGTGTCCACACGAACTACTGGACCCCGCGGTATGTTCACGGCGCGGGAGACGCCCGGAGCGGCAACTCCAACCCCCTGGGACTGGTCAACGGAAAATTCAACTGCGCCATGCTGGACGGCCATGTGGAATCCATGACCCCCTTCATCATCAGCAATCGGCATGATTCCGACACCGCTGCGGGACAGACAATCTCCTTTCTATGATAGGTTTTGTCAAGTAA